>SPAX01000003.1 GCA_005239475.1 Nitrospira sp. | reverse complement strand
AGAGGAATTAGCCGTGCGCCTGTTGTCGGAAGACCCCACGGTATTCACAGCACTCTTCTATTGCCTTGAATGGGACGTGCCCTTTGATATTAATCGATCCATTGCCAAGCTAAAGGCAAAATGTGAGGAGCAGTCAGCCACCCCGAATGACATTGCGACACTCAGTCAGCTCTACGAGCGGAAGGGAGATCATGCCCACGCCATTCAATTGATGGAAGCCGATAAATCACGATTCTTTTCTGCTCGAGAGGAAGGCCTGTGGGTGGAGCTGATGACCGGCCTGTACATCAGAGGCGGTCACGCTTCCAAGGCCAGATCACTCCGACAAGAAACAGCCACAGATCCTACTACCAGCCTACGCCTCCAGGCCTTAGAGCATGACATCGCTGGGAATCATAGCGCGACTGAGCAAGCAGCATTGGCAGCGTGGACGACCTCACAAAGTCCGATTGACCTAATAAACCTTTGCGGCTTCTACCGGAAGACAGAACAGTGGGCTAAGTTGGTTTCGACAGCAGAACAGCTAGTCTCGTTCTCACCAGATCCAAGAAGTCTTTGGTACCGGGTCGAATCCCTGTATCGGACGCAACTATATCAGCCGTGCCTCGACGTTATCGCCGCACACAGGTCCGTGTGGCTTGAACCGTCTCTCCTGGACAATATTCGCCGAATTGAAATTGAATGTCTCGTAAAGCTCAACAGACTCGATCATGCTGTCGTACAGCTGGAAGCGATTCGACGGGAACAACCAAGCACTGAGGTCGTCCAGCGGCTGGCTGATGCCTACTTTCGCCTCGGTCGTCGAGACCATGCACTGAGAACGCTCCGCGAGGCAGCAGCCCAGCCATCCGCAGACACGCA
This sequence comes from Nitrospira sp., assembly GCA_005239475.1. Lineage (GTDB taxonomy): Bacteria > Nitrospirota > Nitrospiria > Nitrospirales > Nitrospiraceae > Palsa-1315. The sequence goes on along the minus strand of SPAX01000003.1, from coordinate 67,141 downwards.
CCTACTCATTGGCACAAGCCAGCTGTTGGTCCGTGAAAATCCAGAAGAAGCATTTCAGCTAGCTCAGCGCGCAACAGAGACAGCCCCCACAGATCCATCCGTATGGATGTTTTTCATTGAAACGGGATTTTTGACCGGCCATGACCTTGAGGCGAGTGGGCGGCTGCAAGAATTTCGAGAGCGGTTCCCCTCATCAACCGCTCTTGAAGCCGTGTCGTTCCAGGACGTCATACAACGCTTTGCCGCACAACAGCAGGTGCAGCGGGAGCACTGGGAGCTTTACCGCAAAGCTGAAGCACCAGTTCATGTATTGATGGATATCGACCATCACCCGTTGGGATTCGAATGGTACGTGAGATTTAGAACTAACCGTAAAGCAACCACGTGGAACAAGAAACTCCCAATCTATGCGCGTCACGGTAGTCGTGGATTTGAGGTTGGTGCCGTTCCACTTGAAACTAAAGGCATTCTGCTTGATTACACGAGTCTACTTCTGTGCCACGAGCTGGGCCTTTTCCCGATTCTGGAACAAGCATTTGAATGGATCATCCTTGCACCATCCACGCTCTCATTAATCCAAACAGAATCGCTCAAAGCCGCTCGCTTTCAAGTGAGCCGCCAAACTATTAGTCAGGCGGTAAAAATTGTCCTGGACTCTGGGGTAATGCGTATTTTGACCCAAGTTCCGCACGATGAGGCCCTGAGAGCGTTTCAAGTTGAACAGTTGGGTCGAACAGACGCCCTCCTGTTCTATTACGCGAAGCAGGAAAAGGGCCTTGTGCTGGTTCATCATTTGACGAAAGAGGCCATCGGACAACTCGAACTAAACGAAGAGCTTAGTCGCGATCGGGTGTTCCCCTATGAAGTCCTGACAGCGATGTGTGAGGTAGGAGCCCTCTCGAAACAGGAACTGGCGTCGATATCGGTGGCATGCCATGGTCAGCCATGTCGAGAAGATCGCGTGCAACTCCTCATGAAGAAGCCATTCCTGGTCCTCGATATAGGGACAGCAGAGTTCTTCGCTCATCATGAGTGGCTTGAAGGGCTCACCCGTGCGTTTCAGATAGGAATTCCCAAACATGAGACGGATCACATTGCCCATACTTTGGAGGAATTCAGACTACGGCAGGAAGCTTCAGAATGGCTGAACGACCTGAATCGCTACCTAAGCGAAAGGCTGAACCAGCGATACTTCTTCCCGTCGGCGCCCCTGCCTGATCCACGAACGGGAGACAGGGGGCAATGCGCCCGCGTTCTGGAAGAATTGATTTACGCCACCCGTGTTGAACCCTATCCTTTCTGGTCAGACGATCGATCGGTCAATCGTCATGCGCATGTCGAAAAGCAGCCCATCATCACAATAGATGCCGTGCTCGCATTCATGAACAAGAAGGGGCTGCTCTCAACAGAGCAATACTATGACCATCTAATCAGGCTCATGCAGCTCAATGTTCTGTACCTCCCGATCCCGTCTGACCTCGTCGTGCAGTATCTTCGTCGTGCCGGAACTTCGGCTGAGGGTGCGCTGGAAGAAACGTATGAACTCAAAATCATTCGCCGGTACGCTGCATATGTCTTTTCTCATGGGACCGCACTACAGCCGCTACCGATAGAGCAAGGCAAGCCCTCCGAGGCAGCGGCGTATTTCTATTCGTTTCGTGAAACCTGTCGTGAGGCGGTCATTGACCTCTGGACGGATGAAACCATTCCGAAACAGCACAAGGAGCACGCCTCCAAGTGGGTCGTGGAGCGGCTATGGAAAGGGATGGAGGATATTGCTCACTTGGAAACCCATCCTCTGAGTCTCGAAGATATGGTCACAATCTCGCAGTCCTTCCTCATCGGGTTTGGGTTAGTGATGACGTTTGTAGACGTCAAACGTCGTGGGGAGAACGCAGCGGCCTATTTGGGCTGGCTCTATGAAACGCACTTGGAGTCACACTGGCAAAGCAACCCGAGTCTCAAGCAGTTGGTACTGAATAAGATTCGTCAGGTGATCAGTGGTATGGTCGAGAAAGAGACGGGATATCGAGGAAAGATTACGCTGGCCCTGCTAGCCCACGTCCTAGCGACAACGTCAAAGGAACTCGCGTCGCTCATCCTGTCAGATGACAAGCTCAAGTCTATATTCCAGGTCCAGCTGAAGCAGACAATTGTGGTTACTGAGGACCTGAAAGTCCCTGCGGAGGAGTGGGAGCAGTGGGGATTTAATGCAATCACAGCTGGTGCCCCAATGGGTCTGTTTCAGCTGTGGCCCAACACGATCCATTCTTGAGGCTTCGCCACCCGAGTCGAGCGATCAGAGACCAGGCGCTGCACGCATTGACTCCCTATCTCGAGATTTCTCACGATACCATCAACCGCCTATCGCAGCGTGCCGCATCAGACGGTGATCGACAGTTACTCGCAACAGAAGTCGAACAACAAGCTGAGAGAAGCTGGAGCTTTTTCTGGGAAAAACTCAAACAGTTGGTCATTGCCCAGATTGGGATTCACGAAAGTATGGCCTTCCCGCTGCAGCCAGAGGTATTTGAGAAATGGCTCAACCTTCCCTCGATCGCCTATCATGATCAAGCAAGCTTCGCCGAGGCCTACACGCGGGCTATTGAGGAAAATATCCGAACTGAAGGAATGGGAAAGACCGTCGCAAAAGTGTTCGGGCTCCCTATAGGGGGATGTTGTGAACCGAATACGGTGCTTGGGAAGCTGTTTCGTTCTGAGAGCGCCGAAAATGATCAGGTCGTAGAGAGCATTCTTGCCCGTGCGCGAACCAGTTCGAACCCGGTTGTTCTCCTGAATAGTTTAGAGACACTTCTCCGGTTTGGGTTGCCGAAGCCCACTGTGCAGAATGCGATTGCACATATCCTAACCAAGCTTCTCCCTCCTGCTGATAACCCAGAGGCACACCGCGTTGCATCGTCCTGCAAACTCTACGCGAGCGCCCTACGATTTGCGTGGTATCGAATGGAATCCCTGGAGGCCTATGCCTCCATGCCGGTGCTACAACGGGTTCTCTTGACTTATGCCTATGCCACAGGCGTGACGAACTTGGCTGACGAATTACGAGACCAAGAAAACTACGACATAGATCGTGAATTTCTGGCCAAATGGATGGATAGCAGGATATCGAGCCCGGGATCGGCGGTCTTTGAAGATCTATTCGAAGAGCATCTGGAAGTGTCGCATCCGATGAGCATAGGGGCATTTCGGATGACCGTATCTGCAACATTGCAAATCCTTGCTGCGCAGAAGGTGAGGCTAGCTCCCTTCGGCGATGAACTTCTGCGACTCACGATTGATACGGCAAGGTCAATTGTCCAAGCGACATCCGAAGGAGGATGGGAAATCTATCGGCCCTTCGTGACCACAAGAAATTGGTTCCAAGCCCCTTGGGGACGGAACGCCGTTGCTTCGCTCAAGGAGTTGATCGAGGGGCCGCTCAGCGATCGTCTTTCAAGGTTGGGGCCAGCCGAATCAGAGATTGTGGCCTCTGTCAGATCGTTTGATACGAGAGCCCTGTTACAGATTGTTCTTGATCAGATTACTAGTTCAGGGGCCTGGAACCCTGGTGACCTACTTCTAGTGTATCTGGCGTTGTCTGAACCCATTAATGCTGAACAGGCTGAGCGAATTCGCGGGGCGATGCAGCGGCTGGACCTGAGTCAATTTCAGGAGGAACAAGATTTTCAGCTATCTTGCGCAGTGATTGCCAGGTGCGGAAGGTCGACTATGGATACGGCGATCCATCCCGAGGCTCTCGACAAATTGACGGACGCTTGGAACAGTAGGGCAAGTACACTCGCTCACTATGTGGCGATCATGGATGCGGCTCTGAAGCTCTGCCTTGGCATGGGTGGAGTCGCGAGTTTCTACTCCTGGTGGGAACGTACTATCAACGCGAGTCAAAGAGAGATTCCGTCCGAAGTGCAGGGTTTGGTCGCTGGCCTCACATGGACTGCTCCACTTGCCTGCCAGAGTTCATTGCCAAGCATTCGAGCCAAACTCCTCATGCTGTAACCGAAATGCCGTCAGCCTCGTAGGCATTTTGAGTCTTGAACGCTACCGACGCGGAGCTCGCCTTTGCGTATTGCTCTGCGTATGAGAAAAGGCGTTAAGTCCCTGACCTGGAGGGTCACCATGGCAGGTGGGAACGGGCATGCGCGCGTGCCTTTCCTCGCGCAAGATCGTAAGGCCGATTCCCGCTTGCGTATTCCGACCCATCCCGGCCACTGATTCCGACGCAAGTCGGCCACCCATTCCGAACGGAACCCGGCCACTGATTCCGATGGGAATCCGGCCACTATTCTGAGCTTCCTCGGAATCGGTGGCCGACCTCCCTCGGAATGAGGGGCGGCGATCCGCCGCTGACAGTTCCGCGCGAATCGCGGCGCAAGTCCTCCGCAACCTTCGGTATCGTGCCCCTTCCATCTTAATGGGAGGAGCAGCCGATGCCAGCGGAGCGAGTGACGATGCGAAAGATCAAAGACATAGTGCGACTCAACGAGACGTGCCAGCTCAGCCACCGGCAGATCGCCAAGAGTTGTGGGGTGGCGCGCAGTACCGTGGCCGAGATCCTGCGGCGGGCGACGACTGCGGGATTGTCCTGGCCCTTGCCCGTGGATGTGGATGACGCGACCCTGGAAGCCCGGTTGTATCCGGAGACTCCGCCGATCACGGGGACCAGCCGGCCCGTGCCAGAGTGGGCGACGGTCCATCAGGAGTTAACCCGCAAGGGGGTCACCCTCGCCCTGTTGTGGCAGGAATATCAGGCCGCGCATCCCGACGGCTACCAGTACAGCCGCTTCTGCGACCGGTATCGCGTCTGGCTCAAGACCCTGGATCGGTGTCTGCGCCAAGAGCATCGGGCGGGCGAGAAGCTCTTCGTCGATTACGCGGGGCAGACCATGCCGGTGCGCACCCGGCCCACCGGGGCGCTCCGCGAGGCGCAGATCTTCGTCGCCGTGCTGGGGGCCTCCAACTATACCTATGCCGAGGCGACCTGGACGCAAGCGCTGCCGGACTGGACGGCCTCGCATGTCCGGGCCTTCGCCTTCTTCGGGGGCGTGCCCCAGATCGTGGTCCCCGACAATCTCAAAAGCGGGGTCACCAAGACCTGCCGGTATGAGCCGGAACTCAACCCGACGTATCAGGCGCTGGCCGAGCACTATGGCGTGGCCGTCATTCCGGCCCGAGTCCGGAAACCCCGCGACAAGGCCAAGGTCGAGGTCGGCGTGCAAATCGTCGAGCGGTGGATTCTGGCCTGCCTGCGCCATCAGCCCTTCTTCAGTCTCTCCGACCTCAATGCCGCGATCGCCACCTGCCTGACGCGGCTGAACGCCCGCCCCTTCAAGAAGCTCCCCGGCTGCCGTCGCTCGGTCTTCGACACCGTGGACCGGCTCGCGCTGCAGCCGCTCCCCGCCGAACCCTATGTCTATGCCGAGTGGCGGCAGGCCCGAGTCAACATTGACGGGCATCTCGAGGTGGAGGGGCATTACTACAGCGTGCCGTCGCCCTTGATCCGCACCCAGCTCGAGGTGCGCCTCACCGCCACAACCCTCGAGTGCTTCCACCACGGCCAGCGGGTGGCGAGCCATGTCCGCAGTGCTGAGAAGGGGCACCACACCACCGTGGTCGCGCACCTGCCCCTGGCCTACCAGCGCTATCGGGATTGGCCGCCCTCCCGGCTGATCCACTGGGCCGAGACCGTGGGCCCCGCGACGGCGGCCGTCGTGACCACCATCCTGAACGGCCGCCCGCATCCCGAACAAGGCTACCGGTCCTGTTTGGGTGTGCTGCGCCTGAGCCGGGAGTATGGTGACCCGCGACTCGAAGCCGCCTGTCAGCGGGCCCAGACCCTGGGGGCCTTCGCCTACAAAAGTGTGCAGTCGATTCTCAAGACTGGCCTCGACCAGCAGCCCCTCACGGAGCCGGGCTCCCCGCGCCCGCTCCCGGTGGACCATGCGCATCTCCGCGGGACCACCTATTACCACGAACCCTAAACCCAGGAGCCTCACGATGTTACGCCATCCCACGATCGAGACGTTACAGACCCTGAAACTCACCGGCATGGCCACCGCCTTGGCCGAGCAACTGGAGATGCCCGAGGTCCAGTCCCTCAGCTTCGAGGCACGGCTCGGACTCTTGGTGGATCGCGAACTCACCACCCAGGAGAACCGGCGGCTGGCGCGGCGGCTGGCGAACGCGCGGCTCCGCCTCCCCGCAGCCCTGGAAGATCTGGATGTCCGCGCCCCCCGCGGGCTGGACACCGGGCTGATCGCCTCGTTGGCCACGGGCCAATGGATCCGCACCCATGACAATGTGTTGATCAGCGGCCCCACAGGCGCCGGCAAAACCTATCTGGCCTGTGCGCTGGGCCAGATGGCCTGCCGACTCGGGTTCGGGGCTGCCTACCACCGACTGTCCCGGCTCCTCCAGGACCTCGCGCTCGCCCGAGGCGATGGGCGCTACCGCAAACTCTTGCGGAGCGTGGCGAAGGCGGATCTCCTCCTCTTGGATGACTGGGGCCTGGCTCCCCTGACGGAGGAGGCCCGCCGCGATCTGCTCGAAGTGTTGGATGATCGCCATGGCCGGCGGTCCACCGTGGTCGCCAGTCAGCTCCCGGTCGAGCACTGGCATACCGCCATCGGGGAGCCGACGCTCGCCGATGCGATCCTTGACCGGCTCGTGCACAATGCCTATAAGATCACCTTGAAGGGAGAATCGATGCGCAAACGGCTGGCGAAGAAACCGGAAGTCGGCCACGACTGAGTAACATTGGAGAGCTTGCGTCGCTCCGCTCCGAGGGGTGGCCGCATTCGCTCGGAATCGGCGGCCGACTTCGTCGGAATACGCACCCGCTCACCTGAACAGTGGCTTTTTCCCACCGGCCTTTTTAATGGCATGAGTAAAAACCTATATCAAGCTCGGCGTCGAGAACCGTTACGCGGCCTTGACGATGGATCTTGAGACCATTCAGCGCGGGCGATTTCTGAGAGTTGGATTATTGAAACTGTGCGGCGAGTTCGGCCGGCTTGAAAACACCCCGTTCGGTGATGATGCCGGTGATCAACTCAGCCGGNGTCACGTCGAACGCNGGNTTGTAGACNGCNACNCCGNNNGGNGCGANNGGNTGGCTNCCNTGNATGGTGGTGACTTCNNNNGGGTTCCGTTGTTCGATCGGAATGTCCGCTCCTGTTTTNGTNTTCAAATCAATCGTGGAATAGGGCGCGGCCACGTANAAGGGAATCCCATGGGCTTTNGCCAGCACNGCNACTGANTAGGTNCCGATCTTGTTCGCCACGTCCCCGTTNGCNGCNATNCGATCCGCNCCCACGATACAGAGNTGAATNTTCCCNTGCCGCATGAGTGNNCCGGCCATNTTGTCNGTNATGAGCGTCACAGGAATCTTGTCCTGCATCAACTCCCAGGCCGTGAGNCGCGCNCCNTGCAGNACCGGCCTGGTTTCNTCNGCGATGACCTGAATNTNCTTCCCCTGCTCCCAGGCNGCGCGAATGACGCCCAATGCCGTNCCNTAGCCGGCNGTTGCCANNGCACCNGCATTGCAATGNGTCAGGANCGTTTGACCGCTCGCAATGAGTNNNGCTCCGTGCTGTCCCATCGCCTTACANAGNGCGATATCTTCATCGAGAATNACTTGTGACTCNTTCAGCAGNGCGGCNTTGATNGANNNAATNGGCTGCGTGCGTAACGAGNNGAGCANGCNTTTCATCCGTTCGATGGCCCAAAACAGATTGACCGCCGTCGGCCTNGTCGNCGCGAGGTGATCGCAGATCACAAACACCGCCTTGNCGAAGCCCTCATAGTCTGATGCCGTGACNGTCTGGGCACCCAGTGCGACCCCCATCGCCGCAGTCACGCCGATCGCCGGAGCGCCTCTGACCTTGAGGCTGCGAATNGCNTCGGCGACGGTCTGATAGTCCCGGCAGTCTAAAAACTCGACGTACTCCGGCAACCGGCTCTGGTCGAGCAGCCTTACTGCACCGTCTTTCCATTCAACGGTAGGAACCATGNNGGANTCTTGTAGCGGGAACTGCGGCACAGTGCAAGGGGTTGGCCCGCATTATTCATGACGGTTCGTNGNGAAATCGCGCAGTCGNCATGCGAGACAGGCGCGCGGAGCCGCGAGGCGGGGTAACACCCCGCCTGGGAGTTCCGAAGGGGGTGTGCCCCCTTCGTGGGGATTCTACAAGGGGGCTGGCCCCCTTGTAAGAGCGGGCGAGGCAAGCCCCANCGCCGANTCTGCGAGGGAGGGAGGCATACTTGACACAGTATGTTGACCGACTGANTGGCGAGCCCGCCTGCCTGGACGCAGTGCCAACCGCGTCCAGGCTTGTCGCAGCGGGCGAATCCNCGATTGCAGCAGAANCGCTCATGAATAATGCGGGCTAGCGTTTCTGGCGACCGCTCCACTCCAAAATTGTGATCATGACCACAATCAAGCAGGCTTGTACGAGCAACAGCAGCGCCTCAGCCGTTCCGGCTTCACGAAGGGCTAAGGCTGCCAGCCCGAGGCAAATCGTCATGAGACAAATCATCGCGACACTCGCCTGGCGAGACCCCAACGCACGCTCCAACCGATGATGGAGATGGTCTTTGCCCACGTAGTCGAGCCATCCCTTGATCGAGCGCACTTTCCCTGTCGCCACCCGTTCCACAGTGATATGGATCATGTCGTAGATGAGCACACCGAAGATAAGCAGCGGATTACTAAATGAGACGATCGGACTATGATCCGCCCAATTCCCTTTGACGGCGAGACAGGCAAGCGTGAACCCGAGGAAAGTCGCTCCACCGTCTCCAAGAAAAATCACAGCAGGTTTACGCCCACGAAAATTATAAGGAAGAAATCCTGCCCCTGCCCCGATGATGGCAATGGCAAGCCAACCCAATTCAGGCTGGTTTGTTTCAAATGCCACCACTCCCATGAATCCGGCTATGAGAATCGCAAGCCCCGTGGCCAGGCCATCCATACCGTCAAAAAAGTTGAAGGCGTTCGTGATCCCAACGATCCAGAACAACGTCAGCATGACGTTCGCAACATCGCCGACTGGACCGCCCGGAAACAGCGTCAGAACCTTGCCCGTGGAAATGACGATCCCGGCTGCCACAAGTTGGGCGACCAGCTTCGAAGCAGCAGGCAATTCCCAAACGTCATCGATCACACCGACGATCAGCAATAGCGATCCGGCCGCCAGCGTGGCGATCATCCAGTCCGGCAGGATCGAATTCAACAGCACAGAGCCGAGGAATCCAAGATAGACTGCCACACCACCAAGCCTGGGAGTCGGGTGCACATGGATCTTACGCTCCGACGGTTGATCGACCAGCCCCCACTGATGACCGAGATGCACCATGAACGGCGTCAATGCGCCGGCAACGAGAAACGCAAAGAGGAGGATGTAGAGCCATCGAAGACCTTCGAGCGCGAAGAGATGACGAACCGTGGGAACCGCCAAGGCCATCGCTCCCAGCAGGGCCCCCAGCGCAGCCGGTGTCAGCCAGCTCCGGCTGCTGCGCAACGCGAACGGTGAGACCTCGACGTCAATGGCTTTCATGAAAGGACCTGGACCAACGATTGTTGAATCTGCCGGACTTCGTCATCTGTGAGATCGGGATAGAGTGGAATCGACAGCGCCGTTCTGTCCGCTTCGTCACTATTAGGGAAACCGGACTGATCCAGATAGCGGTGGAGCGGTCGAAAGACAGGCTTGCGGCAGTGAATCCCCTGCTGTTCCAATCGGCTAATCAGGCTCATGAGACCCTCAGGGTCAGTCTGTACATGCGGCAACCTGATTACAAATCGATAGTACCCGTGCGTCCTGCCTGGAGGCACGCTCGGACAGACGGCGGCCTTGGAGGAAAGGGTCGTCCGATAGGCTGCCGCGAGAAACCGTCGCCGTTCATGAAAGGCCGCGAGTCGTGCCAGTTGAGATAGCCCGAGCGCTGCGTGCAAGTCGGTCAGTTTGAGATTGAAAGAGGAGGGATCCAGTGTGGCTGCGCCATCATATTCGCGCAGCAACCTGACTCGTTCGAGTAACGCCCCCTCATTCGAAAGTACCATCCCGCCTTCTCCGGCGCACAGCAGCTTCGTCGCGTAGAAAGAACACACGGTGAGTCGTCCGACCGTGCCGACTGGCCGCCCTTGTTCCGACACCCCTAGCGTCTGTGCACAATCCTCAATCAGCGGAATCCCAATCCGTTCAAGTGCCGTCAGATCAGCCGGCAGGCCGAACAAATGCGGGACAATGATCGCGCGAGTCTTATTGGTCACCGCCTGGCAGGCTGCGAGCGGGTCGATGTTGAACGTATTCAGATCGATGTCGACGAGCCGGGCCTCTGCCCCCACTCGTTGCGTCGCGAGCCATGGCGCCGGACAGACATAGCTTGGCATGATGACTTCGTCACCGGCTCCAATCCTGAGCGCCCGCAGCGCCAGCTCGAGCGCCGCGGTCCCTGAACTGACGGCCACCCCACCCTGCAAGCTAAAGAACCCTGCCATCCCACCTTCAAATCGCTTCACCCAGGGCCCTTGTGAAATCTGCCCGGAACAAAGTACCTCGGCCGTCGCTCGCAAGTCCTCCTGGTCGATCGCAGGCCGTGAGTGGGGAATTATTGTCGCCACAGTCGTCATATGCCGATATTAATAAACAATCGCAGCGGGACAAAGCCTTCTGCGTTTTTTACCCGACCCTGGATGCCGCGGAAGTGCGCCCCGGCCCGAATCACATCCACGATACTTAGATCTTCAATGTTGGTCTTTTTCACCTGCGATACGTGAGCCTCAATCGATTTGATCTTCTCCTCGACCACCTGATCAATATCGACAAAGACAGTCGGCGAGAAGTTCTGGGTTGTCGGTCCTTCGTAGAACAACACGTTCTTGGTATAGCGGGTCGCGGTGATCGTACTCATCGCCAGGTGCCTATGGTCCTGATGGGTATCGTCGTGATAGTGCGAGAAAATAAAGTGCGGCTGGACCTCCTTCACTACCGCTTCGATCTCCTGAATCAATTCGCGTCCCATCGGAACCGCCGTATCCTCATACCCGCCCCAGAAAATCCTCTCGGCCCGCAATTGTTTCGCCGATTGCTCCTGCTCACGTTTGCGTACGTCGCCCGAACCACCCTTATCGCCGGCCGTCATTACCATCAGAAAAATGCGATGCCCCTTTTGCGCATACTTGATCAACGTGCCGCCGCATCCGGCCTCAATATCGTCCGGGTGTGCGCCGATTGCCAGTATCCGCATCGGCACTCTACGCTCGTTCGCCATTTCATCCTCCTCGTGCGGTGTTAGCCCGCCGTGACCTCGTTCTGTCCCGCCCGTGCATCGCGCAATCGCGTCAGCGCCTCCGGGCCGCAACAGAACAACAGATCGATTGCCGACATTGCCGGCATGAATGGTTCGTAGACTTGCCGATACATCGGATGTTGGAACTGTTGAATCTCCAGCCTCAATCCGGACGATTCAAACCGCGTGGTATCCAAATACTGCTCCCCGCCTGGACCGGAGAGATATCCCGATGCTCCAACGGCATGACAGAGATCGATCAACCGGTCGGTGGGCTCTTCGCGCGCCGCCCATTCCGACGCACAGCGAACGGGCGTCGTAATCCCAAAGGCCCCGAGCAGCCAGCGAATCACCGCCATATTCAGATCGTGCAACCGTTCCCATGGAGTCGCATAGAGACTGTGCAACTCCGACAGATAGCGGTCGCGGAACGGCGCCCGCGCATAATGCATCTCAACGGCGCGCAGGTGCTGGCTCCTCCAGGTCACGGCCTGATTAATCCGAACATCTTTCAGCAGTTGGCCATAGTGATGGAGGACCGGCACGGTGATCCATTGGCAGCCGTCCGCGGTTCTGATCCTATTGCGATTTTGCCACTCGTTCTTTTTAAACTGTACCGAATCCAAGGCGATGAACAGATCCGCTTGATCGATCTTGTCCAGATACCCAAGCCACGGCAGAAACTGCGGTTGATGAATCGTGACACGCATGGGTTCAAGTAAAAAGTCTGAAGGCGAAAAGTAAAAGTTTCATGCTTGTTGTGCCTTTACACTTTTTCCTTTTTACTTTCGGCGTCAACAGACGACGAAATCGGCCCCACGAAGATTGGATTACTCAACAGCTCGCCGCTGCCGGTGATCTCCACTCGATAGGTCATCCGCTCATTTATTGGCACAGTTGAATCGGGCCAGTCGACGCGAAATGGTGTCTCACCAGCCAACTGAGCCAGGACCTCGCCGGAACGAATCACACGCACCTTTATAGGATGGCGCCCGCGATCGGTCGCCGTGATGGACAGGTGGACCATGAGATCGCGCGCGCCGTCTGGATCCAGCCTGTCACCAACCGAGGCCGCTTTGGTTCCACCCTGGCACACCACTCGAAACTCATCGAGCCGAAGCTGGACGCGATGATCGCCATCTCCCACCGCATAGGCGTGCCCGGATCGAAGCGCCTCCAGCACGCCGGCAACCGTCCGTTCTTTCACCCAGAGCGCCGTCACAAGACGAGGCAAATCCTTACCGGCATCGCTCAATCCATGAAACGCCAGCTCCCCGATGAGCACCGGGACCGGTCGCTGCTCATGGGCAGGCAATTGCAGCAACCGATCCCACAACTCACCCGGCTTGATGATTGTTCGCCCATCCTGATAGAGCCCGCCAAATCCGGTATACCCCGTCGTCTGCAGCAACGCCTCAGGATGGGGCTCCGTCTTAACGGTCACGGATCCCAATGGCCCAGCAGCATATTCATGAAAGTCTCGCGCTTCTGTCATCGACCAAAAGACAAGCCCTCCCTTGTCCCTCACATCATCGATAAGGGCCTGATAGGGACGATACCCCAGCCGATCGTCATACGAACTAAACGCAGGCTGACTCAGAGGCCAGGCATTGGCCATCAGCGCGACCGCAAGGACTATCAGGGCACAGGCGACAGTGCGCCGTAAAGATCGCTGATCGGTACGGCGGCGGAGCGGCTTCCACAGCCAGACGGCTGGAACAACCAACAACAGCGGCGCGCCATTCACCGCCCCTCGCCAATCGAACGTGTAGGATCCTGGGTTCCCGCTCGCAGGAAGGGACCGATAGTCCTCCGGCCTGGTCAGGCCGAGCGCCAGCAGATTGCGTTGGGCATTGTGCATCGTCAACGTGCGTCCCACTAACGAACCAGTCCAATAGTAATAGGGAGCGACCTCGACACCCGGCACGATGATCAGCTTCGAGTGACGGCTCTGCGCTGCCGCGATCTCGTCTAAATACCGTTCGATCCCATACTCCAGCACGGATGGAAAACTGACCTGATGTTTCAAGAGACCAGGCAAGGGCCAGAGTCCATATTCATAGCGGAGAGAAAAGTTGTCGCTCAAAATCAGCACATCGAGGCCGAGCTGTTCTGCCCGTTCGGCCAGCGACTCAATGGTCAATTCACCGGTACTGGCAGTACTATGAACGTGCACCGTGGCCAGCAACTGCTGCCGATCCTCCGATGCCTGTACGCGCGCAACAAGGCCAGGCAGGCATGCCACCACGATCATAAATAACAGCATCAGCCGNCGNNTACNTTTCATTTGTTCGTCNCNCTTACAGATGAACACTGAGCGCCTCGGCAAAGATTGATTCGATTGCGTGAACCATTGAGGCGGACCCGTATCGACTATCCACGCTTCGGCTCGCAGCCAGGCCCAACTGCCCTGCCCACTCCGGTCGATCGAGCAATCGACGCAGTGCCTCAGCCAACGCACCGGCATCGCCAGGAGGCACGAGCAAACCGGTTTTCTCGTGGCTGATGACGGCTGGAATACCGCCGACGCGTGAGGCAATGACCGGAAGGCCCGCTGCCATCGCTTCGATCAACGCACGTCCCATCCCTTCGTTGAGCGATGGCAGGACGAACAGATCCATCCCGGCGAGACAGACCTCGACATCGTCCCTGTGGCCCAAGAGATGCACGGCATCGCAGAGACCAGCCAATTCCGCTTGCTGCAGAAGTGCCTCATGCCGATCTCCACTACCGATGATCACGAGATGGAGGGAGGGAAAGTCCTGTTTCAACTTGGCAACGGCCTCAATCAGGTATTCATGGCCTTTAATATCGGTGAGCCACCCGACCGATCCGACGACCAGCGCGTCCGGTGGACAGCCGAACCAATCCGGCTGTTGTTTCCCCTGGACCCTCGCCCGCCCGAACCGCTCCCGATCAATCCCACTCGGCACCACGGCAAACCGGTCGGCCTTGCCGACCTCACGATCGAGGTGTTCCTGACGTTCCGCTTCCGTCAGCGCAATCAGTCGATCCGTGATGGCACTCAGCACCAGCTCGATCTGAAGAAACAGCCAGGATCGGAATGGACCGAAATGGCCGTAGAACACATGGCCGTGCGGCGTATGGACGATGACCGGCACCCTCGCAACCCAGGCAGCCACTCGCCCTAACACACCGGCCTTCGATGTATGGGTATGGACCAGTGCCGGCTTCTCGCGCCGGAAGAGGCAAAACAATTGCCACAGGGCCTGTACATCTTTGAGTGGATGGACCTCTCTCGTCAGCGAAGGAAGCATCATCCAACGAATTGCGGCCTGCTCGAGTTGCCGACAATTCTCCTCGGTCGCTGCCTGCCCGCCTTGGGCATCCCAATAACCTGGATACCCGGCGACCACAAGCGGCTCGAATTGCGCACGGTCATGTCCGAGGGCGGTCAGCATCGTGTTCTTCGCCGACCCGCCATAGTCGAGGCGCGTGATCACATGGATCACCTTCCTCGCCCTAGGAGCCTGTTCGATATTGCCCTTCGCCGCAGTAGAACGGTCCCGGTTGGACAGGCTCATGAATAGACGGTCCAGATCAGCCGTATGCGCCACCCAGTTGTAGCGCCGTTCCACGACCTCGCGACCTTTCTTTGAGAAACGCTCTCGCTCACCTGGTTGATCACGAAAGCGCTCCAACACCAATCGTAACGTTTTTGCGAGAGACACTCCGTCAGTCCCTTCCGTTACAAACAGCGGATCGACCGTTCTCAACACTTCTGGAATCGCGCCGACCGGCGTCCCCATCACCGGCGTCCCGCAAGCCAGCGCCTCGACCGTCACCAGGCCGAACCCTTCGAGTTGCAGCGTCGGCATCACGACCAAGTCAGAAGCCTGGTAGTACTTCGCCAGCTGATCCTCCGGCACGAATCCGAGCAACTGCACTTCGTCTTGTAATCCCTTGCTGCGAATCAACTCCTCCAATCGTGGGCGCAGTTGGCCCTCTCCTCCGATCAGAAGCAGTAGATTCCGCGGCTCCTGCCCAAGCATCGTCATGGCCTCGAGAAGATTTTCCAACCCCATGCGCGGGACCAGATTGCGAACCGTAAACAAAATCGTGCGGCTCTCCGGTAATTTGAGTTCCCGCCTGATCTCATTCCGATCGTGCGGTGGATAGAACGTGCCCGGGTCGGCTGCGCCGGGAACGACGGTGATGTGTCGCGACGCAATTCCATGCGTAGCCATCACTTGTTGCTTCATGAATTCGCTCAAGACGACCACATGATGACAGCGGCGCATCACCATTCGTTCAATCCAACTCCTGGCGCGCGCGCTCAGCCGCCGCCTGACCCGTTCCAGCGTCGTCGTCGCCCGCTCTGCTCTGGTAAGATATTCCTCTTGCGCCAATGAGTGACAGACGTAGACCCAGCGGCTGACCGTCCGATAGCGAGACAAGATCGGACCCAGTCCAGCCAGTGACTGGTGAATCATGGCGACATCGACAGGACTGGTCTGCCGCGTCAGATCAAACACCTGAAGGGAATTCTGCACCGAGGACCAGACAAAGGCCGGCTCGCTGGTTCGCCTCACGGGATATCGCCGTTCGGTCACGCTTCCAATCGATAGGGTGGCCTCTGCAGACTCGAAGGGAGCTCGCGCGATCACGCAGACGTGATGGCCCAGCTTAGTAAGCCCCAACGCCTGTTGCCGGAGGACTCGCTCGGCGCCACCGATCACCCGTTCGGCCGTGACTTCTGCAAACAGGACGACATTCATGCCACGCCCACTCCCCTCGAAGGGTAGGAAACAGGCCGAACCAACTGCTGATGCCACAGTTCCAACACCATGAGCGCATAGAGTTGATCCGTGAAATTTCGTCGACCACTGTGGTGCTCTGCGAGCAGCCACTGTACATAGGCAGGATTGACATAGCCCCGTCGACGGATCGCCTCATCGGACAGCAAATCCCGACTCATCTCGCGCAGATCCTCGCGCAGCCAGCGTCCAAGTGGCAGCATAAATCCTCGCTTAGGTCCAGATACAATACTTTTTGGTAAGATGTCTTGCAGTGCTTTCCTCATGAATCCCTTTAACTTCCATCCTTGCAATCTTGTCGCTGCCGGCAATGAACAGGCGAAGGCCAGCAAATGGTGGTCGCAGAAGGGCACTCGAAGTTCGAGTGAATGAACCATGCTCATCCGATCACCCATCCGCAACAGATCGTCCGGCAGATAGGTCTGTAGATCAACGCCCATTGCGCGATCGGCTGGTTCGTGTGAAGGCCAGCGGCCGAAGAGATTCCGGACATTGCAAAGCGCTGAGCTGTCGGCCACAGTAGAACGGAGTCCATCGGCAAACAGCGACGCGTCCCATCCAGCCGGATGAAACGTCGTCCAGCGGAGGTATTGCTCATCCAACGGGCGATAGCCATCCAGCAAAAATCGTTTGATGCGGCCACGAACGTCGCGCCCTCCTGAACCATCCGGCAGACAGGCGGCGGCACGAGACGCAATCCATGAGCGCATCGCCACAGGAAATGCCGCATAGCGACCCGCCGCGCGCAGCCCAAGATAGCGAGGATAGCCTCCGAAGAGTTCGTCGCCGCCAATTCCAGACAGCGCAACCGTCACGGACTGTCTGGCCACCTCGGACACCAAGTATGTAGGAATGGCCGAGGAATCGGCGAATGGCTCTCCCATGCCGGCCACGACGCGAGGAAGCAGCGAGACCGCATCGGGACGCAGCACGGCTTCCGTGTGGTCCGTCCCGAAGTGTGTCGCGAGGAGCCGGGCGGCCTTGATCTCATTGTAGGATTGGTCTTCCGGCGCCTCGTACCCGATGGAAAACGTTTTGATCGATCCAGAAATCGTCTCGCGCATGCAGGCCAAGATCGACGCGGAGTCCAACCCACCGGACAAAAACAAGCCGAGCGGCACGTCACTGACCAGATGCGCCTGCACGGAGTCGCGTAGCGTACTCAAAAATCGCTCGCACTGGTCGCCCTGCGGAGCCTCAACCTGACACAGGGCCTCTTCCTCAGGATGGTAATAGCGCCAAAAATCCAACCGACCCCGTACAATCTTAAGGGCCTCGCCTGGTCGGAGCTGATAGACGCTCTCCACAATCGTATCGGGCCCCGGCACATAGAGCAGCGACAGATAATCTGCGATGGCCTGCGGACGGATCGTCCAATCCGGGAGCCCTTCCAGCAGTGACGGCAATTCCGACGAAAAGAGCACACGCTGAGCAGCACCCGCTTTCCCAGGTTGGACAGAGTAATACAAAGGTTTGATCCCCAACCGATCGCGGACCAGCAACACGAGATCTCGCTCCCGATCCCAGATGGCGTAGGCGAACATCCCCCGCAGCCGGTAGACCGCCTCTGCTCCCTCCTCTTCATAGAGATGCACCAGGACTTCTGTATCGCCATCGGACTGAAAGCGATGACCTTTTTGGATCAACTCCCTGCGGAGTTCGCGATAATTGTAGATCTCACCATTCAAGACCGCCCAGACAGAGCCGGTCTCGTTCCGAACCGGTTGATGGCCACCGGTCGGGTCAATCACCCGTAATCGCCGCACCGCGAGGGCCACGCCTGCGTCGTGATACGTCCCTTCGTCGTCCGGCCCCCGATGGACAAGCCGATCGAGCATCCGGTCAAGCAGGACCGGATCGTTCTCCCCTACAAGGCCGCAAATACCACACATGGAATGACGACTCCAAATAATCGTGCTATCGACTCTTCTCCGTCAGAACGCGCTCTCGCCGTTCATACTCCTCCCGCTCCCTCTGATGGCGGGGCGAAACTTCCTCGGGCGGCACATCAACCGGCTCGTATCGAATACTTTTGGCAGACCCCACCGAGGTAAGCAGCGACCGCACTCCGAGGGTAGCTAATGCGGCGAGCAGGCAGAGGACAACGACGATACCCAAAAACCTGATTGAACTCCGCCACCGCCGGTGCCTGAACCAATGGGATGTACTCATCTCAACCCCTCACTCCGCCTGGCGATGAGCTCAAACGAAGGAGCCCAGACCATGCGGCCTCCCGTCACCTTATAGAGCAGCTCCGCACAGGACCAGAAGGCCGTCGCACCAATCCTCCATTTGAGGCGACTCATCCACGGATTCCCCGAAGTGAGAGGCCCGCGACTCGGAACTGAATTATGGATCGCGATGGTGTGCAATCCGATCCCCTGCAGCAACGAGCGGAGGGCTTGAGGCGAATACAGAAAAAGGTGAAAGGCCTGATCAGAGCGTGACCCGACCCACCGAGCCGGTGTCCGCATCGGGAGATGAAACGCCCCATTGGTCTCTCTGATGACGACGAGGCCCGCTGGCGTTAGTGCGCCCGAGACCTGTCGCAAGAGGCTCGCCGGATTCGTCACTGTCTGCAATACGTTCACAAGTGTGATCACGTCGAACGGTTCATGCTCACCAGCCCGTTCCAACCAATCGGAAGAGAGCATCGTCAGATCGCGACGAGCGGCGCGCGCGACAGCTTTCTTCGACAACTCCAACCCATAACAGGTCCATCCCGCCGATTGACAGAGTGACAAGAACGCGCCGTCTCCACAGCCTACATCGAGCAGCCGACCAGGAGGCTTCCGGTACATACCAAGACGACGTGCGACACTCTCAAACACAGGGTCGCGGTCGGACGACGCCTCAGCCTCACCGTAGGCCTCGTCGTAGTCTTCACGGTAAAACTCCTCGACCAAGGTTCTCAGCGGACGAGGATTCAGAAAGACTAAACCACAGCCTGGACAACGCACATAGCGTCTGGTCGGCGTCTGAAACACATCCTCCGACAGCGCCTGACTGCCACAAGGGCAAACAACCTGCTCTGTCTCCGGCATGACCGCCGTCTTCACGCCAGCACCCGTTTCTGAGCCATTGGCCGCACACCCGCGTCCTGCATCGCCGCATCAAAAATTGCCGTCGTATTTGCAACCATGCGGTCCACCGTAAACCGCTTCTGCACCACTGCTCGTCCTGCTGCTCCCATTTTCGATGCAGCGATCGGATCGCTCAGCACGTCTCGCATCGCCTGCGCCAGCGCCTGGGAATCTCGAGGTGGCACTAGCAGCCCGGTCTTACGGTCTTCTATTAATTCAGGAACACCGTTGACTCGTGACGCGACCACCGGACGACCCATGGCCAGCGCTTCCAACAGCACAAACGGGAATCCCTCGGAAAGAGACGGCAGCACAAACAAATCCGCAGCAGCCAGAATATCGGTAATGTCCTCACGAACCCCTACAAACCGACAGGCCCGTTCGACATCCAGGTCAATCGCCATCCGCTGCAATACATCCTGCAACTCGCCCTCTCCTACAAACACACAGCAAAGCTGGGGCCATGTTTCGAGCAGGCGAGGAAGCGCCTGCAAGAGGTAACGATGGCCCTTCTGTTCCGTCAATCGCGCGATCGTGACCAGCACCGGTCCCTGTCTAATTCCCAACTCTTGTCTGACTTTTTGACAGTCCGGCTGTGACGGAAACGCCGAGAGGTCCACTCCGTTGTAAACGGTCTGTGTCTTCGCTGCTACAGCCGGGCACTCATCGATCAGGTCGCGACGATTGGCATCCGAAACACAAATAATCCGATGGACCAGGGGGAGCGTCAGTCGTAACAAGTACGTATAGAGCCATCGTTTGAGCGAACGAACTTCATAGTCTTTCAGTGAATTATGCACCGTCGAGATAATGACCGGCACACCGGCCAGACGTCCTGCAATCCGTCCATAGAAATTCGCGCGCGCTCCGTGCGTCTGAAGAATCGTCACTCGCTCCCGCACAAGCAACCGCGTCAACCGCCAGAGGGCAATGGGATTGAACAACGGCGCCAAATGGACGAGGTGCGTCTCCACTCCTCGCTCTTGCATGCGCCCCACAAACGGACCGGGCTCCGGACAGATCAGCAGCGCTCGATACTGCGCGTGGTCGAGACGGTCCAAAAGCAGTTCCAAATACCGTTCGCCGCCTCCGTAGCCGGCCGATCCTGCCAGCTCTGCAAGGACAACCGGAGTCATGGCTTTCTTCCTAGGATCAGTAAACTCCCGCGCAAATGCGGGATGAGATAGAACGGCACCTTGGCCCAGTCAATCGCACTCTGGCGAGCGGTCTTTTGGCAGTCCTGCGTGTCCTCGCCCAAAAAAAACTGTGACAGAGCGATGTTAAACCCGATGTGGCGCAGCATCTCTGCCAGCTCATGCATCGCATATTCCCGCGCATGCGGTCGCCATTCATCGTTCGGATCGTTGTAACCGGGAGGGGCCAGTCGATCGTTGGGCGATCGACCGATCAATAGTTTGAAGACATTGCCGATGCGAGTAATATTGGGCGTTGTGATTACGAGATGGCCACCGGACTTCAATAGTCTGTAGGCCTCCGTCATCAGATGCAATGGCGAGGTGAGGTGCTCAACGATCTCCAGGGCAAACACGAGCTGCGCAGACTGGTCGGGCAGCGGGACTTTTTCCTGATACCCTTTGGACGTGAATTGTTGCCCGGCCGGATCGAGATTGACGGTGAGAATATCCACATCGGCATCCTGTCTCATGAACTGCACGAACTCTGAACTGGCCATCAGCCCGGCTCCGAACAGACGCGCATCTCTCGTCGGCTCGATCCCGCGCAATAGACGCAACAGACTGCCTGGAAACGGACCGAAGTCGATAATGGTCGGCGCACCGTCAGGCAAGCGTCGCAGCCCGCTACGAAGCGCGACCTGCAGGCGATCGCGACATTTCATGGTATGGCTCATCGGCGTGACGAAGCGTGGGTCGTCGTCCCCAAACGTTTCATACTGGGAGGGACAATAGGCGCGTAGCACACGGTCGAAGTTTTGAGCCGTCAGTTCGTAGGCCATAAAGAATTACACCGCCGCATGAGACGCAGGCCCTCGACACACCCATACAGTTCCCACCGTGCCTACCTCAGCCAGACGATGGAGAGCTGCATAAGGCACGGTAACACAGGGAGCGCATACCGGCCAGCCTCGACTGTCAATTGCACATAGGCACATAGACGAGCATCAACAGTGTGGAGGAAGACCATCGACACGCCATGCTTCCCCTGGTCGCCTGTGTCATTTCATGCAAATTGCAATGAGATTCGTATCGTCGGCCACACCTTCCATATATTCGATATCCTCCGGGGTGATTGCCTTCAACGTGGGCCCACCTTGAAGCCAACTGACCAGACCACCGAGCCAATGACGAATCGGACGCGGAACGAGATTACGGATGCCACCCGGATCGAATCGCCGCACGCCATCCATCGATCGCTCAACGGCTTTCAATCGAACACCTTGGCGGCGGCCGAACCAGCGGATGGTCGTGAAGAATGGCGACAGGATGTCTTGAAACTCCTCCTGGTTGTACTCCCGCACGTGATAGGGGTCTTCCGGCTTATATGCCACACCCTTCCCGTGAGGCGTAAAGATGACCAGCGTACCGGTCTTGCGTAAGACGCGCGCGACTTCAGCCACGAACCGTCGGTCGTCCATGATATGTTCGATCGTATCTTGCGACAGAATACAGTCGAAGGTTTCGTCACGAAAACCGAGCGCACAACCATCCATCGCCAAAAACGACGCGCCTGAATGACCATAGCGGGCACGGTTGCGGGCGACGATCTGAGGCACGCAGTCCACCCCGACGACTCGACCAGCCTTTCCGCTCAGATAGTCGGATCCGTAGCCCGTCCCGCAGGCAAGATCAAGCACCCGAAACCGGTCAAGTTGTGGGATCTGCCTGGCTGCCCACACATATCCCGACAAGTTCACGATGTGTTGTGTGTCGGTCGGATAGGCATCGCGGCGTTCCATGAGTTCGTCCTTCTCCCTACCCTTGCGATCTGGATGTATAAGCAAGCACCTGCTCGGCTGACTGCGGTCCACTCCACAATCGACGGATCGTCGCCCGACAACTTTGTATCCGCCAATGCCGTTGCGCCGCCGGCGCACACCACATCGACTGCACCAATCGCCATCCAGTGCCGGCCGCGATCCACCCCTTCATGAGCTGACGCTTGACCGGAGAAAAATGTTTCTCGATATAACGGATGCGACTGAACTCCCACACGAGCTGCAGGCGTTCACGATCTTGCCCGCTGCTGCGGCCGACGAAGTGAACGATTTCAGCCTCCGCGAGATGACGCACCCGATACCCCTGGTGGCGCAGGCGCTGGCATAGATCGACGTCTTCAAAGTACATGAAGAATTCTTCGTCCAACCCCCCCAACTGCTGCAGCAGCGATCGTCGGACCATCAAACATGCCCCGTTCGCCCAATCGACATCTTGGGATTGGGTACAATCGACCGCCTGCGTCGCCGCGGCGGCCGCTTGCATGGTAGGGGCTATTCGTTGGAACAGGGCCGAATAGAACAGGTGCTCACGAAGGGAGGGAAAAGGGAAACAGGTTTGATTCAGGTGTCCGTCTCCCGTCCATTGCTTACAACTCACCGCTCCGACGTCAGGATGATCGTCCAGGTACGCGACCATGACCGCTAGCGCCTGATCCCTGACAATCGTGTCGCTGTTGAGCAACAGCACGTGCCGACCACAACTCACGGCCAAGGCCTGATTCACGGCTTTGGCAAAGCCTCGATTGTCAGGATTCGCAACAATCCTCATGCCAGGATAAGCATCCTTCAATGCTGCCACCGTCCCGTCCCGCGAATCATTGTCGACGACGATCACTTCGAATGTGACGTCAGTTGTATGGGCATGGACAGAGCGAACACAGTCGAGGAGCACCTCCTTCGTGTTGTAACTCACAATGGCGATCGACAGATCGATCAACGGTGAAGTCAGATATTGTGTATCAGCCGGCATTATGAAATCTCGATGCTACACATCGAACTCTGCCACGATGATCTGTCGGTAGCAGGGACCGACATTCAACCAGCGCCGCACATGGACCAACCCAATGGCCAGGCGATGCAAAACGTAGCTGACCCGGTCCGCCCGCATCCACAAATGAAGCAACATTCTGTGCACCCACACATTCAGGTTCGGTTCGCAGTGAAGGCGAATGGGTCTCCCACTCTGCTCGGCAATGCCTTCCATCTCCGCGAGAACGGCCTCCAACCTGGGAAGACCATTGGCAACATGCTCATCGAGAAACGAAAACGACTCGCCTTTCTGCGCCCGGTAATACTGCTGCAGGGCCTGATCTTCCCGTTCGGATTGAGATCCCATGGGACATCCCATGTACACCCGCCGCCTGGTGACTCTCATGAGCTCCCGCAGAAAGCGATTTCGCTCAGAAGACTCGATATGTTCCAGCGTGTCCATGCAGACCGTGTAGTCAAACGCTCCGGACTGAAACGGTAATGCCTGCCCCTTCGCGAGAACGGGAGTGACCAGTGCAGGACACACGCTCGCCATAACACAATCCACTCCAACCACCGGCCGGCGAAGGTATGTTGTCAGCCCCGAACGGTTCACCCCGACTTCCAGAATCAAACCTCGCGGAGGATCGGCACACATCGACTCCACCACCGGTAAGTACCGCAAGGCGATCTCAGGCACCCAGTCGGGATAGCGTCGATTCCACCAATCCTTCACGCGATGCATCATGGCAGCCATTATTCGTCAGCGATGGTCCCAGAGCACTTTTAAACGTGGAACCTCCACCGACCACAGATACCAACCATACGGTCCAAGCCCCACGACACAGGCAGTGACTACGATCCAAAAGGTCATCGGAATTGCTGCAGTTCCTACCAGGAAGACGAGCCCCCCCGCGAGGGAGCCACCCAGAACACTCGCGCGCCCCATAGAACGTAACGTGGTATCCACTACCGGCCCGAGGAGTGCTCTCGTTCCGATACCTTGCAGCGCCACGCCCACAACATAGCTAGCCACCAGCGCGGCAGCCGCACCGGTGAGGCCCCATTCCATAGTCAGCGGCACAATCACCACGGCGTAGAAAAGGAACTGCCGGGCCCAACTCTTCATCTGAAGATCGGGACGGTTCGCCCCGTACTGCAAGGCCGTCATCACGCTCAAATACCCGGCGCAGACAACATACACGCAAAGCATTCTGAGTGGACCGACGATGGCGAGCCACTGAGGACCAAATGCCAACGGCACAATCACCGGAGCGAGCACCGCAGCACCGACCGCCAGCGGAATGAAGATGAATCCAACCAGCCCCATTTGCAGTTCGAATACGCGGACCACGCCAGGTCGATCCCGCTGAAGCAACGCATAGGTGGGCAGACTGATCTGATTGATCAGCATCGTGGCCCGTACGCCTAACAAGAGAGGAATCGCCAGCGCGATCTGATAGAAGCCCAACGCCTCTTGGCCGAGTACGCGACCGATGACCAACTCTCCCCCACTCATGACGCCGAAGATACAGAGCGTCGCGACATTCAAATGTTTTCCATAGTGAAGAAAGTAATCGCGTGCAGGACGATGGAGCGACAGGCGTGGCCGGAACGGTGCCACCCGGAATGACAGCAGGCTACCCACGCACATCCCGATTAGCTGCCCAAGCAAGAGCGCCCATACGTTGCGGAGCCACAGGGCGAGAGCGATGATCGCGCCTGCTTCGATCAGACGCCGGACAAGATCCATAGAGACACGCCGACGCAGATCTAGGTCCTTTAAGACGATGGCCATTGCCGGACTCTGCAGCCCCTGCAGCACGAGCATCCAGGCATGCACGCGCAACAACGACGCCAGTTGAGGCATCTGCATGGCCTGGCCGATCACATCAGCCGCTACCCAGAGACAGGCTGCCATGGCGACTCCCCGCGTAATCGCGACGGTCCACGCGACAGCCAGGTCCTCACGGTCAACCTCGGCCTTGGCAATCAAGGCCGATTCAAGGCCCAGCTCACTGATTGTCATGAATGCCAGGACGATGATGGCGGATGCAGCCATGACGCCGAAATCAGACGGAGTTAACAGACGTGCCACCACCATGAGCTGGATCGCTGCGATCACTTTATCCAACACAAATCCCGCCCCGGCCCATCCACCAGCTTGGAGAATCCGGTGGCGCAGACGAGACGGGGCTGGTTCAGCCCTATCCTGTTTGACCTGGGGTTTTGCCATTACCATGTCACGGCTGGTTATCATGCTGTCCGCCGCGTTGCAGCAAGCGCCGCGCTGCACACGCGTTCCAGTTCTTGGGCCCGTGCTCCCCACGTATGGGCCTGGATCACCGCTATCCGTCCTCGTTCACCCATCTTCATTCGCTCATCAGGGTCCTCAAGAAGACGGACCAACTGTCGGGCCAAACCCTGTGCATCGTCTGGCTCCGCTGCAAGCCCGCAGCCGATGGCCTCTACCGTCTCTCCATACCCCGGCCCGACTGTCGTGATCACGGGGCGCCCACAGGACAAGTATTCCCACAATTTCATGGAATCACCGGGATAGGATCGAGTTTGCCGATGCAACACGACACAGACATCGCAGGCCGCAATCCAGGTCGGCACCTGCGCCCAATCGGCCCGACCGACAAAGCGGATGGTTTCCGTCAGTCCTTGTTGCTGAACAAGTTGTTCGAGGGCTTGTCTTGTTTGGCCTTCTCCCACCAGCAGAAATGTAGCGGAGGGGACCTTGTCACGCACGAAAGGCACGGCTTCGATCAACGTCTCCAAACCATGCCAGGGAAAGAATCCGCCGACAAATCCGATATAGGGTCCTTTGGCAGGAAGTCCAAGAATTTTCCTGGCAGCCTCATGCGATTGAGGATGGAAGCGATCCCCGTCGACCCCGTTGCGAATGACGTGACAACGCTCCGGTGGGATTCTGCAGGCGTCTTGCATCTGCATCACAATCTCGCGGCAGATGCTCACCACCGCCTGCACACGCCCCGCAGCTGTTTTCAACGCAGCGCGAAGCGCCCATCGCACAAACGGGACCCGCCAGATCCCTTGCACCTCTTCCTCCGGCAAACCATTTACAAATAACACGCTCGCACAGGCATGGTTGGACAGGGCGAGCAACGGAGCTATCTGCCCTGGCGAATCGAACCACAACAGCACATCCGGGCGCCACACCACCAGTTCCTGCCGCAAGACCTTCCATGAAGCAATCAGAAACGAGAAGGGCCTAAGACCGGCCACCCGCCAAACAGACACGGGCCGGAAGGACAGCGAGGCAAACTCCTTGGCGATCTGATGGCCATGAGCAGGCTGGGGCGCCACGATTCTGATGGTATGGGTGCGTAGCGAAAGGGCCTTGGCAAATTCCAGCACCTGCCGGGCTCCGCCTGCCGCAATGCTCAGGTCTTCATCACAGAACACGAGGATGCGCATGGTGTATCGACGGCTGCTCGGTGGCAAGCCACTCTCTCAAGCGATTAGTGAGGTATATCCAGCTAAACTCTTGCTCAACAAAGTGTCTCCCCATGGCTGCCATGCTGGCCTGCCGCTCCGGGTCGTTTAAAAGTAGCAGCATCGCCTGAGCCAATGCGTCAGGATCGTCCGGCGGAACCAAGGCGACTCCGGCCTCTTGAACAAACGTGGCGGAGACAGAGGGGATCGCGCTGGCGATCACGGGCTTTCCGCAAGCAAGGTAATCAAAAATTTTGACCGGAGACGTTTCGCCCCGGTCCCCTCGAAACGGAGCCACACAGAGCGTCATGGCACCAATCCACATCGGAACCTCCTGATAGGCTATCCTTCCGGCCCAGGTAATACAGGGATTGAGAACCAGGCGATCTGCTTGTTGCTTCAACTCCGGAGCGGCTTCTCCGTCACCAACCAAGAGGAGATGTACGGATGGTAGGGTGCGTCTGATGATGGCCATCGCATCCAGCAAACACTGCAATCCTTGATAGCGGTAGAAACTCCCAACAAAACCAATGTAGTCATGGTCTAGGCCCAGCCCGATTCGGCACCGACAGGCCGCTGCGTCCTGAGGGATAAACAACCCGGTATCCGTTCCACTCGGCAGCACGGCAACTCGATCAGGGGCCACCTGATAGCGACGAACGACGAGAGCGCGTAATCCCTCTGTCAAAACGACTACGCGATCACAGCGGCTGAGGGCGAAGGACGCCAGCCAGTGTTTGAGTCTCCTCTTGAGCCTGCGGTCGGACTCTGACCAATCAGGCACCGGCTCCCCGTTCACCTCGCAGACGCACTGCGCCCCGACGAGTCTTGCAAACAACAACGGATGCGGACTGTCCATCCACCGGTAATACACGACTTCCGGTTTCGAACGCCAGGCTCGCACGAGAGCGATGATACAGGAGAGAATCGCGTAGGAAGCCGGACGCAACACCGGCCAAGGAAGGAGCGGAATCGGCGTGGACAAAAATCCTTGCTGAAGCAACGAGGAGCGATACCGTGGAGGAAAGACTGTTACACTGTCGCCTCCTTCGACAAGCTGTCGCGCCAAGGTCCAGAAACGGACGAGCCCTACGGGATCGGATGGTGCGTCCGGCTCATACCAATAACAGAAGAGGAACCACCTCATACGAGCGCTCGCTGAGGGGTGGGGTTCGTCTGCCCTGATGTCAGGCGTGGCAAGACCATGACGAGTCCCGCGCAGAGCCAGAAGGGCTCCATGATGCGGATGATAATGAAGGTGTTGGCTCCGATGCCATGTGCGAGCATGGCCACCATGCCGAGCAGCAATCCATGGGCCAACCCCTTACAAAATGGATCCTGTTCGGCCAGAAAGGTCTCGCGCGCGCGCCGCCACAAGCAGACGATCAGGAAGATAAACGCGGCAAGGCCTGCGAGACCCGTTTCACCGAGTATCTTGACGTATTGGGCGTCGGCCCAGGCGTAGCCGGTCACACCACGTCCGAGCAGAGGACTGTGGAGCCAATCTTTCAGCACATACTCCCAGGAACGTAGCCGCTCGGTCGTGGAGAGATCCAACCCAACGCCTCCCACTGTGATTTCGCCCCCGTATTGACGTCCAAAAAACGTCTCGCCAACCCGATTTTTTACATTATCAGGCGCTAAAAAAGGGAGCACGACCGCGAGTAGGAGTATGAGCGCGACCATACCGGGGCGCCGCCATTGCGTCACGGCGACAGCCAGCATCAAGACACCAGCAGCCAGGTAGGAGGAGCGAGAGAGCGTGGCCATGAGCGCCAGACTGATGAACCCCATGAGAAAAACAAGCACGACCCGCATCGATCGTGACTTCAAATGGAGGAAAAGGCCCATGACGATCGCCATGATGAAAACGAGGTACCCGCCGAGAGTATTGGGTTCACCACTTTGTCCTTCAAACGGCGCGCTAGCACGATGTCCGCTTGGAATCTGAACAATCGCATACACGCTAATTACGAAGCTGACCGCCAGCAACGCCGTCACCAGACTGACGACTTGCCGTTTGGTCGACACATGATTAACGACCATAAAAAACACAAAAAAGTATTCAAAATATTTCAGAATAAAAAAGAAACCCGTGAGCGGACGGACGCGACCAGCAATGACGCCGATCAGCGTCGCGAGCACACAGACCAGCATGTAGTAGACGATGGGACGATTGATCGGAGTCTTGCGAATAAGGGCCAGATCGCGATAGATGATCGTCTTAACCAGCCAACTGAATCCGATGATCACGAGCAAGAGATCGTCCACACGCAACGAAAGCTCTCGCCCACCGACGCCTCTCCCCTCCGCTCGCCCAACGGAGATTTCTGGAGAGAGCAACATAGAAAATATCAGCAAAAAGAGCGAGGCGGGAACCGACGTGAAGGCCACCAGCACAATGAGGAAACCGAAGACGACCTGTAAGCCAACCGTCGGGGTCGCCAGTGTGAGGCCCAGTGCGAGCACGGCGGCCAACACTGAGACGATGACGGCATCTTGCGGTTTCACCAGTGACGCATGCATGGTATGTCAGCTCCTATAGCCGCGTCAGCGATATTCGTAGCGGTAGATACCGTAGTCAGGCGTGACCTCGGATTTCACGTTCGTCAAGACGATGCCCATCACATTGGCCTGCGCATGGTCCAGGAGAAACTTGGCCCGCTTGAGGGCATTACGACCAATCCGCCCAACTTGGTAAACCAGGATTGTCCCGTCAACGCGTGAGCTGAACGTCACCGCATCCGTGACTGGAAGAATGGGAGGCGTATCGAAGAGCACGAGGTCGTATTCCTCATTCATCTCACTCACCAACATCGAGATCTTGTCCATGTTGAGGAACTGGTTCGGATTGCCGACCTCCGACCCGGCGGTCAGAATATTCAGGTTATCCAACCCGGGCGTGCTCATCACCCGATCCGCCCCCATCGACCCGAGCATCAGATCCGTGGCAGACCGCACGTGACTGCGCCAGGAGGTACTGCCCACTAGAGCATCTGCCAGGCCCGGGACCCGCTCGAGACCCAACCGCTGATGCACAGTCGGCCTCCGAAGGTCTGCGTCGACGAGTAATACTCGTTGCCCTTCCTGGGCGAGCGTGATCGCCAAATTGGTAACACAGGTGCTCTTACCCTCTTCAATGCCTGCGCTGGTGAAGAGGATGGATTTGACCTTTCGATCCATGCTGGCGAATTGAATATTCGTTCGCAGCGACCGCAGACTCTCGGACAGGGGAGACTTCGGATCGACCAGGCAAATGAGTTTTGAGAAATTTTCCACAGTCGACGCAGAGGCATGGGCTGGAAGCGCCGCGCGGGCGGCTTCCACCATCTCCTTTCCGTTGAACTGTGGAATGACGCCGAGGACCGGCACCTTGAGAAACTCCTCGATCCCCTCAATGGTACCGATCGACGTATCGAATGATTCGCGCGCAAAGGCCACGACGATCCCGAGAAAGAGCCCCATGAGAGAGCCCACCATGAGGTTCAGCTCCATGTTGGGCGCATTGATCGGTGCGCTGGGCTTGATGGCCGGCGCAATAATCGTCACCTCTTCAATCCGCTCAGCGCTCTTGATCTGTAGTTCTTGATGCTTGCTCTTGAGCGTCGCCAACAAATCGACGTTGACTTTCACCTCACGCTCGAGGCGACTCATCTGAATCGCCGCACGCGGGAACTGTAAATACCGGCCTCGATAGCGATCGCGTTGATCCAGAAGCGTGGCCTCACGGTCTTGCATGGTCTTGAGCTTGGCTCGAAGTTCAAGAACCATCTCCGCTCTGACGTTATCGATCTTCTGCTGGTGCTCCCGGACTTGCGGGTGATCCGTTGTGTAGTTGATCAGGAGGGAGTTTCGTTCCTGGAGGAGATCAAGGAGACGCTGATTCAGGATCGTGAGCAGTGCATTCTGCTCCTCCGTGAAGATCCGACCGGTTTGGTTCCCGATCACCGCATCGGTTCGATTGAGCACCGAGATCTGCCGTTCCCCCTCCGCCCGCTTTCGCATCACCTCATTATGCTGCTCTTCCAGCTTGGTGAATGTCTCCAGCGCGGCGTGCGCCTCATCGGTCAGAAAGACCTGCCCTTCCCGTTCCCTAAACGCCCTCAACTCTTCTTCCGCATTGTTCAACTGCTTTTCGAGGCCAGCCAGCTGTTCCTCGACAAACCGTCGCGACTCCATGACGAGACGGTTCCTGGCCATGATATTTTCTAGACGATAGGCATTGGCCACTGCATTGGCTGTTTTCTCTGCCATCTCAGGCTGATCCGAGGTGGCCGTGATGCGGATGATGTTCGTATCGCCTTCCCGCTGCGTTTTGATTTCCTGACCGAGGTTATACACGGTATTGAGGTAGGTGGCCGATCGCTTCTCTTCCGGCGTCACGGTTGCCGGCACATGACCTAATTCCATCGCCACGCGCTCCATCACGGGAAACCCCCGGATAAACTCGGTCTGGGAGTTAAGGTCGTTGGAATTGGAGAATGACATGCTCTCGATTAACTGTTGGGCCATGGTGCTCGTTCTGTCGAACTTCACTCGCGCAGACGCTTCATACAGCGGGCTCGGCTTGAACATTTCAGAAAAAATGAACGTGAACGACAGCACAAGACCCGCCGCCAGCAGAATGAGATACTTCCGCTTCTTGAGGATCAGCCAGTAATCGATGACGTTGAGTTCGTATTGGGCCATAGGGTCAGCGTCCTTCTCTCGTCTCGATTGCGACTATCATCGTCCCATCACCGCGTTAATAAGGAACACAGGGTAGAGCGGTGCGATCGCAGCCGAAATGATCGGCATCATTATTTTCCCAGCTTCGGAGGCATCGCCCAGATGTTCGCGCGGCACAAAGACGATATCGTTTTCCTCCAGCGAAATATTCCTCGTCATATCTCCATAGGTAAACGCACGCGCGAGATCAGCCATCAGCATGGTCGGCTTTGAGAGGTCACCGCCTCGGATCACCCGGACTTCCTCCATCAACGCCGTTTCCTGGTACATGTCGACAGCGGCAATGGCTTGCAGCACGGTCATATGTCTCGACATGGGAACCATCCCGGGTTTCTTCACATCCCCAAACACGAAAATACGTTTGACCTTCAAGACTTTTTTCTTCAGTAGGACCTGTACGCGCGGCTCGTGCATATAGGGCACCGCAGCTTCCTGAACACGGGTTTCCGCCAGAGCCGCGGTGATGCCCCCGACATCAACTTCCATAAAACCGACAGAGACCTTTCCGTTCTCCCGCACGACACTGGCGAACTTCTCCTCGCCCGCACCGCGACGAATCACCACCTCAAGCGTGTCACCAGTTTCGATAGGCGTTTCCGAGGTCGGGACGGTTTCATCGGCGTAGACATCTCCCCTCGGCAATGGTGGGATCGACGTCCCAGGGGCGCTGATTGCCGATGGTGGCAAAGACGAACTGGCCGGATTGTGGCACCCGAGAAACGCCACTGCGAGAATCGCACCAACGCCCAGAAGACCGATGAGATGTCGAGGTATTAGCTGTCGCACGGCCTCATCTCCTATTCACCTATCGCGGATCAACCGAGGAGTACCACTTCCACAATGTGGAGGGAGGTCTCGGTTCGCAAATTCACCGTCTTCGATGTCGCTGCGCAAGCCGATGCAGTCTGTTGCGAGACTTGCAGGATCGGACGCAGCGGGTACTGCCGATTCAACTGAAACACGACTCCGGTTTCGCCTGTGTTCAGGCGAACGGTCGTGCCTAACGGATAGATCGAGAGTTGCTCGACCAAGCCCTTCAGAAGATGATGCGGAAATACTGTCTTGCCGTTTACGAGCAACGCACGGATTGCCCGATGGGGCGTCACGCCACTTCGATAGGGCCGTGCATTCATCTGGGCGTCAAAGACGTCTGCTAGCCCGATTATGAGAGCCATCTCATCGATCTGATTGCCAGCCAACTTATTTGGATAACCGCTGCCATCCCATCGTTCATGCTCTTGGAGAATCACCCTCCCCACCCATGGACAGGCTTCTCCCACTTCTTTGAACAGGCGAGCTCCCTGCTGTGGATGCTCTCTCACGTACGGGAGTTCTTCTTCTGTTAACGTCCCGGTCTTGTACACCAGAGAATCCGGCAGGACGAACATACCAAGGTCGTGCAGCAATCCTGCTAAGGCAACCTGTTCGAGCTTTGCCGACTCGTATCGGAGCGCTTCCGCAATCTTTACACTCACGACTGCGACACTCACGGCATTGTTGACAAGATAGTCTCCGGTATTGGGCTGCAGGACCGTCTGAACCAACTTGTCAGTGGCTCCAAGAGAGGCCACGATGCCAGATGCGATCCGAGCTGATTCATCGAGCGTCCAAGGCTGCCTCGTCTGAACCGCACGCTTGATTCCCTGAAGCTCATGACATGCACGTTGATACCAATCGGCCTCAGCAACAGACGCTGACGGCCTGGAAGGTGGAATGGGAAGGCCGGTCGGCCCCACGGTGCAGGTGGGGATTTTTGCATCAGGACTAACAGCTTCCTGACTCGACTGTCCTCGAATAAGATCGGTTAACCGCGTCACAGCCCCCCCAGCCTCTCTCTCATGAACAGCCCTATCACAAGCGGCTATTCACTCGTTTCCCAACTGGAAAGGGCGTTACAGGTTTCTCCTCCATTTTGGCAAACTCCCGTTCCAACATGGCCCTGATGAAGCCACTGGTCGTGTACCCTTGCTGTTTCAGGTTGTCGAGCTGGGCTTTGAGATTGAGGGGTAACTGAATCACGATTCGCACGAGATTTGGCATACCCTAGCTCCCTTAAAAATTAGATACACAAATACTACGCCAGCGCGAATGGAGACTGCACATGCTATGCCTTGCTAGCAAGTGATGAAGGATGAATAAAATTGAGGTCTTATGCTACGAAACCTTCACTGGTGGTGAAAGCAGAGACAAAATTTGACTTGCAAGGCGTGAAATGTGCACTCTCCCATTTGCTTGGACTGACCTGAGAATCATCGACTGTGATCCTGTGCCGTAGGTCAACATCCTGCGGCTAAAACGGTAGTTAATGAGGGTCACGCCATTGTTTCCAAATCCGAGNCCAGTTCGCCNNTTCNCAGGCCCACAGGCACGAGGCTCTGTTCGTCGGCTGCCACAACAACTCTCGCGCTCGATGCACNTGAAGGGTTGCGTCGGAGACTGCTCCGGTAAACCACACCCCGCCGTCCCGGTCGGTTCGTAACACCGTNCTGTTTTCCGACGCGTAGGCATCGAGTACTTCCGCTGCCGGGTGTCTGTAGGGATTATGGCGGCCAGCGGAAAATACGGCATACTGGGGATGCAACGATGCCAACCATTCGCGATTCAACGAACTCACCGCCCCGTGATGAGGTACCTTGAGGACCTCGATCGGACCGTGAGACGGTGAGCGGANCATCCGTNACAAACCATCTCGCTCGACATCCGCCGCAAACAGCATCGTATGGTNNCCACAAGNTAGACGCGTCACCACTGAACGATTATTCAACACATGCCCACNNTCATGGTTATCGTGGAGCGGCACATCACGGTGCCTGTCGGATGGTGGGTTGAGCACCACCATCCGACAGGACTCGGACGACACGATCTCTTGTCCTTCTCTAGCCACCTGCTCTTGTACCCCTCGATCGGCCAATGCCTGCTGCAATCGTTGATAGAATAGTTCTTCGCGGGTCTCTCCCGACCCCCAATAGCGCTTCACGATGAAATGGCGGACCACCCAGGCCAGACCTCCGACATGATCAAGTTGGGGATGTGTGCCAATGACCTGGTCGATGGCATGAATTCCCCGGTTCCAGAGAAACGGAGCCACCACCCCACGGCCCATGTCGAATCGTTCATACGCCGCCCCTCCGTCGATCAACACCACCTGTCCATCAGGCAGCTCAACGACTGCGCTATCGCCTTGCCCGACGTCCAGAAACGTGACTCGAAAGTGATCCCCATCAAGAAACATCCGTGGGGACCAGGCCCACCACAGCAAAAGCGATAGTACTCCGACGCCTGCTGCCAACCGGAACGCCACGCTGCCCACTCGCCGCCACAACAATACGAGACAGCCATAAAATGACAGGATGGCAAGAGCCGAAGGGGCCGCAATATGCCATTCCCCTCCCGGCAGCATCGACACCAGACGGACCGCAGCCACAAAGTGTTCAAGGAACCACTGATTCAGCGAAGCCAGGGGCAGCATGGTTCCCCCAACCACAATCTGCCAGATTCCGGCAGCAAGTCCGAT
Source organism: Nitrospira sp. (assembly GCA_005239475.1). Classification (GTDB taxonomy): domain Bacteria; phylum Nitrospirota; class Nitrospiria; order Nitrospirales; family Nitrospiraceae; genus Palsa-1315. The sequence goes on along the minus strand of SPAX01000003.1, from coordinate 32,323 downwards.
CGGAACCAGCAGAATCCCCATCACGGGAACGGCCACTACATTGGTAAAAAGACCGAGCCAGGGAAATTGATTGAAATAGTACGCAACAACAGGAAGGGTCACCACGGTGACCACCCCGCTCATGACCACAGAATCTCTCCCCCATCGAGCGCAGGTTCTCAGAAACGACGGCTCGTTCGGCAGCGCCTCCACTCCAGCCTCGGTCGGCCAGGAGAGCCACCCGGCAATGGCAATGACGGACAAAAAGGAGAGCTGGAAGGAGATATCGAATAGGGCCTGAGGATCGTGCAGCAAAATCCCCACCGCGGCGGCAGAGAGGGCATGGAACAGATGGCGCTCCTGGCCAAGCCAGATCGCACTCAGCCCCACAGTCACCATCAGCAACGACCGTATGGTAGCTACTTCTGCCCCGGCCAGGCAGGCGTAGCCTGCGACAGGGAAAAGTGTACAGACAGCGGCAATGCGAGTCGGCGTGATTCTCCGAGACAGCGCAAGAAGCCAATTTGCAGGCAACAGAATCATCGCCCATCTGACCACCGCGAAGATAAGCAGTGCCACGAGGCCCAAGTGGCTCCCTGAAATAGAAAGCAGATGGACCGTCCCGGTCACCATGAACTGATCCCGCAGATCTGGATCCAAATACCCTCGATCACCGATGATGATGCCTACATAGAGTCCCAGTGCAGGCTGGGGAAGGGTTTGCAGCGCGGCAAGACGGATACTGCCCCTCCATCGATCGAATTGATTCCAGATTGCCCACCAGGCATGTGCACGCCCGGACTCAAGAAACTGCACCGCCTCGGATCCGGTCACCGTGGCGATCGCTTCGATCCCTTGCCGCTCAAGATAAATCGCATAGTCGAATCCACCTGGATTCAAGGACCCGCTCGGACGGCGCAACGTCGCCCGAAAGCCGACCCGATCGCCTTGAAAGAAAACTCGCTCCGGTGTGCGCCAGGTCAGACGAATATGTCTGGACGCTCCCGACGTATCAATTGGACCGTCCGACCTGATGATCATGACCAGTCGATCTGGCGCCTGTTGCACGGGTGCCACGATACGACCGGTCACCTCGATCACCGTATCGGACGCGTGCTCAACCATCGGAGCACGCGCAGCCAGATTGACAGCCACCGCCCAATAGACAACTCCCACCAAGAGTGCTCCGTAGAGCCAAGTTGCCTGGCGGACGGTGACCCGATTGAGTTGTTCAAGGACGAAGGCGCCTAGCACAGTAACGAGGAGCAGGAACGAGAGTGAGAGGGGGAAATAGGAAATCTGTGATCCGACGAGGAGCCCGGTGATGAAGGCAACGGTAAGGGACGGCAGCATGGGCCACCCTCAGTGGGGGGCGACAACCCTAACCCAGATGAGTCTTGACGACCTCGACAAGTCGCTTGGCCACTTCGCGAATCATATCATCGCACTCACCTTCGACCATCACCCGCAAGAGCGGTTCGGTCCCGGAGTAGCGCACCAACACGCGCCCGCTGCCGTTGAGGCTCTGCTCACTTTCACGGATCGCACGTTGCAGTTCAGGAACCGTGTCGAGGTTCGGCTTCTTCGTCACGTTCACGTTGAGTAACACTTGTGGCACCGCCGTCATGGCTTGGGCCAGCTCGGACAAGGGCTTTCCCGTGCGCTTCATCAGCGACAAGACTTGCAACGCCGACAGCAACCCGTCACCGGTTGTATTATGATCCAGGAAGATGAAATGGCCGGACTGCTCTCCTCCGAAATTATACCCATCGGTCGACATCCGTTCGAGCAAATATCTGTCACCGACGGCAGTCCGCTCAAGGGTAATACCGGCTTTCGTCATGGCAAGCTCTAATCCGAAGTTGCTCATGACGGTCCCCACCACCGTCTGCTTGGCCAACCGCCCCTGGCGATGAAGATCGAGTGCCAACATCGCCATAATATGATCGCCGTCCACAACGCGTCCCTGTTCGCAGACGAAAATGGCGCGATCGGCATCCCCGTCCAGCGCCACTCCGAGATGGGCCCCCTGCTCACGGACCGCCTTCTGCAGCAGTTCAGGATGGACCGCGCCACAACCGGCATTGATATTCATCCCGTCCGGCTCATCACCGATCACTTCGACCTTCGCCCCGAGTTCGCGCAACACCTTTGGCGCGACCTTGTAGGCTGCACCATTGGCACAATCGACCACCACTTTGACCCCCTGGAAGTCCAGCTCCTTCGGGAGAGACCGCTTGACGAACTCGATATAACGCCCCTCGGCATCGTCGATTCGATAGGCTTTCCCAATGGCATCGGCCGTCGGCCGGAGATGGGCAATCCCGTTTGAAACAATGAGTTCCTCAATACGAGCTTCCATCTCATCGGGCAGCTTGAACCCGTCGTTGGAAAAAAACTTGATGCCGTTATCCTGGTAGGGATTGTGCGAGGCCGAGATCATCACCCCGGCATCAGCACGGAGACTCCTCGTCAAGAACGCAATCGCCGGCGTCGGCATCGGACCGACCAACAAGACATCGACACCCATCGAGCAAATCCCGGAGGTCAACGCCGATTCCAACATATAACCGGAGATGCGGGTATCTTTACCGATCACGATTTGATGGCGTCCAGCTCGGCGCATGAACAAATGCGCCGCGGCCCGCCCCAGCTGCATCGCCATTTCGCTGGTCATCGGATCGAGGTTGGCGACCCCTCGGACCCCATCAGTACCGAACAATTTACGCATGTTGTGCTGTCATGGAAACAGTCGTCTGTCGATTAATCGCCGCTGCCACCTGAACCACATCCTTCATGGCCCTTACGTCATGGACGCGAAGGATTCCAGCCCCACGATCCACTGCCATCGCCACCGCCGCAGCCGTACCCCACTGACGCTCCTGAACCGGACGGTCCACGAGCTGCCCAAGAAACGCCTTCTGTGAGACACCGACCAGCAATGGACACTCAAACTGCACGAAACGGCGCAATTGCGCTAGCAGCGTAAGGTTATGTACCAGCAGCTTACCAAATCCGATACCTGGATCAAGAATGATTTGCCTTCGTACAATGCCATGTGCCATCGCAAAACGGATTCGTTCCTCGAAAAATTCAGAGATCTCGCCGACCACATCGTCGTAGCGGGGGGCCTGCTGCATCGTGCGCGGCGTACCGTGCATGTGCATCAGGACGATTCCGGCTCCCGTTCGGGCGACCACATCGACCATGGCAGGGTCGCCTCGTAAAGCCGTCACATCGTTCACGAGGACCGCTCCCGCATCGAGGGCCGCGCGTGCAACAACAGCCTTTGAGGTATCGATGGAAATCGGAACGGTGACGGCTTTTGCCACTGCGGTCACAACGGAAATAGCACGGCGACACTCTTCTACCTCGTCCACAACTTCAGCACCGGGACGCGTCGACTCTGCGCCGATATCCAACAGATCCGCCCCTTCTTCTACTAACCAAACGGCATGGGCCACGGCGGCGGCTGCATCCAAATAGCGGCCACCGTCGAAGAACGAATCCGGCGTCACATTCACAATGCCCATAATTAACGGTCGGTCGGAGAATTCGATCAGCCGATCCTTCGCCTGTCGTGTCAATGACTTCGGTTCTAACACCGACGGTGCCTCCGTATAGGGATCTGCCACGCAAACCAAGACCGCCAACAATCGTGGCCGCCTAGGGTACACGTCACAACACCCCACTCGCGAGAAGAACTCCCTTCTCGCCTATCGTCTTTCAGATGTACTGCCCGGGACTCCAATGCCCTTAACTGGCGTCCCGGGATCAGCGCTGCAGAATTTAGGCAGGAACCGCTTGGGATGTGGACTGCATGATGATCTGATCAATATCAGCGGAATCGAGCACTTCTTTCTCCAAAAGTGCTTGCGCCAAACCCTTCAGGCTGGCCATGTTTTCCGTGAGCAGCCGCTTCGCCCGCTCATAGTTTTCCATCACAAGTCGTTTGACTTCCTTGTCGATCTCCATGGCTATTTGATCGCTGTAGTCGCGCTGGCTCCCGAGCTCTCGCCCAAGAAAAACCGCTTCTTCTTTTTTACCGAACGTCAAGGGGCCCATCTTTTCACTCATGCCCCATTCACAGACCATCTTCCTCGCAAGATCCGTCGCCCGTTCGAGATCGTTCCCCGCTCCGGTCGTCATGTCATTCAAAACCAACTCTTCCGCCACACGCCCTCCCATGAGGATGGCGAGCTGGTTGTATAAGTAATCCTTCGAATAGTTGTGCCGGTCATCGGTGGGGAGCTGCATCGTCACACCCAAGGCACGGCCACGAGGAATAATCGTCACCTTATGCACGGGATCCGTTCCAGGAATCAGCTTGGCGATCAGCGCGTGCCCGGCTTCATGATAGGCCGTGGTCCGTTTCTCCTCGTCGCTCAAGATCAGACTCTTCCGTTCAGCCCCCATCAGCACTTTGTCTTTGGCCATCTCGAAGTCGACAACTTCCACTTCTTTCTTGTTTAGTCTCGCGGCCCAGAGCGCCGCTTCGTTGACCAAGTTTTCCAGGTCAGCCCCTGAAAATCCCGGCGTGCCGCGCGCAATTATTTCCAGGTCCACGTTCGTCGCGATTGGAACTTTCTTCGTGTGCACCTTGAGAATTTCAGCACGGCCACGCAAGTCCGGTCGATTGACGACGATTTGCCGATCAAACCGCCCCGGTCTGAGCAAGGCAGGGTCGAGGACATCCGGCCGATTGGTCGCAGCAACCAAGATCACACCTTCTGTCGTATCAAATCCATCCATCTCGACGAGCAATTGATTGAGCGTCTGTTCACGCTCGTCATGACCTCCGCCCAACCCTGCTCCACGGAGCCGACCAACGGCATCGATTTCGTCGATAAAGATAATACAGGGGGCATGTTTTTTCCCCTGCTCGAAGAGATCGCGAACACGAGACGCTCCGACGCCGACAAACATTTCTACGAAATCCGATCCGCTGATACTGAAGAACGGCACACTGGCTTCACCGGCAATGGCCTTGGCCAGCAGTGTTTTTCCTGTACCGGGAGGACCCACGATCAAGACGCCCTTGGGAATGCGGCCGCCGAGCTTTTGAAACTTGCGCGGATCCTTGAGAAACTCGATGATCTCGAGCACTTCGTTCTTGGCTTCTTCGATACCTGCAACGTCAGCGAACATCACCTTCTTACGCTCCTCCGTCAGCAGACGAGCTTTGCTCTTCCCGAAGGACATGGCCTTATTGCCCCCCATCTGCATTTGCCGCATCAAGAAGAACCACAATCCCAGGAACAGTACAAACGGCCCCCAGGTCACAAGGAAGGTAATGTACCAAGGGCTTTCATCCGGTGGCTTCGCCTCGATCTGCACGCCCCGATCCCGCAAGACCTGCACCAGTTCAGGATATTCCACTGAGTAGGTTCGTATACGGGTCTTGTCTTTTAAGACGGCGCTGATGTGGCTGGCTTTGATGATGACCCGCTCGATCTCTCCCTTGTCGAGTTTGGTCATGAACTCACTAAAAATCACATCTTCTTCAGGCTCATGGTGTGGAACGCTGAAGAGGTTGAACAGCAAAATCATGAAGAGGCCGACGACGACCCAGAAAAGTATATTCTTTGTCCTGGAATTCATCCAGATCTCCTTGTGGAAGGCACGCAAGCGGTCAGAAAAACCATGAACATGGTTGATGTTACCACAGGTTCATTCATACTGACAACCGTGTGACCACAGCCTTACTCTTGATCTTCCTCGATATCCAGGACAGCCAGATAGGGAAGGTTCCGGTACTTTTGCTGGTAATCGAGTCCATACCCGACCACATACTTATTCGGAATCTTGAACCCCACATAGTCGATGGCGACATTGATGGTCCGACGATCTGGCTTACTCAGCAAGGTGCAGACTTTAATTGACCGAGGCTTCTTTTTCGCTAAGGTCTTGATCAAGTGTTGGGCCGTCAGTCCGGAATCGACGATGTCTTCCACCAACAAGACGTCCTTACCTTTGATGTCCTCGGTCAGCTCGGTCACCACTTTAACCTTGCCGGATGTTTTTGCCCGAGACCCGTCACTCGTCACCATAAGAAAGTCCACTCGCATGGGAATTCTGATTGCGCGAGCCAAATCGGCATAGAAGGCATAGGCCCCCTTCAACACCCCCACCAAGACAAAATCCTTCCCTGTATAGTCGGTCGTGATCTGCTTGCCCAGCTCACGAATCCGGGCACGCATTTCTTCCTGCGTCACGATCGGCCGACCGAAGATCCGTTCCATGCTCCCTTACTCCTTCTCTGAGGCCCTATTGCTCACCAAGACAACCAAACAACGTGTCGTCCCAGATCGAACGACGAAGCGCTCATCCTCCCGCATTCCCACCACCCAAAGAATTCCCTCTGGCGCCACCAATAAAGGAACCTGCCCACGTTCGTGTCGAGCAACCTTCCTGTCGATAAAGAAATCCTGCAGCTTCTTGCTCTTCCCCTTCATCCCATGGGGAGAGAATCGATCGCCGGCTTGCCAAGCTCGAACCAATAAGGGCTCAGAAAACCGGTCAGCATCAAACAATGCTAATCCTTGAGAAGGAGCCCTACCCATCTCCTCGGCAGCACGACGAGTCATGAGTTGTACCTGAATTTGCTGGTTCGTTCCAGCCCAATAGACCGTGGAAGGCACTGGAAGCGGCAGGGCCTCCCTCTTCCCCTGTCCTGAATCAGTCCCATGCCTGTGATTGCTTCCTACACCTGGGCTAAATCGCATCGACCCCTGATCCAGAGTCACAAGGGCCTGCTTCAAAGACAGCCGGGTCCCGCTCCGTCCCTTGAGAAAGACACGCCGAACTGACTCCACCACGCGAACGCTGCTGGCGCGCCCCTCGTCGTCGTAGGTCCGCAGGACCGTCCGAACGAGACGCCGCTGAAGCGCAACCGGCAACTCGAAGAAGGCCTGCCGGTTAAGCCGTTGTACGTCTCCAGAATCCTGGCTCACGAGTGTACGCACCAGTGAACTTGTAATTTGCTCTAGATATTGTTCGTCCGCGCGCAATAGATCTGCCTGCCGCTGCAACACACGGACGGCAGCCGGCGCCAACTGCGTGATGACAGGAAGGAGAACCTTCCTGATCCGATTGCGATGAAAGAGCGGCTTCTCATTGCTCGAATCACGACGATAGGTCAGCCCTTCATGATCCAAGTATGCCAACACCTCCTCACGGGTAGAAGCCAGGAGCGGACGAATAATTCTGTCTTCACGGGCGTAGGGCATTCCCGCTAACCCGGTCAGGCCCGCTCCACGCAACAGCCACATAAGCACCGTTTCCGCCTGGTCATTGGCGGTATGACCGACCGCAATGCGGTCAGCCCCTACCTCGTGCGCCAATTGCTTCATGAAGTCATAGCGCGCGTCGCGGGCCGTGGCTTGAAGCGATGAACGCTGTCGGCGCTTGACCAGCTTGGGCCGATGAATGACAAGAGCCAGCTGTCGTTCTCGACAAAAATTATTGACAAACGATTCGTCACCGTCGGACTCCGGTCCGCGCAACCCATAATTACAATGGACCACTGTCAGCGTGAGCCGCCAGGACCGGGCCAGGCGATGGAGGAGAGACAACAAGGCGACCGAGTCGGGCCCACCCGACACCGCCACCAATAAGTGATGACCGGGAACGAACAACTGTTGCTGACGCACCGTCCGAACAAGATGGGTCAACAATGCCGGTCGTGTGGCGGACCTGGATGACGGCCTCATGATCGTCGTCTCAATGGCCATGGTTACTGAACTCCCTGCGGAATTTGTCGCAAACTGATGCGCGCCTGCTCCACATCACGGGCAATTTGCTTCGACAGATCGTCGGCAGATGCAAAGATGTGATCGCCGCGTACCCGTGCCACAAACTGCACGGAGATCTCCTGGCCATAGAGATCATTGGTCTGATCCAACAGATGGACTTCGATCAGCCGCTCGCCCGCTCCAAAGGTCGGCCTGGTCCCAATATAGGCGATCGCATCATAGGTCTGAGTACCGTGGACCGTCCGCGCGGCATAGACTCCATCGGGCGGCACGACGCGATCAGCTGGGACGCGCAGATTGGCAGTAGGCCAGCCCAGCACCTGCCCCTGTTGCATCCCGTGTACCACGGCGCCTCGAATTCCGTATACGCGTCCAAGCAACCTGGCAGCCCGCTCCATATTCCCTCCCTGAATCAGTTGGCGAATCCTGCTTGAACTCACCACGTCCCCCTCAATCATCACGGGAGTCACAGGATGTACGCGAACACCGTACTGCCCGCCGAGACGCACGAGGTCATCGATACGCCCGGCCCGGCCCTGCCCAAACGCAAAATGATTGCCCACAAACAGTTCAGACAGAGTGAGAGACCGATGCAGGATATCCTCGACAAATTGATCTGGGCTCATCGATGCGAAGGTGGGGGTAAAGTTCAGGAAGACCACTTCATCGATCCCCGCAGCTTCGAAGTGTGCAAGCTTTTCCTCCGGACTGGTAAGGAAACGAAGATCGACGTGGGGCGCGAGGATTTTCACCGGATGCGGTTCAAAGGTTAGCACGAGCGCGGTCCCCTGTGCCTTCCGGGCCGTCTCGACCACCGTCCGCAGCAGGACTCGATGGCCCAGGTGGTGCCCATCGAAATTGCCGATCGTGGCGACCGGGTATGGACGTGGACACCCATCGGATAGACCACGCGTGACTTTCAGCATGGTCGTCAGCGGAGGAGACGCGCTGCGTCTTTGGCAAAATAGGTCAAAATGAGATCTGCGCCGGCCCGCTTAATCGAGAGCAAGGATTCCATTATGGCCCGCGATTCGTCGAGCCAGCCGGCTTTGGCGGCCGCCTTGATCATGCTGTACTCCCCGCTCACTTGATAGGCCGCTACCGGCAACAACATCTGTGCTCTGGCCGCGGCAATGATGTCAAGATACGGCAGTGCCGGTTTCACCATGATGATGTCGGCCCCCTCTTCAACATCGAGGGCGATCTCGCGAAGCGCTTCCCGCCGATTAGCCGGATCCATTTGATAGGATTGTCTGTCACCGAATTGCGGGCTTGAACATGCCGCATCCCGGAACGGTGCATAAAAGCAAGACGCGAATTTAGCGGCATAGGCCATAATTGGCAGCTCTGGAAAACCTGCTTGATCCAGTTCCGCCCGGATCGCCGCCACCCGCCCATCCATCATATCGGACGGCGCCACCATGTCAGCCCCGGCTTGCGCATGGGTCCTAGCCATCGCACGGAGACACTCCAACGTTTCATCGTTGAGAATGCGCCCGTCCTTGACGATTCCGCAATGGCCGTGATCGGTGTATTCGTCGATACAGACGTCGGTCACGACCATCAACCCCGGGACCTGGTCCTTCACCGCTTTGACGGCCCGCTGCACGATGCCATTCAGATCAAACCCCGAACTACCCCGATCGTCTTTCCGATCAGGAATCCCAAAGAGGATGATGGCGGGAATCCCCAAAGCTGCGATCTCACTTGCCTCTTTCAGCAAGAGATCGACCGAGAGCCGGAACTGGCCCGGCATCGAGGCGATCTCCTCCCGCCGATCTCGCCCTTCGACGACGAACAGCGGAGAGATAAAATCAGACGGGGCAAGGCTCGTCTCCCGTACCATGCGACGAAAGGCCTCATGCTGCCGCAGCCGCCGGAGCCGCTGTATTGGGAAGGCCATCGGGTTACTTCCTCGGAAGATTCGTCAAGAATACCACGAGGTCGCGCACAGAAATCATACCGACCAAATTGCCACCCTGAGTCACGCCGAGATGGCGGGTATGCGTTTGGGCCATCAAATCGTTGGCATCTAACACTGTCTTATTCGCCTCGATCGTCAAGATCGGGGCAGACATAATCTGTTCGACCGTTGTCTTGTGGGTGTCGGCTCCAGCCGCTACCACGCGCCGGACCATATCGGTATCCGTGAGGATGCCGACGATCTCCTTCCCGTTCGTCACGAACAGGCTGCCGATGCCACGATCCCGCATGATACGTGCCGCCGTCTGTGCATCCGTATCCCGCGCAACCGTAATAAACTTCTCCCTCGGAACCATGAACGACTTGACTGGAACCATACAATGTCCTCCCTTGACTAATTCAGTCCGTCACCCTGCCGTATGCTTCGGCCTATCCGCGCGTAGAGACGGCAACTCGAGCCTCTTCCCTGAAATACCTCACGATCGCTTCTGCCAGCGCCGGCACAGTATTTTCAGACGGCATGACCGTGACCGTCAACCCATACTCCTCCGCCGTGCGTGCCGTAATGGGTCCGATGCAGGCAATTACTACCCGCGCGACAAGTGGTCTCACCGCGTCCCGCCCTCCAAAGACTTCCACAAAATTGCGGACGGTGGAGGAACTCGTGAAGGTCACCGCCGCCACCCGCCCATCGTGAAGCTGTTGCGTCAAGGACGCAACGTCCACTGGGGGAGCGAGCGTGCGATAGACAGGAATCACATCGACGGTTGCCCCTAACTCACGCAACTGTTCCGGCAAGATTTCGCGGGCGACTTCGGCGCGTGGGATCAAGACGTGGCTCCCACGGATTCCCACATGGGTCAATGCCGCGATCACACCCTCTGCCTGAAACTCGGTTGGAACGACATCCGGAGTCAGCCCATAGGTTCCCAGTTCCTGCGCAGTTCTTGGTCCAATCGCGCACAGTCGAAGGTTCGCCAACGCGCGCGCATCTTTCCCTGCCGCATGAAGCCGGTCCATGAAAGGCCGCACCCCGTTCACGCTGGTAAAAATCAACCATTGATAGGTACTGAGACGAATCACCGCTTCATCGATCGCCTGCCAACTGGCCGGAGGCACGATCTGAATCGTCGGGACTTCAACCGGCTCCGCGCCATAGGCCGCCAATAGCTGGGAAAATTCTCTTGCCTGCTCCTGCGCACGGGTGAGCACAATCCGTTTCCCGAAGAGCGGCTTGGTTTCAAACCAATTCAGCTGTCCTCGCAATCGCACGACCTCACCCACAACGATCACCGTCGGTGGTTCGAGATGCGCAACTTCCGCTTTCTCGACAATATCGCCCAATGTCCCCACGATAGTCTGTTGGTCGGCTTTGGTCCCCCAACGGATCGCCGCAGCCGGCGTGTCGGGTGACCGCCCCTCCGACAGTAACTGTTTGACGATCGAAGGAAGATTCTTCATGCCCATCATGAACACGAGCGTCCCTGATGTACTGGCCAATTTGGGCCATTCCACAAAAGCCGCCGGCTTGGTGGGATCTTCATGCCCGGCCACAAACGTAACCGTGGAAGCCAACGTTCGATGGGTCACCGGAATGCCCGCATAGGCAGGAACCGCGACCGCCGCCGTCACACCAGGCACAATCTCGAAGTCGACCCCTGCAGCGGCCACCGCTTCTGCTTCTTCTCCACCGCGTCCGAAGACAAACGGGTCGCCCCCTTTGAGCCGAACCACCACGTTCCCCTCCTTGGCACGCTCAATAAGCAGTCGATTGATGTCGGCTTGGTCTTGATACTGCCCACGTCCACGCCGGCCAACATAGATGCGCTGGGCCGTGGCCGGAGCATACTGCAGTAAGACAGAATTCGCGAGATAATCGTACAGGACGATATCGGCCTGCTCCAGGCATTCCTTCCCTTTCAGCGTCAAGAGTCCAGGATCGCCTGGTCCCGCTCCCACTAGATAGACCTTCCCAGATCTTCTCGGTTTCGTCATGTGGTCCCGTAGATCGCTTGAAGAATTCTATCGCCACCACGTGCGAGCAATCGTTCCGCGAGTTGAATACCGATCGACTCCGGATCCTCAATGGTTCCTTCAACGGTATCGCGAATGAGCTCTTTGCCGTCCACGCTGGATACCAATCCTTCCAGTCTCACCCCTCTCCCGACCACTGTCGCATGCGCCGCGATCGGAACCTGACAGCCTCCTTGGAGCCGATGGAGCAAGGCACGTTCGGCAAGAACGGCTATCTTACTTGGCGCATGGTCCAAGCCACTCAACAACGAATGGATAAAGGGATCGGCGCGCCGGCCCTCGATGCCCAGCGCCCCCTGGCCAATGGCAGGCAAACTAATCTGCGGCGCAAGATACTCAGTAATCTCATGCGCCCAGGCCAATCGCCGGAGCCCGGCCGCGGCAAGCACGATGGCGTCGAACTGTCCCTCCCGTAATTTCTTGAGACGGGTATCCAAGTTCCCGCGCAACATGGCAATCGTGAGATCAGGCCTGGAATGCAGGAGTTGTGATTGGCGGCGAAGGCTGCTGGTCCCGATCCGGGCGCCACGAGGAAGGTCCACGAAGGACCGCCCGTCACGACTAATCAGGGCATCCCGGGGATCCTCGCGGGGCGGCACACAGAGGATGGCCAATCCCTCGGGCAACTCCGTGGGCACGTCTTTCATACTATGCACCGCCAGGTCGATCTCGCCGCTCAACAGCGCTTCCTCGATCTCCTTCACGAACAGTCCCTTCCCGCCAATTTGGGCCAGCGGGACGTCCAGAATCTTGTCTCCCGATGTTTGGATCTTCCGCAACGTCACCGTCACATGCGGAGCCAGCGCGTGCAACTGTCCCTGCACCCACTCGCTCTGCTGCACCGCCAGCTTACTCCCGCGCGTTCCAAGCACGACGGTTGAGCGTTCATGGCCGACTGTTGACATGGCTCCCTTTCACCGACTCACATCTGGTCTGTCTGGTTGATTTGGTTCATCGGGTTAGTTTTGTTCAACCAAACAAACGAGACAAACCTAATAAACCAACTAACGGTCTTCAACGCTCAATGGTCCGGCATCTTCGAACCAGCTCTCGGCGTCGCCTCTTCAGTATTCCGGATATCTTCTTGTGACGAATGACCGGTCTCCGACGCAGATGACGCACTCCCATTGACATTCGAGACCGCAGGGTCGCTGAGGCTGAAAAAGCGTCTCGCCGCTTCGACAAAGGCAGCCCCCTCCGAGGAATTCACCTCGGCCTTGAGCGTCACCATCGTATTATGAATGAGTTTGTTCACGATCGACGACGCCATAGCTTCGACTAATTCACGCTCCGGCGCAGACAGATTCGCCAACCGCCCCAAGGTCTTCTCGACTTCCGCCCGCTTGATGTCATCGACCCTCATACGAAGGGCCATGATGGTGGGAGTCACTTCGAGCGACTGGAGCCATTGCCGGACGATTACGACTTCATCCACCACCATCCGCTCGGCCTTTTCGGCCTCCTGCAAGCGTCCGCCGCGATTCTGTTCAACCCGCGCTTTCAAATCGTCGATGTCGAAGAGGAAAGCATTATCCACATGCCGCACGGCCGGATCGATATTGCGGGGAACCGAGATGTCGATCAGGAACATCGGACGATTCATCCGTTGCTTGATCGAGCGCTGCACGTCATCCTCGCTCACAAGATAATGCGCGGCACCGGTCGACACCAAGACGATATCGGCCGAAGCCATATCCTCCCGAAACTCCTCAAAGGCGACCGCGATGCCGCCAAACCGGTTTGCCAACTCCAGGGCATGTTGAGGATTCCTGGTCGTCACCCGCACATGCCGGACACCGCTGGCAATGAAATGCCGTGCCGCCAACTTCGCCATCTCCCCCGCCCCCACCAACAGCACCGTCTTCTCGCTTAAGTCCGAGAAGATCTTTTTGGCTAATTCGACCGCGGCATAGCTGACCGACACCGCCATCTCGGCAATTTTCGTTTCCGTTCGCACACGCTTAGCGACGGAGATCGCTTTCTTCACGACCTTGTTCAGAATGATACCGGTCGTCTTGTGTGTAAGCGCGACGTCGAAGGCCTCTTTGATCTGGCCCAGAATCTGCGACTCACCGACGATCATAGAGTCGAGACTGGAAGCCACACGAAATAAATGGCTGATCGCCCGATCCCCCTGGTGCCAGTACATATGGGGAGTCAGTTGCTCCGAGGACAGAGAAAGGTGGGCGTCAGCGAGGAAATCCTGGATTCGTCCATACCCCGCTTCGATCTCATCGACGACGGCATAGACCTCAACACGATTGCACGTCGACAATAATATCCCTTCCCGCACCCCCTGGTACGAACAGAGACGGGTCAGGGCTTCGCCCATCCGGCTCTCAGGGACCGCGAGTTTCTCGCGGATTTCGACCGGGGCAGTCTTGTGGCTCAAACCGACGACGACAATGTGCATAGTTACGACACCGGTCCGTGACTCTTGAGAACCACACCGATGAGGGTCAGAATAACCCCGGCAAATCCAATGATTGTCAGGTACGCCGCGCGTTTGGCTCTCCAGCCCACCGTCAGTCGTCCCATCAATACGACAAAGTAGAATATCCACGTCACCACCGCCCAAGTTTGCTCGGGATTCCAATTCAGATATGACCCCCGAGAGAATTCGGCAGAAAGCGCACCAGTAATGATGCCGAGCGTGAGGAGCGGAAATCCTGTTACGATCGACTGCTGATTCAGATGGTCGAGAAAATCCAGGGCGGGTAACTTCGAGTAGAGGACATTGAAACGTTTGGACTTGAGAAGTCCATCCTGAATCAGATACATGAGACCGGCCACAAAAGCGATGGCAAACCCCACCGTGCCGAGCATACTCAGGGTGATGTGGACCCACAGCGTGTGAAACATAGGGGTGAGCGTCGGAACGGTTTCAGGCAATGCCGCGGCGGAGACCAGCGAGACCAGTGCCAGGGGGACGATAAAGGAGCCCAGCACGTGCAGACGATGGCGATATTCCACGACGAGGAAGACCAGAATCAGCATCCAGGAAACAAACGACAGAGCTTCCTGGAACCCTGGCGGCGAGACATCCGTCGCCCCGACCATCCGTGCGACCAACGCAATCGTGTGTGAGGTAAACCCGATCGCCGTCATACCCAAAGAGACCTTCGAGAGGGCTTCCGAAGGCCGGAGCAAGTAGGCAAGATAGGAAACGGTGGCCGCAAAATACAAGGCCATCGTCACCACGAAAAACATGGCGGCCATTGAGGTCTATCCTCTCAGCTTCTCAGGACAAACAGACTGACATTAAACGGAGAATTATATCGATGGCGCGAGATGGGAGTCAACCAAACGATCGGGGAGTGGGAGGCCGGACACCCATATATCGCCCTCCCGGCACACTGTATGTCGTCAGCACGCCGATTGGCCACCCTGATGACATCACCCTTCGGGCCCTTGCCACGCTGCGCCACGTCGAGGTGATTGCGTCAGAAGACCCTCTCATGACCCAGGCGCTCCTAGCCCATCATGGCATCACCGCATCAGTCACGAGCTACGGCCCGCTCAATCGCCACGAGAAAGTGCTGCTCCTTCTGCATCGACTCACGCAGGGACAGGATGTCGCCCTCGTCTCAGACAACGGCACCCCGGTCATCTACGACCCAGGCAGTCTGTTTGTGGCTGCTGCCCATCAAGCAGGAATTCCGGTCAAAGCCATCCCTGGCCCCACGACCATGACGGCAGCGGCGGCGATCTCTGGCTTCTCTGGTGATGCGATCATCTTCGAAGGACACCTTCCCTCAACCAGTCATCGTCTCGCCCAATACCTCTCCCGCCTCCGCAAAGAACGAAGCACTCTCGTCTTCTATGTGGACCCCAGAGCCCTCACAGGGCTACTGAAAGCCCTGGCGCAGATACTTCCCACCAGACAGATTGCCATCGCCATGAATCTCACAATGCGCGAAGAAACCCTCTCTCGCGGGAGGCCGGGTAAGCTGCTCGATCAGATCGGACCAGTGTCGAAGGACTCAGCGGTGACGGTCGTCATTGAAGGGTATAGGGCAGGATCGCAAACAAAAAAGATGCGCGGAAGAATGTCCCGTGTTACTCGTCTTCACGGCGGGAGATGAGCACTCGATAGGACCCTTCGACGCGTTCTTGAGAAAGGATGGTGTGCCCCTCATTACTCACACTGCGAGGAACATTCCGAATCGGGTCGCCAGCGTCCAACAGCACAGAAAGGATCTGTCCCTGCTCCATCGATTCCAGTTTCAACTTCGTTTTGACGAAGTTATAAGGGCAAATCACTCCCCGTAAATCCAACTCGGCATCCGGTCGACCAGTCACTGTCGTGATTCCCTCTCCATTCGCTGCCACGTCTCTCTCCTCCGCAACAGTCTTGACCCTTCGCCGCGTGCTGGCTCTACGGAAATCCTAACAAGGAGTCGGTGGCCCTGCAAGCACTGCCCCGGTGTACCAACATGGTGAACGCAAAAAAAGGGGCAGCGCCTCGCTGCCCCTCCTCAAACCTCACCAAATATGTCTCGACTTAATTCAAGCCCTTGACCAAGTTGGGCTTGTTGTAGTCCGTCCCATAGTCTGATTGGTTTCCGACTGCATTACCCCATCCTGGCTGGGGTTCACACTGCCAGCAGGGAGCTGCTCCGGTATATTCACCAACCGAACTGGTGATACCGGACTCAATCTCTCCTGGAAGTACAGAGCCAGCGATGCCACCGGTGATCCCACCACGATTCGTCGAAAGCGCGCGCTCATGCTCAGGATCTGGACGTTGTCCAAGTCCACCAAACCCCTGCCTGGTGTCAGCAACGTGAACCACATACGCTTCCAACACAAGTTTCTTCCCTGTCCCATACGGATGGTTTTCATTGACCTGTTCTATGACTTGAATGGAGACGTCGTCCCCGACATTCACTTCTCTGAGGCTCTGAAGGTTTGAATGGTCATCGATGAGCAGGGTCATAACCGTCCGAGCTCCGTATCCTGACTTGCCTTCCTGCCCTTGGTCGAATATCTTCCCTGCCCCGCCTGTTTCAATCATGAGTCTGTTCCCGGGCAGGTCAAGTGCAAACACCCGTCCATACACTGTCTCCGGCTGCGACAGCCGATCGAGGAAGTTGGTTCGGTCGAAGGTAGTCACTCGCGTGCTTGACCCCGACACATCGCCAACTCCCGTACCCACGCCCATGCCGGATTGGTTAGACTGCAAGCGCTCCTGAGCGATTGACACACCCACGGAACCGACAAAAAGAATTGCCGCTCCTAGTGCCAATACCTTACGCATGTGCCGCCTCCTTGCCAAAATTAGAGATGCAGTGAAATGACGGACACCAAAATGGATCCAACATCATGATTTTGAAGCTTCTTCATCACGCTATTATGAAAATATAGGCTGCCCATTCGGACATGTCAACTGGGGATAGACGTGTTTCATTTGATTCAGATTCACGCGCAATCCGGTCATCACCAGAACCGGCAACGCCCCCACGCCAATCCTGTTACCACGCTGTGGACTGATGGTGCCCAGAGGGAGGGTCGAACTCCCACTCTCTTACGAGAACCGGATTTTGAGTCCGGCGCGTCTGCCAGTTCCGCCATCCGGGCGTATCCATTTAAAAGGCGATTCTTCTTAGCACGAAGCCATGTGCGGGTCAATCTGCTCCCCTCTTTTTTTAGCACGCCCGCAGTGTTACAATCCCGCCTCACACTCACCTAACTTATGTTCAGGAGGATCCTCACACCATGGCAGACGTCCAGTGCGTGACATGTGGACAGGCCGGAGAAACTATTACGGATCCCCTCTTCATGGGGAGGCTTGAATCCGAGATCAAGGCCAAGGTCTGCAAGCCCTGCTGGAAAAAGTGGGAAGGCATGCGGGTCATGGTCATCAACGAATATCAGGTCAACCTGGGCGAAGAGAGCGGCAGAGAACTCGTGAAGAAGCAGATGAAGGCCTTTCTTAAACTTGGCGAACAAACTGATACCGGAAAGCTGGATCAGAACTATCGCCCACCGGCCTAAGCCAGGCGGTTTTGCGGCGGAAAGCGGGTCCCCGGCTAGGCCATTGATCGCCAGAGCCTTCCGTGAATTTCTTCAGCGATCTCGCAGGCTTCGTTGACAGGCCGATTTCCGAAATGCTACATTAGTTACTTCTTGATCCATCTGTCAGGGTGATCAGCATTTCCTCGCGACTTTTTTAGCTGAGGAGAAGGAGCCGGTTTGTTGTGATTACACAGATGCAGGTAAAAGGGTTGATGTTCGACCCCTACAATAACGCGTATATCGTGGTGCTACGTGACGAAGAGCATTCCGACATGCTCCCCATTTGGGTCGGCAAGTCAGAAGCAGGTGCGATTAGTATGTCACTGGAAAACGTCACGCCCCCCCGGCCGATGACGCACGACTTCATGAAATCCCTCCTCGATGCTTACAACGCGAAAGTCATCAGCGTGGTCATTACGGACTTGTCTGAGCACACCTATTTTGCAAAAATCCATTTGATGTACGAAGATTCAGAATACACCGTCGATGCCAGACCCAGCGATGCGATTGCACTTGCGCTTCGGAGCAATGCGCCGGTGTTTGCAAACGATTCGGTCATCACCAAACAGAGCTCCGAAGAACTCGAACAGTGGCTGGAGAATCTCAAACCGGAAGATTTCGGCAAACTGGACTCCTGATTCAGCGAGACGCAAGTATGAGCGCCGTCGATGTACCCAAAGAACGAGACCTGGTTGAATACCGGGTGGATCGCATCCTCGAGGAGGCCAACACCGACACTAGAATTGTCGTCCTGGCACGACAGGACGGTGCCCTCGATACGTTTCCGATTTGGGTCGGGGCCGCGGAAGGTAATGCCATTAAATTAGCGCTCGATACCATGATCACACCACGGCCAATGAGCCATGACTTGATCAAGAGTTTCGCCGAACATTTGAACATCACGATCCAACGCGTCGTCATTGCGGACGTCAAGAGCAGCACCTATTACGCCATGGTGTATGTCGCCAACAAAGGCGTGGAGCGGACAATCGATGCCCGGCCCAGCGATGCCATCTCGTTGGCCCTCCGGGCTCCTTGCCCGATCTACATTACCCAAGATGTGTTGAAACGACGGAGCACAACGAATCTCGACGCCTGGCTGGCAAAACTAGAGTCGAAAGATATCGGCACACCGGAAGTACAGGAAACTTGATTCACTCGATAGCGAAGGAGCGGGAAAGAACGATGTTGACATACATGCAAAAGCCCTTGGACGTGCAGGAAAAGTGGTACCTCGTGAATGCGGAGGGGCAAACGCTGGGCCGATTGGCCGCCCGCGTTGCCGGGATGTTGCGCGGCAAACACCGGCCAACCTTTACCCCCCATGTGGACATGGGCGACCATGTTGTGATCGTGAATGCGGAGAAGATTCATTTGACCGGTAACAAAATGACCACGAAACTCTATCGCCATCACAGCGGCTTTCCGGGCGGACTCAAGACCGCGACGGCGCAGCATGTCTTCCGAAAAGATCCGACAGTACTCTTGACCAAAGCGATCGAAGGTATGCTTCCCAAGAACCCACTAGGAAACCATATGGCAAAGAAACTCCGCGTCTACGTCGGGCCCACTCATCCGCATCAGGCTCAAGGACCGGAACCTATTACCCTGTAATCATCACCGCAAGCGAACAAGGAGACGTTGTAGCATGGCAGTAGTAACTCAATATGCAACCGGACGACGAAAGTGCGCAATTGCCAGAGCCTGGGTCACCGGGAGGGCGGGCGACATTACAATCAACGATCAACCGATCGAGCAGGCCTTCCCACGACTGACTCTGCGGCAGATCATTCAATTCCCGCTCGAAATTGGCGGGGTCGTCGGACAGTACTCGATCAAGGCGACGGTACATGGCGGTGGACAGGTTGGACAAGCCGGCGCCCTGCGTCATGCGATCGCACGCGCGTTGGTGGAACTCAATCAGCCCCTCCGTACGCCCTTGAAGAAGGAAGGCTTACTGACACGCGACTCGCGCGTTAAAGAGCGGAAAAAGTATGGACAGAAGGGTGCGCGAAAGCGGTTCCAGTACTCAAAGCGATAAACATCGGAGCCACAGTCAAAAAAAGGGAAGGCTCCAGGCCTTCCCTTTTTTTGTGTCTGTGGTCTGCAGCGGGTAATGCAGATGAAAAAAATACGCGTGGCAATCGCAGGGGCCAGTGGATATGCCGGGGCGGAGCTCGTTCGCCTGGCAGCCCTCCACCCGTATTTTGAGCTCCACGCCGTTACATCGGAGAAATCTGCGGGGACTCCTGTGGCAGCGGTCTTCCCCAGTCTGGCCGGCCTCGTGTCTCTCTCGTTTCAAGCGCTCTCACCCGAAGCCTTAGCGGAACAGGCCGATGCGGTATTCTTGGCCCTTCCCCATACCAAATCATTGGCGCCGGTTTCCGCCTGCCTCCAAACCGGCAAACTGGTAGTGGACCTCAGTGCCGATTATCGGCTCAAAGATCCAGCCGTGTATGAACAGTGGTATCGGACGCCGCATACCTACCAAGACTTGCTGAAGGACGCGGTCTACGGACTTCCGGAATTGCATCGTGCCGCCATCGTCAAGGCAACGTTGGTTGCGTCGCCTGGCTGTTACCCGACTGCGGCCATTCTGCAGTTGGCCCCGCTGTTCGCCCAGGATCTCGTACAACCACACACCGTAGTCATCGATGCGAAATCCGGCATTTCCGGCGCGGGGCGAAGCCCGGCTCTCCCCTACCATTTTCCGGAAGCCCATGAATCCATAGAGCCCTACAAGATCGGACAGCACCGCCACACCCCTGAGATCGAACAAGAACTGGGTGGGTTGCTTCGACGTGCATCACCGCCATCGGGAGCGATTGCTGCACAGCCTATCGTGACATTCACTCCGCACCTCGTACCGATGAACCGAGGTATCTTGAGCACCGCCTACTGCCGATTGAAGAGTCCGATGGCGCTGCCAGACCTGCGCGCGCTGTATCGAGCCTTTTACAAAGGTGAGCGATTCGTCAGAGTCCAGGAAGACATCGTGCCGAATCCGCGCTATATCAAAGGCTCCAACTATTGCGACATCGGGGTCTACCTGGACCCCCGTGCAGGATCGGTCATTACAGTGGCCGCGCTGGATAATCTTGTGAAAGGCGCCGCAGGCCAGGCCATTCAGGCTATGAACCTCATGCTGGGCCTCCCTGAGGAGACGGGTTTGACGGCTCCCGCTGCCTATCCCTAATCCACATTGAGCAGGACGTCTCTTTCACGAGCATGACCAGGAAAACACCGACAACATCTCCACGCCGCGGGATCACCGCACCGCAGGGGTTCCGCGCAGCCGGCATACATTGCGGCATCAAGAAGCCAGGCCTGCTCGATCTCGCGCTCGTCGCCTCAGAACAGAGCGGTCCCATCGCCGGGGTTTTCACACAAAATCAGGTGGTCGCGGCACCGGTCATCGTTGATCGCCTACACCTGCGGCAGGGAATCGGACGGGCCATTCTCGTCAACAGTGGTAACGCGAACGCCTGTACTGGCGCCAAGGGATTAGCGGCCGCAAAAAAAACCGCCACGGTGGTCGCACGACACATGAGTATCCCCTCACACCACGTCTTCATCGGGTCCACCGGTGTGATCGGTCGCGTGTTACCGGTCGATCGAATCATCAAGGGAATACCGCAGCTGCTCACTCAGCTCAGCGACCGTGGAGGCCTCGATGCCGCTCGGGCGATCATGACGACCGACATCCGCCCGAAATCCATCGCCCTTCAGGACACCATCGGCGGTCGCTTGATTACCATTGGCGGGATGGCCAAGGGCTCTGGAATGATCCATCCCAACATGGCTACGATGCTGGCTTATTTAACTACGGATGCCTCGATCACGAGGAATGCTCTCCAACAGGCGCTCAGCCTGGCGGTCAATGAGTCGTTTAATTGCATTTCAGTGGATGGGGACACGAGTACCAACGATACCGTCCTGTGTTTGGCGAACGGCCTGGCTGAGAACCGCACAATCAAAGAAGGTACGGTTGCCTTCCGTCGGTTCCTGCTGCTCCTGACAGAAGCCTGCCAGGCACTCGCGCTGGCCATTTGTCGCGACGGGGAGGGTGTCACCAAGGTAGTGAACATTGAGGTGACCGGAGCAGCCACCGTGGCGCAGGCACGGCAGGTGGCCCAAACCATAGCGACCTCGAACTTGGTCAAGACCGCCCTGTTCGGCGAGGATGCCAATTGGGGTCGTGTCATGGCCGCGATCGGACGAGCCGGAGTCCCAATTACCCCCTCGAAGCTGAACGTGTGGTTTGGAGGGGTCCCAATGGTACAGCGAGGAATTGGACTCGGACTCGTGGCTGAACGCCGAATCGCAAAGGTCTTTCGTCAGAAAGAATTTACGATCTCCGTGGGGCTTGGGCAAGGTCGTCACCGGGCCCATATGTGGACGACCGACCTGTCGTTTGACTATGTCCGCATTAATGCAAGCTATCGATCGTAACAGTATGCTGAAAAAGTCGCTTTTTTTTCACCCGCCCAACCCCGCGCGCCGAGACGCGCCTTTCACCAGGCGGCGTTCTCGCATCGCTCTCACGAACCGCGAAAGGTGAAACGTAGGACTGCCGAGTGCGCTTACTCCGAATCGTTTCACGTATGACGTCTCACGGATTGCTGTACGGCCTTTTTGAGCATCCTGCGGGGTATACTCCTACTGTCCCAGACATACGAGCCCATCAAATCCCGGCGTGCCCACATAGGTTTTCCGCAGGCTGCTGGGCGTGTAATTCCATCATGGCGTCAGTTTGATTTTTCACGGTAAAAGGCGCAAAATGGCAAACTACAAATCGTGAAGCAGCGATGTGTACTGTGATCCCATGTTGCCTTTGCCAATCCAACCACGCAGAATCGTTTGGGGACAGAGTTACGCCCTCTTGGTTCCTTCGCCATGAGGACGTTATTGTCTGTGCAGCAGGAGCCACCATCGACATGACGTCAGGGGCCTTAACATCATCGAGAAGGAGACTGAAATGAAACGACTGGCAGCCCTTTCGGCCATACTGACCCTGGGATCGCCCACGCTCGCCCTGGCGGTGGAACATAGTGCCGGGTATCGGGGAATCGGACAGCTCTACTTCACCTTCATGGCCGCGATCTTGATCTATGGCGTCTACGATAGCTTCGGCAAGAAGGCCATGTATGTGGCGGCGCCGATCATTGTGGTCGGACTCTATCTGCTGTTGCCAGAGAACTAAATACTGCCGCAAGGATACGATGGAAGAAAGTGGGCCTGCCTAGTCCAGCCAGTCCTTCTCTTTCAGTTTCCGTAGAAGATATTTTTCTGTGAGGTACTGGAAGTCTTTGTCGGCCAGGGCCTCCAGTTCGCACTTGAGTCCGCTCGTGAGCATCCGCCTGACTTCCGCTTGCAAGCCGGTTTCTAGACCCACTGAAAAGTTGAGGAGCTCTTTCGAGCGGGCCATGTTTCTCTTTCCGTTTAATCCCGACGTTACGCTTGAGTTCGCACCGTTCAGGGTCACGCTGCCATAATTTTCGTCGCTTGAGAATTGGTGTGATCGTACGTTTCGGCAATCGCCCCTCCTGTTTCCATAGGCTTCGCCTTTGGCAATACCCTCGCTACCTTGCAAATCTCATCTGCGAAAGCAGGCGTCATCCGGAAGAAATCGTTCGGAAAAACTCGAAAGGGTCTGGCTCTTGGCCTCCTGGAGCATCTTAAGGAGCATCCCGAACTCGATGCAGGATGGATGCGTCTTAATCTCCCGCGACGAAACCGGGCGGCTTCGTAGTCAGATTGAGTAGATCATCACACCCTCACCGCCATCCCTTGCAAGTGAAACAGCAACGCGTACTTCTTGCCGGCAGCGTATGGAGAGAAGCAGACCATGACGCGGTGGTGAGATGGAGAAGCTGCCAACGGGAATGAACAGATGATTAGGGTGGGAGGAGCGCGCACCTACCGAGGACAGCATAGGTACGGCGGGGATCTTGGCGGGACTTTAGGCTTCCCAGTCAAGCTGGGCTTGCACACCATCCCTACGCTCGACCCCCTGATGAACCATATTCCCTCGGGGCGTTAAGCTCCTCCCACAGGGATACGATATTCTTCCGATGTGGGGGAGTCAAGGATTGGCGCACTAGGCGTGACCGCTGCCTTCGCCCTCTTCGAATTCGTCAATGAGCTGCTCGAGTTCATCAAGTTCGGCTGGTCGAACGTTCTGAAACGAGACCCCGAATGTGTCCTCTCCGACCCACTGCACTCGCGCGTCTTCGATCGAGACCGGTTCCTCTGCGCCGGGAATGATTAGTCGCACACGGATCACCTTGCCGGGGTAGACTTCGAGGTCACAATCAAACCTGGCCCCACCAACTGAGAGGTCGAGGGTGACCCCTTCGATCTCATGCGAGTTTCCCAACAGAAATCCCTGCACCTGTGCCGGTACCCGGCGATGTTTTCGTCGATCCATGTTACTCGCAAGGTTCCTGTTTCCCATACGATTCAGGGGCGATGCTGAAGGACTGGATTCCGTGCATCGCAGGGTCCCCCACGGAGGGATAGAGAACTCCCTTACCGGAGCTTGAGAATCTTGCCGTCGAGTTTGGTGTCCGTCACGAACTTCTCGAAATTCTTATTGTACAGTTCGTTGAGCAGCTCCTGGGCATCTTCCGGGTCAAACCAGAAGACCTGGTTGGTTCCGGTACTGATGAGGGTCTCACGAACTTGACTGCCGTCAGCGTAATTCTTCACTTGAACGACCAACCGACTTTTGGCGTTGAGGGTAGTCTGTCCGATACCGCTCTTGGCATCCACGCCAACATCGACAAGTTTGCCGGTGATGGTCATATCTGCCCCGGCTATTTCATGGCCCTTGGCAACGATCGCGTTCCAGCCTTTCCCCTTGAGATAGTCAGCGAAGGCCTGTGCCGTGGCCTCGCCGAGGGTGCCGCTGGGGAGGCTGAAGTGACTCTCTCCGCCCCATAGGTGATGTCTGGTGCCGAGGTGCGATCGGTCAGTGCGATGGTCTTCAAACGGCTGAATCGCGACGGTCGCGGAACTCATCGCGACGACCTTGTCCTCGGCCCCGCTCGCCATGGGGACCTGCAGATCGATGCGCTCGCCCTTGCCTGCACAGCCGGTCGCTAAGATGATCCCGAGGAGCCCGATTCCTACGATGTGATAATGCCTCACATGTTCCTCCTTCGTGATGCGATGGTCTGACACATATGGCAGGTCTCCGGTCGAAACACATGCTAGTATTATTTTGTTGCGAAATGTGCCCGCCGATTTTGTTGATAACAGTCTTCGTTCTGCTGCTTGCAGAAGGGCCTTGTTTCTCCGTAGCTCGTGATCTGGAGCTGCGAGGCCTGGACGCCCAAATCCTGGAGATACATCTTGGCGGCACGTGCCCGTTTCTCGCCCAGGACGAGATTGTACGCCAAGGTGCCTCGTTCATCGCAATGGCCTTCGATCAGCACAGTCTTGCTCCCATTGGCGCGAAACCATTGGGCATTGGCGTCCAACACCGGCATGGCATCCTTGCGGATTTGAAACCGGTCGAAATCGAAAAACACGTCGTCCAATGCATTGCTGCCGGATGGTGTGGTCGCGCTACCAGATGGCCGGTCGAGCGAGCGCTCCAGCGGTACCGTCTTGATCGCGTCCGGCTGGATCTCCTCGCTTTTGCTCTGACCTGCCTGTGAGGCTGCATCCCCGGACGAGGAGGAGACGTTCTTACCAAAGCAGCCTGCTAACAGAAACATGAGGCCCAAACTCAGACAGAGGCTGATGACTCTTCGATCCATGGCATGGTCTCCTAATTATTTGTCGTGATCATTAGTTGCGCTGCTGCGCCAGGGTCAGGATAGCCGACTCTATCACCTTGGCCTGCTCCATCTCTTCACGCAGTCACAGATGCTAGATTGTCACTCTTACTTATAGGTACTCAACGGGTGTCAGTCAACCCCAAATCTCTCTCCTCGCCCGCGACGGCGTACAAGCGAGCAGATCCTCTACGAACCGGAAGTTGCATCCATCTCCGGCTTTCGATAAGGTGCGACTCATGACCCATTCCCTCGCGCGCTCACTCGTCCTTGCCGGCGCGAGCGGGCTTTTCCTCCCGCTGAGTTTCCCGAAATCTGACATTGGATTGTTAGCCTGGATCGCCCTCGTGCCGTTGCATTGGGCGTTGGACGGAAAAAGCAAGACGCAGGCGTTTTGGATCGGTTGGCTATCCGGCACGATTGCCTTTACCGGTATGATGGCCTGGGTGGTGACCGCCATGAACACCTATGGCAAGGTCCCGCTGGTGATCAGCTATGGCCTCATGTTGCTGCTCACGGCCTATCTTGGCCTCTATGTCGGCCTCTATTCTGCCGGGGCCGTGTGGTTTCAGACCCTGATTCCTCGCTACGGTCTCTTTGCGGTTCCTTGCTTATGGGTGACCCTCGAGCTGATCCGGACATATGCTCTGAGCGGATTGCCCTGGGGCCTCCTCGGTTATTCTCAATATCGCAAGATTGAGATGATTCAGATTGCAGACCACATGGGGGTGTACGGAGTCTCGTTCCTCATTGTGCTGGTGAATGTCGCGCTGGCTGAATTGCTGGCCTGGCTGATGCCGCTGCTCCGTGGATTCCGTCCGGCAAAGCTCCCATGGGAACTCGTGGCGACGACGGTATTGCTGGTGGCGCTCTCGTGGGAATATGGTTTCATGACGTCATCTGGAGAGACTTTTTCTGATATTCCCCGCTCGTCTATCAGCGTGGGAGTGGTGCAGCCGAACGTCGATCAGGCGGTGAAGTGGGATACCGCCTATCGAGAAGAGACCCTTGCACGCTTTGACCGGCTGACGGAACAGCTCGGCCGTGCCACCGATTTGGTGATCTGGCCGGAAGCGGCAACACCATTCGTCTTTGAGCGTGAGCCGGTCTATCAGCTGCAACTCATTGCACTGGCAAATCGAGCCCAGGCGCCGATCTTGTTTGGAAGCCCCGCCCTACGTTTCTATCCGGATCGGCGACCATATCTGTTGAACAGTGCATACCTCCTCGCCCACGACGGCCAGTTGTTGGGGCGCTACGACAAACAACATCTGGTGCCTTTCGGCGAATATATTCCGTTCAAATCTTCGCTTCTGTTTTTCCTCGAGAAATTAGTCGAAGGGATCGGCGATTTCGAAGCGGGGCCTGGTCCGACGGTCTTGACGTTACCGCCGAAACCAAGATCTGCGGCTACAGGCATGGCGGAAACGACGCCGCGCCCGGTGAAATTCGGCGTGGCTATCTGCTACGAAGTGATTTTCCCCAACCTGGTGCGGCAATTCGCCGCGAATGGGGCGGAGTTCTTGGTGACCGTGACGAACGATGCCTGGTACGGTCGCTCGTCGGCGGCCTCACAACATTTTGCGATGGTGGTGTTTCGTTCGGTCGAGAATCATTTGGCCTTTGCCCGTGCAGCCAACACCGGCATTTCCGGCTTCATCGATCCGTTCGGGCGCATCGTCGAAGCGACGCCGATCTTCACGGAGCAGGCCGTCAAGGCTACGATGCAGGTCTGGCACCCGCATACGTTTTACAGCCGGTACGGCGATGTGTTTGCCTACGGCTGTGCTATAATCTGCGCGCTCTTATTCCTGTTCGGCTATTTCCGCACCAAGGGATCTGAGCCAGACGCAGTGGCTGCCACTCCGGTCTAACCTGAAAGGATCGCTCCATGTTAGATGAGGTAAAGAATCGCGTGCAGGCCGTCGAACAATTGGTATTGGAACTACGGGGGCATCTTTGACTTCGCTCGCATGACGGCCGAGTTGGCACATCTAGAGCAGCAGACGTCACAGCCGGATTTTTGGAACCACGCTCAGAAGGCCGCCAAGATCAGCCGGAAGAAGTCCACGATTGAGCGCGACCTCCAGCAGTGGCGTGATATCGATGGGAAGATGAACGACCTGGGCGCGTTACTCCAGTTGGCAGAAGAAAGCGCCGACGCCGGGCTGGCCAAGGAGTTGACGTTCGAGCTGGATCAATTTGAGCCGATGCTCGCCACGTTGCGACTTGAACTTCTGCTCTCGGGCGAACTGGACCCCAACAACGCGATTGTGGCGATCCATCCTGGCGCCGGTGGAACGGAATCGCAGGACTGGGCGCAGATGCTGCTCCGCATGTACGTCCGTTGGGCCGAGAGCAAGAAATTCAAGGTTGAAACGTTGGACCTGCTCCCAGGAGAAGAAGCGGGAGTGAAGAGTGTAACGCTGTCAGTGACAGGGGCCTATGCCTATGGCTATCTCAAGGCCGAGGCAGGCGTGCACCGGCTGGTGCGCATTTCACCTTTCGATGCGAACAAACGGCGGCATACCTCCTTTGCCTCAGTATTCGTCTATCCCGAGGTGGATGACGATATCGACCTCGTGATCGAAGACAAAGACCTCAAGATCGATACCTTTCGGGCCGGCGGCGCCGGCGGCCAGAATGTGAACAAGGTCGAGACAGCCATCCGCATGACGCACCTGCCGAGCGGAATCGTGGTGCAATGTCAGAACGAACGGTCACAGCTCCAGAATCGCAATGGCGCAATGAAGGTCTTGAAGGCGCGCCTCTATGAACTGGAACTGAAAAAGAAAGAGGCGGAGTTCAATGCGATCGTCGGGGAGAAGAAGGATATTGCCTGGGGCAGCCAAATTCGATCGTATGTGTTCCAGCCCTATCAAATGGTCAAAGATCACCGGACCGGCTACGAAGTGGGCCAGGTAGCCGCCGTCATGGACGGTGATCTGGACGGGTTCATCGAGGCCTATCTGAAGATGAAGCAGCTTGGGAAAACCGCTCTCAGCTATCAACAGTCAGGTGCGGACGAGTTCGATAGCTAACAAGCTGAGAGAACAGTATTTTGGTACGCGAGAATTTCGAGGGTGCGTATGTGTGGCACAACAGCACGACATTCCTGCAGGATGCTCAAAAAGGCCGTCCAGCAAGGCCGCAGCGAGTGAAGGGCCGAAGCGTACCCTCTGGGGTACGTTGAGGGTCTGAACGATGCGAGAACGCTGCTGGCGGACTTTTTCAGCATCCTGCTAACCGAGGAAAGAAGATCGGTACAGGCGCACATTCATGGACGAACTGAACGAACAGCAGCAGCAACGCATCAAGAAGCTCGACACCCTGCGTGAAGCGGGCGTGGCACCCTACGGCACGCGATTCGAAGTAAAGGATCGTGCGGGCCAACTGATTACACTTCATGCCGAAAAAACCAAAGAGGTACTGGAAGCAGAGAAGATCTCCTGTACCTTTGCGGGACGCATCGTCGCCCTGCGGCGATTCGGGAAAGCAGGCTTCGCCGTGCTGCAAGACGGATCCAACCGGCTGCAGGTCTATCTCAAGAAAGATCATCTCTCAGAACAAGGCTATCGCATCGCCGAGCTACTCGACTTGGGCGATTGGATCGGCGTGACCGGCACTCTCTTTCGCACGAAGACAAATGAATTCACCGTCGAGGTCACACAGCTGACATTCTTGAGCAAAGCCCTCAGACCTCTTCCAGAAAAGTGGCACGGGTTGACGGATGTGGAAACCCGCTATCGGCAGCGCTATGTCGACTTGATCGCCAATCCCGAGGTCCATGGTATCTTTGCCATGCGCAGCAGAATCATCGCCGGCATTCGTGCCTTCTTAATCGAACGAGGCTTCCTCGAAGTCGAAACGCCGATGATGCATCCGATTCCAGGAGGCGCGACAGCGAAACCATTTGTCACACACCATAATGCGCTCGGCGTCGATCTCTATCTCCGCATCGCGCCGGAACTCTACTTGAAGCGGTTGATCGTGGGCGGCTTTCCTCGCGTGTTTGAAATCAATCGGAGCTTCCGGAACGAAGGCATCTCGACGATTCATAACCCGGAATTCACGATGCTGGAGTTCTACGTTTCCTATGCCGACTATCAGGACTTGATCATCCTCACGGAAGAGCTCGTCTCCTCGTTGGCTCAGCAGATTCTCGGCAGGACGGTCATCGACTATCAGGGCAAGGAGATCACGCTCACGCCTCCGTGGCGCCGCTGGTCGTATCATCAGGCGATTCTGGAGGTAAACAATCTCGACCCCTCCGTCCTTGAAAATCAGGACAAAGCGATTGCGGCAGCCAAAAGACTTGGCATCGCGGTCGATCCGAAATGGCCGCTCTTCAATATAGTGAATGAAATCTTCGAGGAAACGGTAGAGCCTAATCTGCAGCAGCCAACGTTCATTACCGACTACCCGATTGAAATTTCCCCCCTCGCACGACGCAAAGACTCGAACCCGGCATTGACTGATCGCTTCGAGCTCTACATTGCCGGTCGGGAAATCGCGAACGCCTTTTCAGAGTTGAACGATCCACTGGATCAACGGGAACGGTTCGAAGGACAAGCGGCCCAGCGGGCGGCGGGCAACGAAGAAGCGCATCTGGTCGACGAAGACTTCCTGCGCGCTTTGGAGTACGGCATGCCGCCGACCGCGGGCGAAGGCATTGGCATCGACCGGCTGATTATGCTCTTTACCAACCAAGCGTCGATCCGAGACGTGGTCCTCTTCCCACAACTGAGACCCGAGAAATAACGGTGGCCCTCCCCTACGAAATCTTTGTCGGGTTGCGGTACCTGCGCGCGAAGCGTCGAAATCGGACGATTTCATTGAACACCGTGGTTTCCATTGCCGGGATTACACTCGGTGTGGCCGCCCTGATTGGAACGGTCGGCATCATGACCGGTTTTAAAGAGGACATTCAGGCCAAGATTCTTGGGACGACGGCCCATATCATCGTGCAGGATCGAATGAAGGATGGCATGAGCGATTACGATCCCGTCACCAAGCAGGTCACAACCGTGCCGGGTGTCGTTGCGGCAACCCCGTTTGTACTCAAGCAGGTCTTGCTCACGACCCAAACCGGGGTGCAAGGCATCGTGATCCGCGGCATCGATCCGCAACGCGAGGGCACGGTGACCGAACTGGCCAAGAATCTCTCGACTGGAGAGTTAGCCGACCTCAGCCGACCGGTCAAGGTGAAGCAATCACCGATCGACGATCCGAACGGCCCGGCGGTCGAGACAGAAAAACCCGGCATCATCCTGGGCAAGGAATTGGCGCTGCGACTCGGCGTCTTTGTCGGCGATACGGTCAATGTGGTGTCCCCTCCGGCCGGTCCGATCAGTGCAATAGGAATGGTGCCGAAGATCCGTACTTTCGCGTTGGTCGCTCTGTTTCAATCCGGCATGTACGAGTACGATTCGTCGTTGGCCTACATCGATCTCGCGGAAGCGCAGAAGTTTTTCAACATGGGGCACACCGTGACGGGCATTGAAATCAAAGTCACGGACGTCTTTCGCGCAGCGGAGACGGCCCGCTCCGTGGAGCAGTCGCTCGGCTTCGCCTATGGCGCCCGCGACTGGATGCAGATGAATCGTAATCTGTTCTCGGCGCTCAAGCTCGAAAAGACGATGATGTTTCTGTTGTTGGTGCTGATCACGATCGTGGCGTCCTTCAACATCGTGAGCACCCTCACCATGATCGTTACGGAGAAACAAAAGGAAATTGCGATCCTCAAGGCTATGGGGGCGACGCGCAAGAGCATTCGGCGCATTTTCATGCTGAACGGGTTGATCATCGGCCTGTCCGGGACAGCCATCGGCATTCCGCTCGGCTACGCGTTTCTCTGGCTGATCCAGACATTTTGGACCTTCGATCCCTCGGTCTATTACATCTCGCGAATCCCCGTCCATGTACAAGCGATGGATGTCTTCCTGGTAGCAGGCTCCGCGATTGTGATTAGCTTTGTCGCCACGGTTTACCCTTCGCTCCAGGCAGCCAAACTCGAACCGGTGGCCGCGCTGCGCTACGAATGATCATGCCGGCCCCTCCATCATTGTTATTTCATTCTGGAGCGCTGGCATGATCGCCGTCACCGATCTGTACAAATCGTTCCCGATGGGTGGGCAAACCCTCACGGTGCTGAAGGGCGTCAATCTACAGATTCAACGGGGCGAGTTGATTGCGATTGTCGGGGCCTCGGGAGCCGGGAAAAGCACGCTGCTCCATATCATCGGGACGCTTGATCGTCCCACGACAGGAACGGTCCACTTCGACGGCCAGGATATGTTTCAGATGTCGGAGAGTGAACAGGCGGAGTTTCGGAATCGGCGTATCGGGTTTGTCTTCCAGTTTCATCACCTCCTGCCGGAGTTCACCGCACTCGAGAATGCCTGTATGCCGGCCCTGATCCAGCGACGGCATCAAATAGAAATTGAGCCAGAAGCCATCGCGTTGTTGCAGGAGGTCGGGCTGGGAGCTCGGTTGCATCACAAGCCTGGTGAGTTGTCCGGCGGTGAACAGCAGCGCGTGGCTGTCGCACGAGCCCTCTTGCAAAAGCCTGATCTCGTGCTGGCTGATGAACCGACCGGAAATCTAGATACACATACGGGCGACGCGCTCTTTGCCATGATGCGTGAACTGAACAAAGCCCGTGGGACGACCTTCGTGATCGTTACCCATAACGATAAACTGTCGGCCCAGGCCGACCGGATCGTGCATATGCAGGACGGCCAAATAGTATAAACAAAACTATGGCATCACGTCGTTTTCGCTGGGACGTTCCCGTACCGAGCCTACCCCTCGTTTACATTCATAGAATTG
>SPAX01000029.1:20596-31840 GCA_005239475.1 Nitrospira sp. | reverse complement strand
ACACCCTCATGATAACTATAGCAGAGAACACGAAATACTCTGGAACACAGCGGAGTCCGGTGACCCGTCACGATCCAGCCCCTTCCCTCGCACGGCTGTGCTGGCCACATCGCGATGCCGAGGCGACCGGTATCAGGCACGCAGTTGAGCCGCGACTGCATCCAGCAACTCTTGGAGATTGAGCGGCTTCTTCAGGGTGTCGTGTGAGCCCACCGGTTCGAGTTTTTCTACTCCCGGTTTCACTCCCGGTTCGCTCCCGTGTTTGCTCCCGATTCCAGGTCTTACTCCATCTCGCTCTGTCCCTATCTCCACTGATCGCCCTTTTCAGGCGAGACTGGGCCGTCTGCTCAAACGTCTCCTTGTTTGCGCCTCTCAAGGCTTAAACACGGGTTCAAATCCCGTTGGGACCACCAAACCTCACTTCGTGCGTGCCGCCCGCTCGTTATCGCCTTATCGTCATCTATCGCGGGCGGATAAATTTCTTTTGTGTTCTTCGCTCTCCCGTTCTCTTTGACGCAGTACCACGCCTTCATGTAGTATCTACACCGTATCTACACAACGGAATGGAGGGCAACGAACATGAAAACCACGGCCCAAAAATGGGGAAACAGCTTAGCCATCCGAGTGCCGAAGAGCATCGCCCAGCAGGTAGGACTCAAAGTGAAGGATGACTTGGATATCGAAGTGCGGAAAGGGGCGCTCGTGCTGAGACCCCACCTGCGGCGAGTCTATCGGCTGGAGGATTTGGTCAAGCGCATGACCCCGCGCAATGTTCACAAGGAACTCGACTTCGACGGGCCGGTGGGTCGAGAGGCGCTGTGATGAGCGGGCGTTCCTATGTGCCGGATCGCGGCGACATTGTCTGGCTGCAATTTAATCCACAAGCGGGCCACGAACAGGCCGGACACCGACCAGCCCTCGTCCTCTCACCGGCGAGCTACAATCGTCGGAGTGGGTTGATGCTGTGCTGTCCTATGACCAGCCAGAGGAAAGGCTATCCCTTCGAAGTGGTGAACGCGGTGGACACCGATCGAGAGAGCGTGGTGCTCGCGGACCAAGTCAAGAGTCTCGACTGGAAAGTCCGGAAGGCGGTGAAGAAAGGGACCGCGTCGATCGACGTGATCGCGGAAACGCTGAGCAAACTTCAAACGCTCCTGTGACAGCTGCCAAGCGGTTCCCGTATCCCCTTACATCACCTCACGCCCGCAGCGACTCGTAGGAAATGCAGCATGACTCCGATTCTCGCCCCACATTTCCTCCCCCTGACGCCCTAGAAGTCAAAGGGTCTTATGCGGTTTCGTATAAGACCCCACGGACAAAGGAGGCAAAGACGAAGCCCTGAGAACGACCTTGGACTTATGCTCTCATTTTGCCAGAATATCGTACGGGTCTTATCCACCGTCGCACGCCGACGGGGATCTTATACGGAACCAGATAAGACATAGTTAGGCAGCAACGTGGTGATCTTCGTTACGACTTGATACTCCTTGTTTTAGTCGTGCCCCTTTCTGACTTGAAGAAAACGTTCGAAGGCTCTGAAGAATAAGGGCGAAGTCGTAGTCGGGTTAAAATACGGGTTCAAATCCCGTTGGGACCACCACATCAAGCTCGCTCTTGCCGCAGGTGCTTCGTCCATGCTCGCGCGCGGATGAACCGCTCAAGTCAGAATTATTTCTTCAACGCCTACGCGACATGGAATCATCGAACAGATCACGGCTCGCCGAACAGGTGCTGCATACTCATGCAACGGGATACGGCGAAGGGCTTCTTGAGATGCAGCTTCGTTGACGCCTCTATCGTTGGTTGTGTATAAAGAATGCGTTTCCCCTCTATTCACTTCTACGATAGGTCGACTCTCCTATGGGTAAACGCGAATTCCACGATGGGGCGCAAGATGGACTCGAAGCGCTCGAGCCTCTCGACCCGGAACAGATCGGGTCCTTCGACGGCTTGCTGACCGCCATGCGAAAGACAGCCTTTGGGGGCCGTCGCTTGGGTGAAGCCTATGAAGTGCTCTGGGAAATGATTGAGGATCCCGACTGCTTCGTTGTGTTGACGCTGTCAGGGGCGATGACCATTGCCAAGATGGGCAAGATCATCAGCGCGATGATCGATCATGGGATGGTGCAATGTGTCGTCTCGACCGGAGCGTTGATCGCCCATGGACTGAGTGAGTCGGTTGGCAAAACACACTATCGGCATCATCCGTCGATGTCCGATGAAGAGTTGTTCAAGAAGGGCTACAATCGGGTCTACGACACCCTGGAGATGGAGTCCAACCTCAACTATGTTGAGCATGTCGTCGCCCAAACCATGAAGCGGCTTGATCACGACCAGACTCTTTCCTCCGAGATCCTCACCCGCGAACTGGGGAAGACGCTCGCGGAAGAATATGACGGAGCGGGTATTCTCAAAAGTGCCTATGTGAAAAACGTCCCGGTCTTCATCCCTGCGTTTACCGATTCCGAGGTGGGGCTGGATCTTGGAACCTGGGCCATGAGTCGAGATCTCGATCAGGCTCGTGCGCAGGTAAAAGGGGGCGGCGATCTTGAGGTGCTACGCGCGATTCATCATTCCTGTCCTTCGTTCAATCCCTATTTGGATCTCAACAGTTATGCAAGCCATGTCATCTCGGCCAAGCGGCGTGGGATCTTTACGATTGGCGGGGGCGTGCCGCGCAATTGGGCGCAACAAGTCGGCCCCTACATTGAGATCAGCAATACCCGGCTCGGCCTTGCTGTCCAGCCGCCTCGATTCCAGTACGGTGTGCGCATCTGCCCGGAACCGGATCATTGGGGCGGGTTGAGCGGCTGTACCTATCAAGAAGGCCTTTCGTGGGGAAAATTTGTGCCCCCGGAAGAAGGCGGGCGCTTTGCCGAAGTGTTGAGCGATGCCACGGTTGTCTGGCCTCTCCTCATGGTCGGGTTACTGGAGCGCATGAAAGCAAAGGGCACTCCCCGCACATGATGGGCGCACACCTTTTTCGCACAGTTGCTGCGGCGGTACTACTGGTGCTTGTGCAGCTGAATCAGGCTGACGCTGGGTCGGTCACGGACGACGGACGAATCAGAGGGAGCGCGGACGCACCGATCACCTTGATCGAGTATTCTGACTTCACCTGTGGGTACTGTGCGAAGTTCTTCCAGGAGACCTGGCCTCGCTTGCAGGCCAAATACATCGATACGGGAAAAATGCGGCTTGTCTATCGCGACTATCCTCGAGCGGATCAGGGAGTCGGCGTGGAAGCTGCGGTGGCGGCGCGCTGTGCTGGAGCCCAGGGTCAATATTGGCCGATGCACGATCGGCTCTTCAGCGGAGGAGGTCGCTTAGACTCGGGAGCGTTCAAAGGCTATGCGAAGGTGATTGGCTTGGACCAGACGGCGTTTGCCAAGTGTGTCGACGAGCGGCAATATCTCGAATCGATTTTCCAGGATCGCCAGGAGGCGAACCGGTGGGGATTTCATGGCACCCCCGGCTTTATTCTGACACGGACGGTCGGTGGACCGACCGAGAAAGAGCCAGCGATCGCGATCCCCGGTGCAGTCCCGTTCGAGGATTTTGCCGAGGAGATTGATCGCATGTTGGCCACTGCCCCACGCTCCCAGGGAGCTCACACGGAGCCTTAAGGGTCGACGGTGGTGGCACAGAACAGTCAGTTCATCATTCACTAAGGATTACCTATGTCTGCAACACAATCATTTTGGTCTGTTCCGCAGCGCGCGGGGGAACCTGCCTACTGGGTCTGCATAGCGTGTTTGTCAGAAGCCTTCCATCTCAAGGTGCCGATGCCGGATTGTCCGACGTGCCACGGCGTTTCAACTTATGAGGCTTTCACGCTTGAGGCGATTCGTGATTGGGGCACCGAGGACTTGATTGCCAAAGCCGGTATCGCCCAACAGGCTGCCAGTCTTGAGCCGGCCCCTAATAGTATCGGTTAAGTCCGCCGACTAACAGGCTGCGGGAAAACGAGGCTGGCCTGCCGGAAATCCAATGGTCCGCATGTCTGGGTCAACAGGACACGAACAGGACACGAACCCGCAGGATACTCAAAAAGTTCGTTCGGCAAGGCCGCAGCGAGTGAAGGGCCGAGGCGTACCCTCTGGGGTACATTGAGGGTCTGAACGATGCGAGAACGCTGCTGGCGGACTTTTTCAGCATCCTGCTGAGTCTTCACCACCCGCGGGGCGTTTCTCGTGCAAGAACCGCGTCCTTTTTTAATCGGAGGCCTGTGGCGGCACGGGGAGACGGTTGTTCCTGTGAACAATCCGTTTACAGGGCAGTTACTCGCCGAGGTCTCCAACGCGAGTTCTGCCGACGCCGAGGCTGCGATCCAATCGACGGTCGATGCCGCTGCCGTAATGGGGGCTTTGCCGTCCCACGCCCGCTATCATGTGTTGCAAAAGATCGCGGGAGGGCTGTATGACCGACGCGAGGAATTTGCCCGCCTGATGACGGCTGAGTCCGGCAAGCCGATCGCCGACGCGAAGCGGGAAGTCAGTCGGGCTGTCCAGACATTCACCATTGCGGCTGAAGAAGCGAGACGCATTCCTGGCGAGGTGATCCCCCTCGACTGGACGCCGGGGACTGATTCCCATCTCGGGATTCTCCGTCGGGTTCCGATCGGTCCGGTGCTCGGGATTACCCCCTTTAACTTTCCCCTGAATCTTGTCGCCCACAAGGTCGCTCCAGCACTGGCCGCCGGCAATTCCATCCTCATCAAGCCGGCGCCACAGACACCCCTGACCGCATTGCTCTTGGGCGAAGTGGTTCTGGAGGCTGGACTTCCTCCTGGCGCACTCAACATCGTGCCCTGCGACAACAGGATGGCAGAACAGCTGGTCGTCGATCCTCGCTTCAAACTCCTGAGCTTTACCGGCAGCGCCGCCGTGGGATGGATGCTGAAAGCCAAGTGCGGGAAGAAAAAGGTGGTGTTGGAGCTCGGCGGGAACGCGGGTGTGATCGTGGAGCCCGATGCCGATCTCGAGTTTGCCGCTCAGCGCTGTGCAATCGGCGGGTTCGGGTATGCCGGTCAGACCTGTATCTCCGTGCAGCGAATCTTTGTCCATCATTCCATCGTGGACCTCTTTACCACGAAGCTCCTGTTACAAGTCGCGCGTCTGAAAGCCGGCGACCCGAGCGACGATTCGACGGTAGTCGGACCATTGATCGATCCGGCCGCGGCCCATCGTATCGAGGCGTGGATCGAGGAAGCGGTGTCGCAGGGGGCGCGTGTGCTTTTGGGGGGCAAACGCATGGGCTCAGTGATAGAGGCAACCGTGCTCTCGCATGTCACGCCAACGATGAAAGTTTCTTGTCAGGAGGTGTTTGGGCCGGTGGTGACCGTGACCCCCTACCGCCATTTCGGCGAAGCCCTCACGGCGCTCAACCAGTCTGACTATGGGCTCCAAGCTGGGGTGTTCACCCAGGATGTGAATAAAATTTTTCATGCCTTTCGGCACCTTGCAGTCGGAGCCGTGCTGGCAAACGAGATTCCCACGTTTCGTGCCGACCACATGCCGTATGGTGGCGTGAAGGACTCCGGGATCGGGCGTGAAGGGGTTCAGGCCGCGATCGAGGATATGACCGAACCTCGTATGCTGGTGTTGAATCTGAAACCGCCTGCCGGGACCTAAAAGAAAAAAATTTCTGCAGGATATTGCGAAGCTCAGCCAATCTTGGTACAACAGCGACCCTGTGCCTACACGAGGCTTACCGTGAGCGTGCGTTTCAGCTAACCAGACGTCCGTCACCCGATTGATCGGACGAAGTAAGGAGAAGAGACGATGGTACCTACGCAGATGTTTCTGACGCGAGGCGTTGGGGTCCACAAAGAAAAACTGGCCTCCTTCGAGCAAGCTTTGCGTAGTGCTGGCGTCGCCTATTGTAACCTCGTCACGGTGTCGTCGATTCTTCCGCCGAATTGCAAAATTGTCCCGCGCGCGCGCGGCGAGAAGTTATTGAATCCCGGTGAAATCACGTTCTGTGTGATGGCGCGGTCGGAAACAAATGAACGGAATCGCCTGGCCTCCGCGTCGATTGGGTTGGCGATCCCGACCGATCGTCGAACCTACGGGTATCTGTCCGAACACCATGCGCATGGCGAAACCGATGAAGAGACGGGTGAGTATACGGAAGACTTGGCGGCGCAGATGTTAGCCACGACGCTCGGTGTCGAGTTCGATCCGAACATCGCGTGGAAAGAACGGGAACAAGTCTTCAAAATGGCCGGGAAGATCGTGCGGACCCTCAACATCACCCAGTCCGCTGTCGGGAAACCCAATCGCTGGACGACGGTGATCGCATTGGCCGTGTTCATCCCAGAAGAAAATCTGCCGAAGCGGCGTCGTTAGCCCTACCGCGTGAGTATACGCCCATGACGCTTCCCGCTGGATGGGAAGGTATCGACCAGAACTTCCTCGGGCTCGAGGAGCCCTGGTGCCATCCTGATCAGGCGGGTGTCTACATCCTGCCCGCGCCCTACGAACATACTTCCAGCTATGTGCTGGGCTCCGATCGAGGCCCGTCGGCCATCATCGAGGCGTCTCAACAAGTCGAGTTATACGACGAAATACTCCGCTGTGAGCCCTACCGAGAGTGGGGCGGGGTTGCCACCATCCGCTCGCTCGACCTTGACGGCAAAGTCGATCAGCAGGCGGTGGATGCGATTGAGGCGTTTGTCGCTCCCTATGTCGGTACCGGACGGTTTGTTGTCACCTTGACCGGGGAACATACCGGCGCGCTTGGGGCCATCCGAGCCCATGCCCGACGCTATCCTGATCTGTGTGTGGTGCAAATCGATGCGCATGGCGACTTGCGGAAGGCCTACCAGGGGAACCCGTATAGCCACGCCAGCGTAATGGCCCGTGTGGTCGACGACGGATTGCCGTTGGTCCAAGTCGGCATTCGTTCCATTTCTCCTGAGGAAATCGATCGCATTCAGAGCACCGATCGCATTGCCACGTTCTTTGCCGCCGAGATTCTTGACCCGTCCGGCCCCTACGAAGGCAAGGCCTCCCGCTGGATTCCCGAGGTCGTAAAAGTCTGTCGTGGACCGGTATACCTGACCTTCGATTGTGACGGGCTTGATGCCTCGCTGGTCCCCGCGCTCGGCACTCCCGAGCCCGGTGGGTTGGGGTGGTACGACACGGTGAACCTCGTGACGGCCTTGGCCAATGGACCTGGTATCCTCGGGATGGATATCAGCGAGATGGCCCCGATTGAAGGGTTTGTCGCTCCCCAGTTTTGCATCGCCCGATTGATCTACCGCATGCTGGGACGGATTAAAGCGGGCCGTCGCGTCCACTAACAGGATCCTGAAAAAGTCCACCAGCGGCGTTCTCGCATCGCTTACGGAAACCGTGAAACGTGAGGCGTGAAACGTAAAACGAGGGTCAGCGAGGAGTTGCGGCCTTGCCTGGGACAAGGCGCGTCCCTGGGCGAAGAGGTTGTCTTGGCAGACTCAGGGCGGGCGGGTGAAGTAGCCGCCAGGGTTGGGCGGGTGAGAAGTCTGGCCTTTTTGAGCATCCTGAGACTATGTTGACTCGGCACCGGCATGTAAGATTCCCACGGTGTATTGTGTGTAAACTGAGTTTTTCCGCAGCCTGCTAAACCGGCATATCCACCCTGTGACCGACCAGCTTCGCATCAATAAGTTTTTTACACACCACGGCATCTGTTCTCGGCGAGAGGCCGATCGCCTGATCGAATCCGGTCGCGTGACCATCAATCAACGGATGGCCCGCTTGGGCGATCAGGTCGGTCCTGACGACGTCATCGCGCGCGATGGACAGGTGATTCCCTGGGGGACGGCCTCGCTCTATATCAAGTATTACAAGCCGGTGGGTGTGACGACGACCAGTGAGTCGCATGTGCCCCGAAACATCATCGCGGAGATCGGCCATCCGGAACGGATCTTTCCGATCGGCCGACTCGACAAGGACTCCTCCGGCCTCATTCTTCTCACGAACGACGGGGACATCGTGAACGAGATCCT
Source organism: Nitrospira sp. (assembly GCA_005239475.1). Taxonomy (GTDB): domain Bacteria; phylum Nitrospirota; class Nitrospiria; order Nitrospirales; family Nitrospiraceae; genus Palsa-1315. The sequence continues at coordinate 23,847 of SPAX01000029.1, read as the reverse complement.
ACGAACTGAGCACGGGCATGAGCGGGAATACGAGGTGTCAGTCGATCATCCATTCGATCAGGCGTTCATCGACCGCATGGCTCAAGGGGTCGTCATTCTCGAGCGTCCGACCAACCCCTGCCGGATTGAACGACTCGGTCCCGCACGGTTCCGCATCATCCTCACCGAAGGACGCAATCGACAGATTCGTCGCATGTGCCAAGTCTTGGGGTATCGGATACTCACGTTGCATCGTGTTCGGATCATGCACGTGACGCTTGACGAATTGGCCCCTGGAACGTGGAAACCGCTCACGGGAGAGGAACGTGCGCAGCTCTTTCAGGCTGTCGGACGGACACTCCATTGACAACCACGCCGTCGGAACTCACACTAGCCCGCGCCTCGTCCAAGGAGAACAATAACTCAGATGGTCACCACGTGGTGGAATCCCCAACTCAATGCCCTGCTTGGCAGCCTCGTCGTGGCGGCGGGTGCCTGGCTGGCGTGGGACTCGCTCTCACCCTGGGGAGTCTTTCTCGTCGCAGGAGGCGTCGCAGGGTTTCTAGTCTGGCAGGGGCGCACGATTGGACTGGTCTGGGCCTGGGCCACCCTGTTACTTGGCCTGGAGAGTCTTGCGTGGCCCATCGTCACAATGGTTCAGATCCGCTCGACCACGACGGAGCCGACCGACGAACAAATGGGAACGATCCTCTCAGCCCTTGTACCAGGACTCCTCTCGGCGATTTTTTGGGTAACGCTCTCCTATGGGCTCTTCAAACGAGCCAGCCAGCCCATCGCCGCTTCATCAACCGATGCAACCGATAGCCATCCACCGGCGCCGCAATTAAGACGCCCCCCTAAGAAGACATAACACCTACCACATCTCGACCGGATCGACGTCGACATCGAACTTGACGGCCCGGCGTTGATGAGTCCGTTCCATTTCCTTGACCGTGCTCCGCACCGCGTCGAGCCCCGCTTCCCGTTCGGACGATTTCACGAGAATTTGCCACCGATACCGTCCCCGGAGTCTCGACACCGGAGAGGGGACTGGCCCCAAGACAGTGAGACGGTCGGGCTGACCAATCAATTGAGCCATCAAAGGGACCTTGGCCGCGGCCCTTGGTGCAGCCACGGACGGTGAAGCGCAGGCGGTGAGTCGAGCCACCCAGGCCGTGGCAGCGTCGCGAACCATTTTCTCGATGGTTCCCGATACGAGGAGGGCAATCAGATAGACCGCGGGCGGATACCCCAACGCAATCCGATGGGACAGCTCCTCCGAGAGAAAGACGGATTCGTCATTCTGAGCCACAGCCTGAATCGCGTGATGAGACGACAGATAGGTCTGCACGATAACCTGGCCGCCAACCCCTGCCGAACCGGCGAGACTGACCGCATCGAGGAGCGTATGATAGGTACGTTCGGCGGATCGGAAATCCGGCACGTTGAGTCCTGCATCCGCCTGCACCATCCCAACTAGGCCCATCATCGGAAGAGGCCCACGGCGCAGCAGCAGTTGCGTCCCCACGATGATATCCCACTCCCCTTGCTCGACCCTCCGCCAGAGGGCCTCGGCTTGCGCTGGCCTCCGCATGGTATCTCCATCGAGCCGAATCACTGTCGCCTGAGGAAACAATCGCTTCGCATCCTCTTCCACCCGTTCTGTGCCCTCCCCGATCAACTGCATGCGAGGACCGGAACAGGAGACGCAGGTCTCGGGGATGGGTGCTACGTCCCCACAGTAGGAACAGAGCAGACGACCCGCCTGCCGAGAGTACATCAGTGCCACGCGACAGGCAGGACAGCGGGGAACCTGGCCGCAGTCACGACAGACGAGGGCGCCGGCATAGCCCTTCCTGTTGAGAAACAACAGGACGCCGGCCCGTCGACTAATCGCCTGCTCGATGGCCCGAGCGAGTGGCTGGGTCAGCACCACACCGCGACCATAATCGCGTAAATCAACGACCTGTATGCTCGGTCGGGCATCACACGGCACGAGCTTACGGACAACGATGCCCCGTTGTTCCACCACCGCTCTGGTCTCAAGAGAGGGGTGGGACGAACTCATGACCAGCACCGCCTGTTCATCCTGCGCCCTCAGCCAGGCCACTTCCCGAGCATGGTAGCGTGGTTCTTGTGGCTCTTTGAGCGCGGCATCTTCTTCTCCCTCGACCCAAATCGCCCCGATGGCAGTCAATGGGAGAAAGATGGCCGAACGGGTCCCCACGACCACTCGAACGATCTGCTGATGAATCTGATCCCACATCTCGGCTTTCACCTGGTCTGAAAGACCGCTATGGAAACAGACCGGGGAGATGCCTGACTCGTCATCACGGATCAAGCCTGTAACCCATTGGGCCCGCTCCGCTTCGCCAACAATGATGAGGACCGTCTGTCTACGGTCGAGCACCAGGCGAACGGCTTGCTGCAACAGGCCCAATCGATCTGTCCAAGGCGCCTGCACCAGAACCCGAGTGGGTCCTTGGGCTCTCAGCGCCTCGAACAGTGGCTCTGCCCAAGACATTGCTGGGTCAGGAATGAGCGGTGCCATGCTGGAATTGCCCTGGTTCGTCTGTCTGAAAGGTCGGATGAGAGGGAGAGGCGCTGCCGAGGCAGACGGCCGGTCCTGGACCTCCACCACCCATCCACGAGCTTCGAGATCGTGCAACAATTCGGCAGGGCCAGGACTGCGAGACGACCGGCGAAGTCCTGACGGTTTTTTCCCAAGACGTGTGAGAAGTGCTCGCGCCTTCACCGAGGAAGGTTCGCGGGCCGCAAGTGCGGCCCGCCCTTGCTCCGTCAGTTCGTAGTGGCTTCCCTGGACTCGTGGTTTAGATGCCGGAGGCAGCACCAGCCTGAGACATTGTCCCCATGGCGCGACATACTGTTCGGCCACCTGCCGTGAGAGCTGGAACAGGTTCGAGGACACATCTGTTGCGGCCCCCTCCGGGAGCACCGAGCGAATCTCCTTGAGGCGTGCTCGATCAAGACCCTGAGGCAGAACGTGTGAGAGGGCGATCACAGCCCCTTGGAGGATCGACCGTCCGAAGGGCACGAGCACTCGATGTCCAATACGCANCGTGGGTCGCAGCGACAAGGGCACGGTNTAGGTGAACGGACCTGCCAGATGNCGCGGGACAATGACATCTGCAAATAGGGTTTCTGGCTCTGTGCGTGGNGGGGCTGCCTGCGTCGAAACCATGCGGCATTGTAGCAGCATGGGAAAAGGGGGAACAACGAGAGAGAAAGAACGGAAACGTTCTGGCNGGGNG
>SPAX01000029.1:0-20591 GCA_005239475.1 Nitrospira sp. | reverse complement strand
AGGGCTGACNGTAAATCGTCAACCCTCCGCANGNTACTCGATGAATTTACTCTGGCGGGNCGACCGGANCAGCGGGGTTCTNATCTGANTTGTTCTCNCCACCTGATGCNGGAATCGTCGCCGGAATAGGCTCTGCAGGGACAGATGAGGGCTCCACCANGGANGGNNTCGNTGGAGCCGCTGGGATCGTCGTGTCTACTGCGGAAGTCGGAGCTCCNCGTTCCTCTGANCTGAGACGGGACAAGCTGTATCCGTTATCGCCNGTCTCAGTTGGTTTCGCCTCTGGCTCAGACTGTTCCTTGGCCGACTCGGGCGAATAGAGCACNATGTCCACACGACGGTTCTTCTGTCGACCCATTTCCGTNGCATTNCCGGCGATCGGCTTCGTATCGCCATAGCCGACCGACGACAGNNTCGCNGAATCGATCCCGCCCTTCTCGGTCAAGTAGCGGAGGACGCCTCCGGCCCGAGCTTTCGACAAGTCCCAGTTCGTCTGGTAGAGCGACTTGAGCGAGGGACCGATTTCCATGTTATCCGCATGGCCNTCGACTCGAATCAACCGATCNCCGGCANNGNNCTTGAGATACGCNATCAGTTCATCGAGCACCTGATANCCCTCGGACTTGATCGTGGCTTCGCCCGANTCAAACCGAAGCTGCTTCATCAAATCACTGANGCTGATTCGNGTTTCGCTCCCAACATTCTGGACTTGGANCTTGCTNGGAGNAGTAGNCAACGCAGGGGAGACATCCAGAGACNGCTGGNGNGATTGANAGATCGGCATGGCCTCAGNAGCATGACCCTTGANNCTGAAGCGATCNCCCTTGAGAATNNGGGANATNGACTTTGTGATCAGNGCCGTGGCNGTCCGGTCTTCCATGGACAGGATTNTCAATTCTCCCACGNNCCGTTGAGGAAGGCTCCCTCCGGACCGAACCACGTCCATTCGATCNCCAGTCCTGATCCCGTCTTCCCGTCCCCGGTCCAGATAGACGATATTNCTTTGCGACACAAGGTTCATNATNCCCATGTTGGACTGGAAATCCACAACCCGTCCCTCCACATCGCCGACGGAAGGCTGGTCAACCGCNGCTCCCTCGTCAGTCGGAAGTACGAACTTCATCACCGGGTCACCCGGCGATACAGCTGCGTAGGCCNGCATGANCTGAACAGTGGTCAGGGCCTTGTCNNTTTGGCTNACCTGAACTACNGCGAGCCGATTGACCAAATGACCCAGNTATTGACCGGTGGTGGGATGGAATACTTTGTGCGCTCGTCTGTAGATCGTGAAAAGATCTCCCGGCGCGACATCGNCGGGATTCTTCAGTCGGAGGTAGAGGACATCCCNGCTTCCCAATATCATGTGATCTCCGGTCGTCTGATTGTCACCGGTAATCACATTCACGAACCCATCTTGTGGAGTCGATCGCTGGATGGAGCCGGANGAATAGGCCAAGGCCGGTTCTCCNAATNGGACCGCATTNAGNTCGTCTGNTGCCCAGGCCAGAGGAAGGAACGGGGTGGCCAAGGTCCAGACCATGAGAGAGACGACACATTTCATTGAATAGTTAGCCATGGTAGTTATCCTTCATGTGAGGCAAGTAGTGCTGTCAAAACCATAGCAAATAGTCCTGTATTGTCAAGAGTATTGAGGCCTTGCCTTTGTTGACCCGCCAATTCACCCGATGTTATGGTGATCCGGAGTATGATTTCTCACAGATAGGGAACAGCATGGTGCCTAACCAGCCTCCAATCCACGACGCTCGACGCCCAGATCGTCCTCGCATCGAAACCCAGATTCACCGACGCAAGAAGGCCAAGGCCTTCTCGGCGCTGGAGCCTGAATGGGATTACATTGACGAAGTGCCGCCCTCACACCTGCGCATGCCATCAGGTCGCATGGCACCCGCCCCACCCAACAGAGCGAATAACCCCTCATAAATAAGCCATATCAAGCAGACAACAGAAATCCGTGAGTAGATCAGGTTCGTATTNTGATTGNGNCTAGCCCCTGCAGCCCCTCGCATAGACGTCCCAANACCCAGGCTTCTCACTCGCGCCGGCGANGCCTCTTAACGCAACAGAGCCTAGGACTTTTGGGTCAATCCAGCAGGTCCTTTGGACCCTTGCTATCCCCNTAATCCAGGGGATAAGATCCCGNTCTCCTTGTATCTCAAGGTGTTGAAAGGTCAGCCCTATGAGCGGTTCTGAGTTACTCCTTGAGTACCTGAGCAGNTACTTTCCGATTCTGCTGTTTATTATCGTGGTGCTGGTNTTCAGCGTGGCNACGCTNNTCCTCAGTTATNTAGTCCAGCCGAAATATCCAGAACCGGAGAAGCTGACTACCTATGAGTGCGGATCGGAGCCGTTCTCGGATGCTCGAATGCCCTTCCCGGTTCGGTATTACATTTTCGCGATGCTCTTCGTTATTTTCGATATCGAGGTCATCTTTCTGTATCCCTGGGCAGTGGTTTTCACCAAGATCGAGTTCATCGGGTTGATTGAAATGCTGGTCTTCATCGGATTGTTTTTGGTGGCCTATGTCTATGCTTGGCGCAAGGGAGCCCTGGAATGGGACTGATCCAAATTGGCCGTCATGATAAGGACGCCGCGCCCGACATCGTCACCACCACGGTGGAAAAAGCCGTCAACTGGGCTCGCAAGGGGTCACTGTGGCCCATGACGTTTGGCCTGGCATGCTGCGCGATCGAAATGATCGCCGCAGTCTCGTCACGGTACGATATGGACCGCTATGGTGCCGGTGTCTTCAGGGCCTCACCGCGCCAGTCCGATCTGATGATCGTAGCCGGTACCGTCTGCCGGCGAATGGCCCCCGTCATCCGAAAACTTTACGATCAGATGCCCGAGCCGAAATATGTCATTGCGATGGGATCCTGCGCCACGTCAGGGAATATCTACGACAGTTATAGCGTCGTCCAAGGTGTCGATCGCTTTGTGCCGGTCGATATCTATGTACCCGGGTGCCCTCCAACACCGGAGGCACTCTTTGACGGCATCCTCAAGTTACAAGAACGCATCATGCTGAAGCGCGTGTTCCTGAAACAACCGGATCAGGTCAAGCCCAGCCTTAAAACATAGGTCTCGATCGATGTCCCTGCAGCAACTGGCCAGCCGACTCCAAGAAAACTTTGCCACCGGCTTCATCAAAGCCGTCGAATGGCGTGGCGATCTTGCGGTAACTGTGACACGGGACCGACTCCATGAGGTCGCACAATTCCTTCACAACGACCCGGCCATGGACTTCGACTACATCGTGCATGTGAGTTCGGTCGACTGGCCCGATGACGAAGAACGGTTTGAAGTCGTGTACGAGTTCTACTCGATCAAGAAACGCCAGCGCATCCGGCTCAAGACCAGGGTGCCGGAGTCGGATTGCATCGTGGATTCCTTGACGGATCTCTGGAAAGGCGCGGACTTCATGGAGCGCGAAGTCTACGACATGATGGGAATCCGCTTCCGACACCATCCGGATCTCCGCCGGATCCTCCTGCCGGACGATTTCACCGAAGGCTATCCGTTGCGGAAGGATTTTCCGCTCCGTGGCAAGGGCTGGCGCGACACGTTCGAGTTCCTGGACGAAACGGCTCGGTAGGACAGACGATGGCCCTTGAAGATCAACGCACAACCGTCTACAGGATCGATCCGGCCCATCCGGAAAGTGAGACCCTCCCGACGCTGCGCACGGAGGAACTCCTACTCAACATGGGTCCCCAGCACCCCGCCACCCATGGGGTACTGAAAGTGATCCTCGAGTTGGAAGGAGAACGTCTCGTCAAGTCTACCCCCGTGTTGGGATATCTGCATCGCGGGGTGGAGAAGCTCGCGGAAGACGGCACCTATCACCAATTTATTCCCCATACCGACCGGCTCGACTATGTCTGCGCGATGTACAACAATTTTGCATACTGCCGCGCGGTCGAAAAACTCATGAATATCACCGTGCCAGACCGTGCAGAATATCTGCGCACGATCGTGGCGGAGGTCCAACGGATCATCGGCCATCAGTTTTGGATCGGCACCCAGGCTCTCGACATCGGAGCCATGGGCGTCTTTTTCTATTGTTTCCGGGATCGGGAAATTCTGATGGATTGGTTCGACGAACTCTGCGGCGCACGCCTCACCACCAGTTGGTATCGCATCGGCGGCGTCGAGCGGGACTTCACGCCCTCGCTGATCGAAAAGCTGAAACAATTCTTAGACTACTTTCCGCCCAAAATCGACGAGTATAAGGTCTTCCTGGAGACGAACCGGATTTGGGTTGGACGGACCAAGGGAGTGGCCATCATCTCGGCGGAAGACGCCGTGAGTTTCGGTCTCAGTGGGCCGCCGCTCCGCGGCTCGGGTGTCGACTACGACCTTCGTAAAGCCCAGCCCTATTCGGCCTATCCGAAATGCGAATTCAGTGTGCCGCTCGGCAAGAACGGTGACACCTATGATCGGTACTGGATCCGCGTCCAGGAATTCTACGAGAGCGTGAAAATCATCCGGCAATGCCTGGAACAGATGCAGGACGGCCCCATTATGGCGGATGTACCCAGCGTCACATTGCCGCCGAAGCAACGAGTCTTTACGAATCTGGAGTCCATGATTCAGCAATTCAAGCTCTTCTCGCAGGGCTTCGACGCCCCTCCGGGAGAGATCTATTGCGGAACCGAAGCGCACAAGGGGGAGCTGGGATTCTACATCGTCAGCACGGGCGGCGGAAAACCCTACCGCTTGAAAATTCGCGCCCCCTCGTTCGTTCACATGGGCGCATTCGACCATATGTCCAGAGGCTACATGATCTCCGATGCGATCACGATCTTCGGGACCTACGACATTGTGATGGGGGAATGCGACAGGTAGGGACGTGACACGTGAAGCGTTATTCGTTAATCGCAAGTATGAGCAATGCGGAACTGGCCGGACGTTTCACGTCTAACGTTTCACGTCTAACGAGGATCATAGAATGGGACTGAAGCCAGCAACCAATCCGGACGTGGAAGCAGTCGCGATCGAACTGTCGATTGACGGGAAATCCGTGACGGCAAAGGGCGGGGTCTCGCTCTACGACGTGATCTCGAGCACGGGCAAGATCATCCCGGCCATGTGCTACCACTATACCTTCGATCCCTTCGGCTCCTGCGGCATGTGTTTGGTCATGCAGGAAGGCAAGAAAGCGCCCGTCCGTTCCTGCACCGCCAAAGCGACGGCCGGCATGATCATCAGAACCGAGGGGGACGATCTCTTCCAAGCCCGGAAAAAAGCAGTGGAAAAACATCTATCGGTCCATCCGCTCGACTGCCCGGTTTGCGACGCCGACGGCCATTGCGAATTGCAAGACACGGCCTTCCGGCACGGGGTCACGAACCTGGCCAACGCGAAACAGAAATTTATTCCGGAAGATACACGTAGCCCGGTGCTCGACTTTAATATGAACCGCTGTATTGCCTGCGCGGAATGTATCAACGTCTGTAAAGACGTGTTGATGATCGACGCGCTCCAGTTCATGAAGAAGGGCGGATTCAATCAAGTGGTGCCGAAGGGAGATCTCGCACTGTCTTGCGAGTTCTGCGGAGACTGCCTCGCCGTCTGCCCGGTCGGCGCCATCACAAACAAGTTCTCTAAATATTTATACAAGCCGTGGCAGATGAAGAAAACCACGACGACGTGTAACTACTGCGGGGACGGCTGCCAGATGTACCTTGAGACCAAGGACGCGGAAGTCGTCCGCGTGACCTCACCTCTGTCCTGGAAGAACAAATGGGGAGACCGGTCCGAGACGGCCAAAGGGCACGGCGGGCTCTGCGTGCGAGGGCGGTTTGGGTTCGAATACATCGATAGCCCCGCACGGTTGAAACAACCGCTCCTGCGCAAAGGCAATCAGCTCGTCGAAACCCCCTGGCTCGAAACCATGCACCAGGTGGTGGATCGATTCTCCGAAATCCGACGCAAGCACGGACCCGACGCGATTGCCGGCCTGATTACCGCCCGCTGCACCAACGAAGAGCTGTATCTCTTCCAGAAACTCATGCGCGCCGGGTTCGGAACCAACCATCTCGACAGCAGCGCGCGCTACGGCCACCTCAACTTCGTGCAGGCCTCCCGGCACGCCTTAGGGATCGGGCGGAGCCTGAACGACTGGGAAGACCTGACGAAAGCCAAGGCCGTGATACTCATTGGTTCCAACATCACGGAGACCAACCCGCTCACGGCCGTGCGCATCAAAGAAGCGATTCGCGTCTATAGCGCGCAAGTGGTGGTCATCGATTCCGCCGTCACGAACATGGCCAAGCTCGCATCCCATCCCGTCCTGATCAAACCCGGAACGGAAGGACTCGTGATCGACGGACTCATCAAGGCCACCCTGGAGCTGGACTTGATTGACGAAGACAGCACCAAGAAACACCCGCAAGCCTTCAAGGCCCTGAAGGCCGCCGTGGCCCACGTATCGTTAGAGCAGGTGGCTGCATGCACCGGCATGTCGGTCGAGGCCTTGAAAGACACCGCGGCGATCTTCGCCGAAGCGCCCCGCTCCATCATCCTCTGCGCTGAAGGTATCGTCCGCCAGTCCGACGGGTATCAGAACGTCTTGAAACTGATTGACCTCGCCTGGATCACAGGCAAATTGGGCCAACCAGGCTGCGGGGTAAGTACGGTGACAGAGGAGCCGAACGAGCAGGGCGCCGTAGACATGGGCGTCGCGCCGGAATTCCTCCCTGGTCAAGCCTCGTTCAACGATCAAGAGGCTCGCGACCGTGTTGCCAAGGCCTGGGACGTCACGCTTCCGGCAGCTGGGTCCGGTGTGAATCTCGTCGAGATTCTCAAGCGCTGCAGGAGCGGCCAGATCCGCGCCCTCTATGTCATCGGAGAAAACCCGCTCGCCACGTTACCCGCATCAATGGAAGTCCGCGCCGCATTGGATCGACTGGAGTTACTCGTCGTCCAGGATCCGTTCCTGACCGACACGGCGCGCATGGCGCATGCGGTGCTGCCGGCTTGTACCTCTGCCGAAAAGGACGGCACCTTCACCAATCTGGAAGGCCGAGTCCTGCGCGTCCGCGAGGCCATCGATCCAATCGGGGAAAGTTTGCCAGATTGGCACATCATGACAGCATTGGCCAACGCGCTGGGCTGTCAATGGGAGTATGAGTCCTCAAACGATATTCAAGCCGAAATCATGAAGTTGCTGCCCGGGTACTACAACCTCGGACAGCCCCGCAAGGTTGTGCCGACAGTGGACCGCTATCTCTCAAACGGCTACACCACTGATGTGGCGGCGCGCTATCGAGCCTCCACTCCAGCAGACTCCAAGAATCAGCGACCCTTCGCGTTACTGATGGGACAGGTGTTATATCATTCCGGCAAGCTATCCACCAAAGCCCCCGGGCTCATCACGATCGCTCCCAATACCGGGCGGCTCAGGATGAATCCCCAAGATATGGAACGGCTCGCAGTGGGTGAGGGGATGACGGTGCGCCTCACGTCGGATCGTGGCTCGATGCAATTGGCGGTGCAGCCCGATCAATCCATCGCCTCGCAGACCTGTTTCTTCCCGGAGCATTTCAATGAGCCGCCCGTGAAAGACTTGATGTCGGTCCAGGTTGATCCGACGACCGGAGTGCCCTCGTTCAAGCAAACCCGCGTGACGATAGAAAAGGCGTAAGAGGGAGCAGGAACCGCACATGCGTGTCTCGGTACTGATAAAAGATATCCTCCAGGCCGCATTGTTCTATGAGATCTGGGACGCGATGAAAGTGACGTTCAAGCACATGTTCCATAAACCCATCACGTTCCAATATCCACGGGAGCAACGAACCCTTCCCGACACCCACCGAGGGGCACTCGCGCTCTTACGCTACGACGATCACCAGGAACGTTGTGTCGGCTGTGACCTCTGCGAAGCCGCCTGCCCATCCCGTTGCATCAAGGTCATCAGTTCGGAAGATGCGGAGCGTCCGCTGCAGCGATTCGCCAGCGAGTTTTACATCGACATTACGAAATGCGTCTTTTGCGGCTACTGTGTCGAGGCTTGTCCCGTCAACGCTCTGGCTATGACGAAGATGTACGAGTTCTCAACCCACGATAAACGCACCTTGCTGTTCGACAAGAAGCGGCTGTACGAAATCGGCGAGCGTCATCTTGACGATGCAAAAAAATATTTATACGCGCATAATCAAGAAAAGGACGTTGAGGAAAGCCGGGAATATCGGTATTACTTCCCGCAATCGGTACTAAAGCCGACCCAACCACCACCCAAGCATCTGGGCTAAGTCGATTAATGGTTCAGGTATTTTTTGCCTATTTCGCATTGGCCAGTATTGCTGCGGGCGTCTTGACTGTCGCGCTAAGGCACCCGGTGCATTGTGGCTTAGCGCTCCTGGCCCTGTTGCTCCATGTCTCAGGACTCTTCATCCTCCTCAACGCCGAGTTCCTCTGGGCCGTACAGGTCATCGTCTACGCCGGTGCGATCCTCGTCTTGTACCTCTTCGTACTGATGCTCCTGAACTTGAAGACCGACGAGCGGTATTTCCACTCCTCGTACCTGTACTTTCTGGCTCCAGCAGCCATCGGAGCGGTATACGTATTAGCCCTCCTGATCCGTTCACCCTTCGGAGGCGCAAAGGGCGATGCGCCTACCAAGGCAGTGCTCCAGGACGGCGATACCTACGCGGTCGGCATCAAGATGTTCAGTGATTATCTGTTGCAGTTCGAAATCGTCGGAGTGTTCCTGTTGGGCGCCGTCATCGGAGCGATCGTGCTGGCAAAAACGCCGAAGCCGATCACGAACAAACATGAGCGGTAAGGGGTCAGGCGTGAGGGGACGAGCGACAAGAGAAAAGACAAGGGTTCGCGCGCCGCACGCCGCACGCCGCACGCCGCACGGGTAACTATGGTTCCTCTAAGCGCATATGTCGCCGTCAGCGCCGTGCTCTTTATCATCGGCCTGCTCGGCGTAGTGATCAGACGGAACTTCATCATCGTGCTGATGTCTGTCGAGATCATGTTGAACGCAGCGACCATTAACCTCGTAGCCTTCTCCCATTACCTGGAATCAATGGCGGGCCAACTGGTGGCCCTCTTCATCATCGCCATTGCTGCCGGAGAAGCGGCCATCGGGCTGGCCATCATCATCGTCGTGTTCCGTGGAAAAATCTCCACGAATGTGGACGAGATGAATCTCTTAAAGTGGTAACGTGACGGATCTACTCATAAAGCTCATTCCGCTGTTCCCCTTGCTGGCCGTGATCCTGAATGGGTTCGCGGGCAAGCGGTATTCCCACGATGTCGCGCACCGGCTTGCCTGGGGATCGGTGGGACTGTCATTTCTCTGCACGATCGGCGTGTTTGCCGACATTCTGCAGACCGGCACGCCCCATGAAGTCATCGCCTATCAATGGATCTTCGGCGGCGACCTCACCATCAATCTGGCTTATCTCGTCGATCCGCTCACGTGCATCATGCTGCTCGTCGTCACGGGAGTCGGGCTCCTGATCCACATCTACTCCGTAGGCTACATGCATGGGGAGGACGGATTCACGCGCTTCTTCACCTACATGAACCTCTTCATGGTCTCCATGTTGCTCCTCGTCATGGGGAACAACTATGTGGTGCTCTTCATTGGCTGGGAAGGGGTGGGACTCTGCTCCTATCTGTTGATCGGGTACTACTATGACAAGGTCTCCGCTGCGAAGGCCGCCTCGAAAGCCTTTGTGGTGAACCGCATCGGCGACGCGGGCTTCCTTGTGGCCATCTTCCTCATCTTCATCAATTTCAAGACACTCGACTATACGAAAGTCTTTGCCCAGGTCAGCCAGCTCTCGCCGGAGATGGCCACAGCGATTGCGCTCTGCCTACTCGTCGGAGCAGTCGGCAAATCAGCCCAACTCCCCCTCTACACATGGCTCCCGGATGCGATGGAAGGTCCGACACCCGTCAGCGCGCTCATCCATGCAGCGACGATGGTGACGGCCGGGGTCTACATGATCGTGCGGAACCATGCCATTTTCGATTTATCGCCGACGGCGATGACGATTGTCGGCGTCATCGGCGGGCTCACAGCCTTGTTTGCCGCCACCATCGGCCTCGTACAAACGGACATCAAGCGCGTCTTGGCCTATTCGACGGTGAGCCAGCTCGGGTACATGATTCTCGGGTGCGGGATCGGGGCCTATACGGCTGCCATATTCCACCTCATGACCCATGCCTTCTTCAAGGCCCTCTTGTTCCTCTCAGCCGGATCAGTGATCCACGCGCTCTCGGGCGAGCAAGACATTCGAAAGATGGGCGGCCTCAGCTCGAAAATCCCATGGACCTATCGACTGTTTCTGATTGGCACGATCGCCATTGCGGGCATTCCGCCGTTAGCAGGCTTCTGGAGCAAAGATGAAATCCTGGCCCATGCCTTCACGCATCACCACTATCTGCTGTATGGCATGGCTGCCATCGGCGCGCTATTGACCTCCTTCTACATGTTCCGCCTGATCTATCTCACCTTTTATGGCAGGTCTCGCATGGACCATCATACGGAGGAACATGTACATGAATCCCCGATGGTGATGGTCGTTCCATTAATGGCGTTAGGTGTGCTGTCCATTGTCGGTGGGTTCCTGGGGTTTCCCCCTGAACATGGCTGGCTCCATCAATTCCTGGCACCGGTCGCGGGCACGGGAGAGGAGCATGCTGCGGGCACCGGACTCGTGCTCATGCTCATGATGTTTGCCACAGGGATTGCGTTGCTGGGCTGGGGCCTCGCGCACTATTTTTATAGTGTGAATCTCTCGGCGCCGGATCACCTGGCCGCAAAGTTTCAGGCGGCCTACAGGATCCTGCTCAACAAGTACTACGTCGATGAACTGTATGACCTGCTCTGGGTGGAGCCGACCAAGAAGTTGGGACTTCTGCTCGATTGGTTCGACCGCAACGTGATCGACGGCCTCGTGCGCGCCGTCGCGCAGCTAGCCGATTTGGGCGCGGCCGGGGCGACCTGGATGGAGAAATACGTGATCTACAGCGGCATCAACGTGGTCGGATACGGCAACCATCTTGCCGCCCGCCAGTGGCGGCAACTGCAGAGCGGGATGGTGCATCATTATGCCGCCATCATTGTGGCAGGGCTCTTCCTGCTGGCGGTCATTATTCAGCTCATCATGCAACTATAAAGCACTGTGATGTTAGAAGAACTGGCGTCAACGTTTCCAATTCTCACCTGTATTCTTTTTCTCCCCGTCATCGGGGCCGTCGTCCTGTGGCTGTTTGACGACGAGGACATGGTCCGGACCTCCGCCTTGACGATTGCGCTCTTGGAGTTGGCCCTCACCGTATTCGTACTCTTACGCTTCATTCCTGAATCGTCTGCCATGCAGTTTTCCGAGCACGTGCCGTGGATTCCCGCCCTCGGAGTCAGCTACCACATCGCGGTCGATGGGATCAGTGTCCTCTTCGTTGGGCTCACAGCATTCCTCACGGTTCTGATCGTCATCTATTCCTGGGACACCGTCCGCCATCAAGTGAAGCTCTACATGATGGCGCTCCTTGCCCTGGAAACGACCACGATGGGGGTCTTCCTCTCCCTCGACCTGATCCTCTTCTTCGTCTTTTGGGAACTCATGCTCATCCCCAGTTACTTTCTGATCAAACTCTGGGGCGGAGGACCGGAGCGGCACTACGCAGCACTGAAATTCGTGCTCTATACCTTGCTAGGCAGCGTCTTCATGTTGGTGGGCATCGCCCTCTTGGACATCAATTATCACCAGTGGGCGACGCTGCGCCATATGGAGCCGACCTACTCGTTTGACTTGTTGGAACTGCTCTCCGTTCCGATCCCGCTCGGCCAACAGATCCTCATTTTCTGGCTGTTGTTCCTCGGCTTCGCGTTCAAGGCCCCGGTGTTCCCCTTCCACACCTGGCTCCCGGACGCCCTCTTCGAAGGCCCCATTGGCATGGCGGTGGTGCTGGCGGGGCTGAAGCTCGGGACGTTCGGCTTCATCCGGTTTAGCATTCCGTTGCTCCCGGACGCATCGAGAAGTGAGACCGTCGTCACGGTCATCATGACGCTGGGAGTGGCCGCGATTCTCTATGGGGCCATCATGGCGCTGATCCAGCAAGATTTCCGACGACTCCTCGCGTTCAGCAGCATCAGCCACCTCGGGTTCGTGGTGATCGGTCTATTCGCCCTGAACTATCAGGGGCTCCAAGGCAGCCTGCTCACCATGATCAACTTGGGATTCAGTACGGCGGGTTTATTCTTCATCGCGGGTTTTCTCTACTCACGGCAGCAGAGCACTCAACTGGGCTCATTCGGCGGCATGGCCAAACAGACCCCCTTGCTCGCAAGCTTTTTCTTGTTCCTCGGGCTGGCGTCGATCGGCTTGCCGGGCACCAATGGCTTCATCGGTGAATTCCTCATCCTCTTGGGAACCTTCAAGGCCAGTTGGCTGTATGGTGGGATCGCGGTCACCGGCGTCATCTTCAGCGCGGCCTATTTTCTCTGGTACTACGAGCGGGCGATGCTGGGACCGCTCGGCAAGGCCGTCAAGGACTCCATCCGTGATCTGCAGCCCCGTGAAATCCTCATCGCGTCGGCCTTGTCGGTGATGATCCTCTGGATTGGCCTCTATCCCGCTCCCTTCTTGAGAATGATGAACGGGTCGGTGCAGGCGTTGGTCGATCGCCTGGAACGGGGAACCGTGGCGTCGATCGAATCCAAACAGCCGGTAAGGGTGGATTAATTCGTATGGGTGACTACGCACTGCTCTATATCCTGTTTGCCCCTTTCATGGGGGCCATTGCGTTGATCTTCGTCTCCAACCGGCAAGCGATGCTCGTGCGGGGCATTGCCGCGGGAGCGGCCTTGGTCAGCCTACTTGCCTCACTCTACCTGTTCTACGCCTACGATCACGTGAAGGGGGGATTCCAATTCGTCCAGCGATTCGAATGGTCTCACCAGCTAGGCATCTCGCTCCACCTCGGGGTGGATGGGATCGGGACCCCGCTGGTGCTGGCATCGGGCATCTTGTTGTTCGCAGGAATTTTTGTCTCCTGGCACATCAAGGATCGGACGAAAGAATTCTATATCTGGCTGCTCATCCTCGCCGCCGCCACGATCGGCGTCTTCATGTCGTTGGATCTGTTCTTTCTCTTCTTCTTCTACGAATTGTCTGTGATCCCCATGTATCTCCTGTTGGGCATGTGGGGAAGCCATACGAAACAATACAACGAGATGACGGATCCGGAAGGCCTCAAGCGGCGGGATTCGGTCGGGTTCATCTTCAACTTCGGCTCCAACAGCAAAGAATACGCCGCGATGAAACTGGTGCTTTTCCTCTCGGCCTTTGCCGTCGCGGCGCTGATGGGCATCTTGCTGATCTACAAGTTCTCGGGGCTCAATACCTTCGACATTCTGGTCCTGCGTGAACAGGCCAAGTTGATGAACATCCCGGTCTTGGGCACCACGCTGGACAAGATCATTTGGCTCCTGATCTTCTTCGGCTTTGCCTCGATCGCTCCGCTGTGGCCGCTGCACTCCTGGTCTCCTGTGGGCCACGCGGCCGCGCCGGCCGCCACGAGTATGTTGCACGCGGGTGTGCTAATGAAGCTCGGCCATTTTTCCATCATCCGGGTAGCGTTTGAGATTCTGCCGGAGACCACCAGAGAACTCATGCCCATCGCGGCCGTGCTCTGCATGTTCAGTATCGTGTATGGCGGGTTCGTGGCGTTCTACGCCAAAGATACAAAGTACGTCATCGGGTATTCCAGTTCGAGTCACATGGGCTATGTCTTCTTAGGTATGGCCGCCTTGGACTACATCAGCCTGACCGGCGCGGTGATGTATATGTTCGCCCACGCCATGGCCACGGGCATGCTCTTCGCCATGGCCGGGTGGGTGTACGATCAGACGCACAGCCGCGACATTCCCGCGCTCGGCGGGCTCTCGAATCGCATGCCGTTCATCTCCGGCTGTTTCGTGGTGGCTTGCATGGCCTCGATCGGCGTGCCCGGCACCGTGAACTTCATCGCCGAAGTCATGATCATCGTCGGCAGTTGGAACAAGTACCCGTTCCAAGTCATCGTGGCCGTGGTCGGCATCGTCTTGACCTTGGCCTACCTGTTCAAGATGATGCGCGGGCTCTTCTACGGACCCATGGACCAGAAGTACAGCCACGCGCACGACGCCGTCTCCCTGGTTGATCGTCTTCCGCTCCTGATCATGATCACCGTCAGCATCGGGTTCTTTTTCTTCCCCATGCACCTCTATAATGTGGTGCGGTCTGGCGTCGATCCCTTGATCTCGAAGATCATCCGCGTCGTGCCGGTGGCCTCACTCAATCGTGAAGCGTTCGACGTGAAACGTGAAACGACGGATCCTCCGGAGACGCCCGATGCTCCGCTCTTGACAAGCAACCCCTCACCCCTCACCCCTCACCCCTCACGAGGGCTCGAATGACCTTCGCGCTCACCATCTCTCCCTCCGATCTCCTATTGCTGTTACCGGAAATCCTGCTCACGTCCTGGTTATGTCTCATCCTGATCATTGATTTCTCGTTCCCTCGGCTGCCCAACGAACAATTAGCCTATTTCAGCATCGCCGGGCTCGTCGCCACCCTCGGCTGCCTGGCCTGGTTCGATATCACCGGCATCACCGGGACCCTCTTCGCGAACATGTTCGCTCTTGACCGGATGGCCCTATTCTTCAAAATGTTCATCGTCGGGTCGACGATCCTCGTCATTCTGGCTTCAATCGATTACATCCATCGATTCAAGTTCTTCCGCGGAGAATATTATTTCCTGGTCGTCATGTCGGCCCTCGGAATGATGTTTATGGCTTCCGCGAACGACCTGCTGTCGGTCTTCGTCGCCCTGGAATTTTCCACCATCGGATTCTATGTCCTCGTGGCGTACCTCCGCGAGGACATGGCCTCGAACGAAGCGGGCATCAAGTTTTTCATCCTGGGCATCTTCGCCGCAGGCCTCCTGGCCTATGGCATCAGCCTGGTCTACGGAGAAACAGGCAAACTGGTATTTTCCGATATGCAGGCGGCACAGGCCACACCAGGATTGGTCATTGGCTTCCTGCTGATTTTTGGCGCATTAGGATTCAAAATCGGCGCCGTGCCCTTCCACTCGTGGATTCCAGACACGTATCATGGATCCCCGACGCCCGTGACGGCGTTCCTCTCCATCGCACCAAAGGCAGCGGCCTTTGCCATCCTCATAAGGATGTTCTTCGTCGCTTTGGCGACCTTTAAGCCGATCTGGGCCCTATTGATTGTCGCCGTGTCAATCTTATCCATGACCTACGGCAACATCGTGGCCATTGCCCAAAAGAACATGAAACGGCTTTTGGCCTATTCCGGTATCGCCCAGATCGGCAACCTGCTGATCGGTCTCGCGACCGGGACGAAGATGGGCAGCGACGCGATGCTGTTCTACCTCCTGACCTATCTGTTCGCCAATATCGGCGCCTGGGCCATTGTTATCGCCGTTAGCGAAGCCATCGGCAGTGAGGAAATCGACGACTACAGCGGCCTGGGCCGCCGGTCGCCATTTCTTGCCTTTTCAATGCTGATTTTCCTCTTGTCGCTGGCCGGGGTACCCCCGCTGGCCGGATTCATCGGCAAACTATACATCTTTGTCGCGGCCATAAAGGAAGGGCTCTACGTGCTCATCACTGTGGGGCTCATCAACATTGTCATTTCCCTGTACTACTACCTCATCGTCGTAAAGAAGATGTACATCAGCGAACCCCACGACCGGTCACCACTTAAGATTTCTGGCCCGATCAAAGTGGTGCTCTACGTCTGTCTCGCAGGCACACTCACGATCGGCATCTACCCGCAACCCGTCACCGACTGGGTTGTCTCTGCCCTCTTGATGTTTTCAAACTTGGCTGATCCAACCGCATCCCTTCCCGTTCCCCCGGCCGTCATCCCCTTCGGCGGCTAAGGCCACCGGGGACGGTTCCACAGCATCCAGCGAGTATTCTGCTAAAATATTTCTTGCAGGGTCTTCCGGAGGAGGGTACAGTTTCCATGACATTGGCTTACAGCCCCACGCCCACACACACCTGAACCATGGAATCCGTCACGCAGGAACGTCCAGCCACGCCCGCACCTGTTCGATCGGAACCGGTTCCCGACAGCAATCCGGCACCGACTCCCAACACCGGCGGGCGCATGGAGTGGTTCACCCATTGGTCGATCGAGCGACGCGTTCTAGCGGGGTTTGGGCTCGTCTTTGCCGGCATTGTGGTCATCAGTGCCATTTCCTACCGCAACACAGCCGTCTTGATCGAGAATAGCCGGCTCGATACCAAGAGCCACGAATTGGTACAGCTGCTCGGTTCAGTCGGAGAAGCCCTCGGCGCCGCTGAAAGTGGCCATCGGCGTTATCTCGTAACCGGCGATGAGTCGTACCTCACATCCTACCGGACCGTGGTCGAACAAATGCCCGAATACCTTCGCTATCTCAGGAGCCTGACGAACGAGAGAGCAGAGCAACAGGCCCGTGTGGCGACACTCGAACAGCTCATCGCCAGCCAATTGGCTGCAGAGGCGGGAGCCATCGCCCAACGTGAGAAGCATGGCTATGAAGGCGTCCGCCACCTCGCACTCGCCGGAGCGGCAAAAAACGAGATCGAGGGAATCAATCGCCTGATGACGGAGCTCGACGCGGCCGAACAACGAGCACTGTATGACCGCGTGGCGCAATCCGCTGGAAGCACGAAAAATACGATCGCCTTGCTCGGACTCGGTGCCTTCCTGCAATTGGTCCTCTTGGCCTCCGTATATTTTTTGATCCATCACGACGTCGCCGAGCGACGCCGCGTGGCCACGGAGTTGCAGAGCCGGGGCGAGCTGCTCCAAGCCGCCAATAAAGAATTAGAAGCCTTCAGCTATTCCGTGTCGCATGACCTGCGCGCCCCGCTCCGTCATATCGACGGGTATGCGGCCCTGTTGTCCAAGGCGGCCGGTGAGGCGCTCAACGACAAAGCGCGCCGCTATCTGCAGACGATTTCAGACTCCGCGAAGCAGATGGGACAACTGATCGACGACCTACTCGTCTTTTCCCGTATGGGTCGCCAGGACATGCTCCGCACGACGGTCAACTTGGATCAACTCGTCAAGACTGTCCTTCACGATTTACGTCTTGACTTGCAAGGGCGGACGATCTCCTGGACAATACATCCATTACCTAACGTGTCGGGAGATCCGGCGATGTTGCGCCAGGTCTTCGTGAATCTGATCTCCAATGCGCTGAAATTCACAGCCACGAGGCCGGAGACCAAGATCGAGATCGGCGCCGTTAGACGGAACTCCGGTGAAGCTGAGGTGTTCGTACGTGATAATGGGGTGGGATTCGATATGCAGTATGTGAACAAGTTATTCGGCGTCTTTCAGCGACTCCATCGGAACGACGAGTTTGAAGGCACCGGCATTGGTCTCGCAAACGTCCGCCGAATCATCCATCGGCATGGTGGACGGACCTGGGCCGAAGGCGCAGTGGACCAAGGGGCCACCTTCTACTTTTCGCTCCCGCTCGCGAGGTCTCTCAAATGACCACGGTCAAACCCATCCTGCTCGCGGAAGATAACCCGCGTGACGCCGAGCTTGCGCTCGCCGCCATGGAAGAACAGCACATCGCCGACAAAGTGGTGGTCTGCCACGACGGAGCTGAAGTCCTCGACTACCTCTATTGTCGCGGAATCTTTGCCTCCAGGCAGCAGGGTAATCCCGTCGTCGTGTTCCTGGATCTCAAGATGCCAAAAATCGACGGGCTCGAGGTCTTGAAAACGATTAAGAACGACGTGAACCTGAAACCGATTCCCGTCGTCATGCTTACGTCCTCGCGCGAGGAGCGCGATTTGGCCCAAAGCTATGCGTTGGGCGCTAACGCCTACGTGGTGAAGCCGGTTGAGTTTCAGCAGTTCATCGCGGCCGTGAAAGAGCTTGGTGTTTTTTGGGGCGTGATCAACGAGCCGCCTCCCGAAGGCTCTGACCCAATCGAGTAGCCTCCCACAAAGGACCTGTGAAAACCCCGCTCCGCCTACTTCACCTCGAGGACGATCCGGTCGACGCGGAACTCATTACGACCACCCTGATGGAGGGCAACATCCCTTGTCAGACGCAACTCGTCGACACGCGCCAGGCCTTTGTGACGGCCCTCAAGGAGGGCCGGATGGACCTCATCCTGGCAGACTATTCGATCCCTGGCTTCGACGGCATGACGGCGCTCACCTTGGCACGCCAGCACTGTCCCGACGTGCCCTTTCTCTTCGTCTCGGCCACCATCGGAGAGGAACTGGCCATCGACGCCATGCATCAAGGCGCGACGGACTATGTACTCAAGCAACGGCTCGGACGACTGGTGCCTTCAGTCCAGCGTGCACTCCGTGAGCTCGATGACCGCGCCGAACGGAAACGGGCGGAAGAGGCCCTTCGGCAGAGCGAGAAACAGTTTCGGCATTCCCAGAAGATGGAAGCGGTTGGCCGGTTGGCCGGAGGGATCGCGCATGACTTCAACAATCTCCTGACCGTCATCATGGGCTACAGCCAAGTCCTCTTGAAGGAACTCGGCCCTCAACACCCCCTTCGCGGAAAGACCGAAGAAACACTGAAGGCCGGCGAAAAGGCCGCAACGCTGATCCGACAACTGCTCACGTTCAGCAGCAAACAATCGCTGGACCCCAAAATTCTGTCGCTCAATACCGCTGTCACGAGTCTGGAAAGTCTCCTGCGCCGCCTCATCGGTGAGGACATCCAGCTCGTCACTAAACTCGATCCGACGAACGGGCGGCTGCGCGCCGACCAAGCCCAGCTTGAACAGGTCCTGGCCAATCTCGTCGTCAATGCGCGGGATGCCATGCCGAAGGGTGGAACGCTCACGATCGAAACGGCCCAGGTCGAACTGACCCGCAGTCCGGTCTACCAGGTCACCCCCTTGCCGCCAGGTAACTATGTCCGGTTGTCCGTCAGCGATACCGGCTGTGGCATGGACCGCAAGACACAATCCCATATCTTTGAACCATTCTTCACCACGAAGGAGGAGGGGAAGGGCACCGGTCTGGGCCTCTCCACGGTGTTTGGAATTGTTACCCAAAGCGGTGGTGCCATCGACGTCACCAGTCGAGTGGGTCACGGCACGCGCTTCGACCTGTATTTCCCGAGCGTCGAGTCCGACATCCTCACCACCGCGCCGACCCAGCCCTTGGGACAGACTCAGAAAGGGACGGAAACGATTCTCTTGGTGGAAGATGAATCAAGCGTACGTATGCTCATCCGGGACGAACTGCGGAAGCTGGGCTACCGGGTCATAGAAGCCAAGAACGGGGTCGAAGCCTGCTTGCTGGCGACACAACAAACAGGATCGTTACAACTCCTCCTGACCGACGTCGTCATGCCGGGCATGGGTGGACGGGAACTGGCACAGCATCTCTCCGTCATCAAGCCGGATTTACGAACCCTGTTCATATCTGGGTATATGGATGACGTCGGTATTATGGCCGGACAAGAAGAGGGCACGAGCAGTTTCTTGCAAAAACCCTTCACTCCTGAGGTACTCGCCCGCGCAGTCCGCACTCTGCTCGATGCCAGCACGCCATCAGACAGGACCGGCGCCCCCTCCCCATCGACACCCCCGAAAACCCCGCACTGACCATGCGAGGCTCTCATCGCAGCCGTTGCCCCTCTTCCTCGAACGATTTGACGCTCCGTATCAGCTCTCTCTATACTTGCTTCTGAGACACTATGGCGCAGGACAACAGCTTCCACTGGTCCCTCCATTTCGCCCCTGTCGCCTGTTGTCTCCTGGGTATCATCTTCGTGATGTTCAGCGGACCTTCGACGACGACGGCTCAGACCCTCACGGGGGATCAACTCGGAGACGGTTTATCCATTTCCGTCTGGGATCCTCACACACAATGCCCAGACGTCGCGCCGTTGCTCGCCGTCGAGATCGATCCCGATCGCTATCGCTTTACCGTGCACTACTACCAGCAAGACGGTCTCCCGGACCCGCTCGATATTCGCCAATGGCAAGAACAAACCGGCCACGACTTGGTCTTCAATGCCGGGCTCTTCCGCGAGAATTATGCGTATCTCGGGCTGCTCTATGGAAACGGCCGTTCGCTGGGGAACAAGCGGCACGCCACCTGGATGGGACTGTTTGTGGCAGAACCGGCGGAGGATCGTTCACGCCGCGCGGGGGTTTTGGACCTGACCTTTGACACCTTCGACGAACGGAAACCTCCCTATCGAGAAGTGGCACAATCCCTCATGCTCCTTGACCGGACAGGAAAGGTCCGCGTGCGCCAAACCGGGAAACGCGCACATCAGACCCTCGTCGCAGAACAAGACAATGGGCATCTCCTGGTCCTCAAGACCACGGAAGTGGTGTCACTCCATGCCCTTGGGGAATGTCTGCGGGACGCCTTTCCCTCCCTACGCCAGGTTATGGCCATGGATGGAGGATCCTCTTCCGACATCGCCGTCAGCCCTTCGCTCAGACAGGCTACGTCTAAGATGGCCGGGTTACATACCTGGATACCCCTGTTAGAAGGCAGCACCACAACCCACATCGGACTTCCAGCCGTG
>SPAX01000289.1 GCA_005239475.1 Nitrospira sp. | reverse complement strand
ATTGGCGTATGTAGATGGATTAGATCGCATCTGGCTTGTCGGCTATTCGATGGGAGGGAATCTCGTCCTGAAGGCAGCTGGAGAAACCGGCTCGTCAGAACCAGTCTTGGCCGGCGCGATCGCGGTCTGTCCGAATATCGATCCCCCGCTATGCGTCGAGGCTTTGGAGCAGCCGCGCAACTGGATTTATCACAGACACTTTCTCGTGAGTTTGAAGGCACGACTGCGCCGAAAGGCCGAGCTCCTCCCCGGCAAGTGGGATCTCTCGGAACTTGCCGGCATCGCCTGGATGCGCGAATTCGACGACCGCTACACAGCCCCGGACGGGGGATACGCCAGTGGAACCGACTACTACAATCGCTCAGGCGCATGCCATGTGCTCGATTCCATCACCGTCCCCACCCTCATCATCACGGCACAAGATGATCCCTTCATTCCCTACTCCATGTTTACGGTGCCGCTGATTCAGCGCCACCCGACGATTCGGGTGATCGCGCCCCGCCACGGAGGACATTGCGGGTTCTTTCACTGGGCACAGAACGGAGAAGATTCCTACTGGGCAGAGAACCGGATTGTGGACTTTTTGCAAGAACGAACGTGAGCGGAACCGGCTGCGTTGGGCTCGACGTAGCCGGTGAACTTGGAGGCTAGGCCGTTTTGCGCTGCTTGCGAAAGCCCGTGGCAGCCACAAGTGCCGCGCACTTCGCAATTAACTCAGCATGAACCAGCCCCACCCTGTTTAATCGAGGGTATGTGTGGGCATGAAGAGAGTACGCGCAGGCCAACCAGATATCAGGCTGCTTGAAGATGGGCACGCACTTCCTGCACGTAGGTTTTGAACGGATCTGGCATGGGAAAGGGCGCGTGCCCACGCAGTTGGAAGATCGACCAGTTGATCACATACGGGGGAGAGAACCGTTCTTCCGGCTTGGGGTCATCTGGTTCATCAGGAGGTCCACAGGCCAGCAAATGTCGGACAAGTTCACCCCGCCCAAACGCTCTGGTGTTGCGTGGTGGATGGTCCATGGCCAAGGCAATCGCCTTGTCCGTGGTGAGTCGTGGAACCCGCCCTTCTTCCATGAGACCATAATAGAGCCCCTTGCCTTGATGGAGATTGTGATACTCCAGATCAAGACTCTTCAGAGCCTGGTCTGCCCACGTCATCTGTTCCGCCTCGCGAAAGGTTTCGAGCAGCCACAACTTCGAGGCCCAATCGACCCGGCCCACCAGCGTCGTGTAATCCCCTCGAAGATCTTGCAAGACCGCTTCCCATTGATCGAGCACCCAATCGGTTTCGTCGTCTTGTCCCCGATAGTGCGCTTGCGCCGCCGCGAGAAACGCTTCCTGAATGTCGATCGCAGAGATCGTCTTCCCCGATTGCAGTCGAACCATCCATAGTCGGTCCTGATCCTGTGACAGTTCCTGCATAGTTTCGACCGGTTCATGGATCTCAAGATCGAGCGGCGCATGGCCCTCTTCGATCAGTTGAAGGACCAGCCCTGTCGTGCCCAACTTCAAGGCCGTCGCCACCTCGGCCATATTTGAATCGCCCAATAGCAAATGAATGCGACGGTATTGATTCGGATCGGCCAGCGGTTCATCCCTGGTATTCACGATGGCGCGATTCTGCTGCACCCATTCGAAAAAGTCATTCACGATGTAATCTGCGCGCTGAGAGAGCTGAAACGGGAGGACCGGCTGCTGCGCATGGCGATGGCTCGCTCCTCGCGGCACGATGAGTCGGTCCATCTGAATCCAGGCGTCCTGGGGACCCGCCGTGCCCACACGTCCGGCACCCGTAAAGATCTGTCTGGTGACCAGGAAGGTTACAAAGGGCCCGAGGCCGCGCCGCGTAAAGGGGAAGCGGCGCGACACGAGATAGTTCTCGTGCGATCCAAAAGTCGCATCGGTTTCATGATCCACATTGTTCTTGATCAACGAAACCGTGTCGGCCAGACCGAGGTCTTGAATCGCATCCTGTAGCAACTGATCGCCGGCGCGGTCGGCGGCCACCACATCACTGAGCGATTCACACTCCGGCGAAGCCCACTCCAGATGTCCCATGTCGAGGTACATGCGCCCGGCGTTGGTGAGAAATCCTCCATTGCCAGGCGGTTCATCGTGTCCTCGGTGGTGCAGATCAAGAACGCCGCGCCGCTGGACATGAAAGAGATGGTCTCGAATCTTATGGGCAAACCAGGTGGGGGAATGATCAGGATGGTCTTGATTCACCAAGAGTCCGTATTCGGTTTCAAGTCCAAAAATACGGTTCAGCATCTCAGCCCACTACGACGGATTGAAGCGCCTTCGGCAGGAGGCGTGAGAGATCCGCCTGCTTGAGCGACCGGTACTTGGAGGTGCCGGGCGCCTGACGGTCGAGGACCGCGCATTCGATCGTCCGTTCACCGGCAATGCCCCGTAGATGTGCGATCAAAGTGTCACTGCTTGGGATTGCGACGGCCGATGGGCCCGCTCCACTTGTCGGTGGATTGGCTTCAGCCTGTTGGTCTGCCTCATCCTGTTGATGCGCTAACGAACCGATCGCCCAGGTTCGCAACGCCAGATCCAACGCCTGTTCCAATGACAGCGTGGCAGGCGTCTGCTCCTTGAGATAGGACACCATCTTCGTCTGAACAGCCGAAGTGGCAGCCAGGACCGCACGACCCGTTGTTTCCTCAAACGTGCCATCGTAGTTGATCGTCAGGAGCGCGTCCTTCTCCGGCTTCTGCCCCAACTCGGCCACGAGAATGCGTACGATGAACGGCGCCTTATACACTTCTTCGAAGGCCTGCTTAATTACCGGGGCAATGCCGTATTTCACCAGTCGCGATCCCGTCACATCGGACGGCGAGCGGTTGAAGCCTTCGACATGCGCCATTTCGAGCAGACTAAAGCGAAGCTTTTCTAAATCCGTTGGATGCCCCATCCCGCCCAATGCAAGCCGGTCGTAGATCTCGTAGAGCTTCGGGGTCCCCTTGCTCACCGTCGTCAGGAGAATGCCCCCCTCATAGGTCAGTGCGACAACCGGGCTCCCCTGCTTAAACTGCTCGTCGAGATACTGACGTCGATTGCCGACGGCTTCCACCCAGCGATAGGGCTCTTCATACATAGCGCACCACCTGTGATTCATAGAGAGGTTTCAATGTCGCATCGGGCACCGTCTGCACGCCAGCCCCGGTAACCAACTTGATCACGGGGTAGAGACTCGCCTCCCGGTTGATACCACCGGTCGCCGAATCGAACTCCGCCGCACTCGTGAGCAATCGTAAGGCCTGCACCATGGCCTGTTCTTCGGATAGTACACTGAGGGGCTGCTCGCCCCACGTATTCAGATAGTGCAAGATCCCTCTGATCGTGGGGGAACCGGACCCAGACACGGCATACTCAACGCCTTCAAACTCCGCCCCGAGGATATCGTAGAAGTAGATCTTGGCCGAGCCCTGCTCCATATCGTAGCCGGCAAACACCGGGACCACCGCGCCCGTCCCGGCCAACGCCGCAGGTACATTGTCCTTCAGGAGCTTGGAGACCGCGCGAAGCTTCCCGTCGAAACTCAACTCTTGCAGCTGGGTCCTCCGATAGTATTTGAAGGAATGTTCCAGGACACGCACCATTTCATAGGCAGTCGCCGGGACACCGGCAATCGCCATCACACTGTGCCGATCGATCTCCAACACCTTGTCTGTGCGATCGTACATCACCATATTGCCGGCAGTTGCGCGTCGATCTCCTGCCACCAGCACGCCATCACGATACTTGAAGGCCAGAATCGTGGTGGCATTTGTCAGCGCATGACCACTTCCAATCGCCGTCGGTGCGCCGAGTGTGTAGCCCTGTTCCTTCAACAGCTGAAGAAAATCCCCTTGCATCCCCATCTTGGAAACCCCTCGTGAAGCGTGAAACGTGAAGCGTCAGGCGATCGAACCTCAGAACCTACCCCCTCACGCCTAACCCCTTACCCCTAACGTCTTTACTCCCCCGTCCGTTGTCGATACCGCTCAGCCTGTTTCGGATCGACCTTGCGCATGCGCTTGAGCAAATTATCTTTATCGGGCGACCCGGTCTCTGGCCGTTTCGGCCCGCCACCCTCATCGGACGGACTCGGAGCCTTCGGCATCGGATTGCCAGGCCCTTCACGGCGTTCCGGCGTTGAAATATAGTTCATAATTGGGATTCCTTTCCTCTGTTCCATGCGTTCAACGCATCCATCGGAGATGCCGCACTCTCGAATATCTGCGCGCAAGCTTGCACCGCCTGTGGCTCAAAGAGGTCGCCCATCTCTAACGTTCGCGGAAACAGCCCCCCGCTGAACTGAATACGTTCCCACTGCATCGACTTGATCTGATCCGGAAATCGTCTGATGCAGAGGCCTCGAATACCCGCTCTGGTGTCGGCCGGGCCAACCACCAATGCCGATTCGACATCATGCTCCGACGTCATCCGCCAGGTTTTCCCCTCGGCCTCAAGCCCCAGGAAGAGCCCGCGATCCGGATTCACATTATGGTACTCCAAATCCAGGCTCGCCAGCCAGGGATCATCCCATCCAATCCGCTCTTCCTGCATAAAGGTTTCCAACAGCCAGAGCTTAGTAACCCAATCAATCCGGCCGACTAGTTGTCGACGATCGCCAGTGAGCAACCGTAGTGTGGCGGCCCATTCGTGAAGGATCCAATCGGTCTCCTGGTCAACACCGGCCAAGTGCTTCTCGGCCGCGAGGTAGTACTGCTCTTGAATGTCGAGCCCCGTGATGGTGCGGCCGTTCTTCTGACGAACCGTCGCCTTCAAATTCTGATCGCGAGACAGCTGCTTCACCGCGGTGACGGGATGTTCCAACTCAAGAGTTGGGGCTGCATCGTGCGCGATCAACTCCAGCGCCAACTGCGTCGTCCCGACTTTCAACGCGGTGCTGTACTCACACATATTGGCATCGCCGATGATGAGATGGAGCCGTCGATATTTATCACGAACCGCATGCGGTTCGTCCCTGGTATTCAGAATCGGCCGGTTATGCATCGTGTCGACGCTCAGATCCGTCTCCATAAAGTCGGCTCGTTGAGACAGCTGATACTGGCCTGGCACAAACCCGCTTTCTTGACCTTCCACCCCGACTTTGCCGGCTCCAGCAATGACCTGCCGGCTGACAAGAAACGGTAGCAGCCCCGCAATTAGCGCAGGGAAGGGAATCGAGCGTGACAGGAGATAGTTGTCGTGACAGCCGTAACTATGTCCGTGAAAGTCCGTGTTGTTCTTGTAGAGCTGCACATGAGGCCCGCCGAGTACCTGGTTTCGACGCTCCGCCGCCCGCTGGGCAATACGCTCTCCGGCACGGTCATGGGCGAGGATATCTAATAGCGTTCGGCATTCAGGCGTGGAATATTCAGGATGTGTATGATCGTTATAGAAGCGTGCGCCGTTCGGGAGGACCAGATCGCTCTTCATCTCGTGAAACGAAAACGGCCGATGGGCATCGACCTTGGCAAACTCGTCTTCTTCTTTATCCTGCTGCAGGACGGAGACCCGAAACCCCCGCGCATCCTCGTGCGGATCTTCACCGCCATAGTCCCAGCGCCGCTCGAAGGAGGCCGTCAGATGGGCCCGCACCAGTTCCATCGACTCCACGACCGGATCGACCGCATCCTGGTCCTCCCTGGTAATCCCATACTCTGTTTCAATTCCAAAAAGGCGCATCGTCAATTTGTCATCAAGTCTAAAGTCTTCAAGTCACAAAGCACTGATTTCAGGCTTGATGACTTTACGACCTTAAGACTTAAAGACCCCTATATGATTTGATTCACCAACCGTTCCTCTGCTTGCCGGCCGCGCCGGAACGAGGAAATCCCGATAACCTGTTCAGGATGGTGATCGAGGAGCTTGAGCCATTCTTCCGCCGCATCATCGGGCGGCAACATCTCACCCTCCCGGAATTCTGCGTGAACTGAAGTCACCAGATCTCCTAATGTCATGCCGCCCTGCTCAACCCCGCCGGCTGCAATCATGCGATCGATCGCCTGTTCCTTCGCCCGTTGAACGATCGAAGCCAAGATCGCACCACTGATCAGATCACCTCGATAGAGGACCTTATTCTGTCCGTTTCGGAGCCGAATCGACAGAAGTCGATTCTCATCGATGCGCGAAAAGATCGCGGAGAGCGCATGCTCGATGAGGTCGGCACAGGCCTTCTTCCGATCTCCGCCATGCTGGTCAATCCATTGCCGGTCCAGAGGCAGGTCATCTGTCAGGTATACGTTCAGAATCGCCGCCGCCGAGTCACGATTCGGACGGCTCACTTTGATCTTGCGATCGATACGCCCTGGCCGCAACACAGCCGGGTCGATCAGGTCCGGACGGTTCGAAGCCAGAATGATCACCACATCCTGCAGCGACTCGATTCCATCCATCTCGGAACAGAACATCGGCACCAGGGTGCTGGAGATATTGAAGGAACGAGAGGCCCGCCTCGTGCCAAGAACCGATTCCGCTTCGTCGATGAAAATAAATGGGAGGGCCCCCTCTTTCCGGCGAGCGCGGGCCTGGGCGAAGAGATCCCGGACCATCCGCTCCGATTCCCCCAGCCACATATTCAGAATCTCGGGCCCCTTGATGTGGAGGAAAGCCCCGCGAGTCACCGGCGGCTTGTCCCCCTTCACACCGGCTGAACCAGAACCCGACTCCCCCACCAGCTTTGCAAGGCTGGCGGCTGCCGCTTGTCCAATCAAGGTCTTTCCGCAGCCGGGAGGGCCGTAAAGCAGGAAGCCCTTCGGTTGAGTGAACTTGAAGCGCTGAAACGTGTCCGCATGGAGCAAGGGATACTCAATTGCCTTCTGAATGGCCGCGATCGCCTCCGTTTGCCCACCAATCTGCTCCCACGTGACAGTGGGAACCTCGTCGAGCAAGTGGGACTTGGATTTCCGGTCTTCCAATTTCTCAATCG
This sequence comes from Nitrospira sp., assembly GCA_005239475.1. GTDB lineage: Bacteria > Nitrospirota > Nitrospiria > Nitrospirales > Nitrospiraceae > Palsa-1315. The sequence goes on along the minus strand of SPAX01000289.1, from coordinate 7,835 downwards.
CCACATGGAGGCTGGGGTCGATACGCACCTCATCGCCTGCCTTCAGGTCCACGCCGATAAGATCACTCGATCGTTGTAGAATCAGGACCTGCCGCCCCATCTCCTGCTCAAAACGAAGCCGCCCATCTGCTAACGCTTCCGCCACTTTCAACACAGGTCCGTTACGGTCATACCCCAATATCTTAATCACCGCGTAGGCTTCGTTGACCAGAATCTGAGCGCCGATCTTTAACTCGGCGGCCTGCACCCGTGGATCGACCGAGGCATAAAACTCAGCGCCCCCCACCAGGATCCGTGCGAGGCCTTCACCCGGCACCTCAAGCAGGGTACCGACCCGATTGGCCGGCGCCGTGAGCTTCGTGATGACATCGGCGACTTTCTTGAATTCGACTTCTCGCTGCTGCTGGGCCGCTTGCCCGAGGATCACAGCATGGCGCAACTTGTAGAGGATCTTCTGCCGGGGGTCACTGTCGGGGAATGAGGCGAGACATTGCTCAATGAGCTCAAGCGGATCGGATCCCATGCGCATCGACGGATTCGCGGCACCCTCCGTCTTCCCGTTGGGTTCTGAGTTCTGTGGTTCAGTAGGCCGGCGATCACTCATCGGTGGTTCTCCAAGCGGAACAGATGGGTGATCCTACCATAGAGACCTCACGGATTGCCGCTTATCGCAACCATTCAATTGACGGCTTGGAGGGTCACGGAGACACGTTCGCGGTGGGTCCCCCGCAAGATTTCGACCGTGACCTGATCGCCGACTTTGTGATGTTCCATCACATCCATCAGTTGGTCCAGGGTCCCAACCGGCTGGCCTTCGACTGCCGTGATAATGTCGCCCAATTCCACCCGGCCGGTGGTGGTTTCACGTGCACCCTTCAGCCCAGCCTGCTCCGCCCCGCTGCCACGCGAAACTTTACCGATAATCAGCCCCTTGATCCCCCACCGCTTGGCCATCGCATCGGGAACGAGCGAGACCCCGAGGCCAGGACGGATGAGTTTCCCGTACTTGATCAACTCCGGGACGATGCGGTTGACCGTGTCGACCGGTACGGCAAAGCCGATTCCGGCGAAGGCCCCGCTCGGGCTTACAATCTGCGTATTCACGCCGATCAATCGACCGGCGCTATCGAGCAGCGGCCCGCCGGAATTTCCCGGATTGATGGCGGCATCGGTCTGAATGACCCCTTCAATCGTCTGATTCGATAGGGACTTGATCGTCCGCCCCAACGCACTCACCACGCCGGTCGTCAGCGTGTGATCAAGGCCGAACGGATTCCCGATCGCCAGTACTTTCTGTCCGACGCGCAAATCCTGCGACGTCCCGACGGCGAGGGGCGAAAGCGCCTCTTCGGGCGCACGAATCTGGAGCACTGCCACATCATGATCGGGGTCGGCACCGATGAGCGTGGCCTTATGCTCCGTCCGATCGGCCAGCGTGACGGTGACCGAATTGGCCCCGTAGACGACATGAAAATTGGTGACGATGTGCCCCTGCTTATTCCAGACGAATCCCGATCCGGACCCTTGGGGGACCTCAAAGAGATTGAACGACCAGGGGTCTCGCTGAATCGCCGTATTCGCGATGAAGACGACGGATTTCGTCGCCCGCTCAAACACGGCCATCGTGGCCCGCTCGTCCGCGCCAAACTCGGCGGGCGAGGGCGTCACGACGCGCGGCTTCCCTTCAGGCCCGCCGTAGGCCCCGCCCAACGGCTTCCCCCACTCAGCTATCGACAAGGTAGGCCAGAGGCTGATGAGCAAGAGTCCCGCCGACACAACTCGCCCTTTCATCCTGATTATTCCCCCATGATTTGGAAAATGAGTTCCCTGCTCCTGGATCTGGTATCGAAATCAACGACGACAATCTGTTGCCAGGGCCCCAGCAACATCGTCCCGTCCAGGAAGGGAATAGTAACCGACGGCCCTTGCAGCTGCCCTCGCAGGTGGCTGTGGCCATTGTCCTCACCGGCATTCCTCGTGTTGTGCTGCCAGGCAGGATCGGCCGGCACAGCTCCCTCCCAGAAGGTCTTGGTATCGGCCCTGATACCCGGTTCATCTTCGATGATCATCACTGACGCGGTGGTGTGCTTAATGAACACCGTCACGATCCCGGACGACAGCCCAGTGCCTGCCAGAGCGTCGACCACAGACTTCGTAATATTTTCGATCTGCGTGTTCCCCTGCAGGGTGAGACGCAACGATACCGTCTTGACCGCCATCTTATGACTCCATCGCTCGGAGGGCTCGTCGCTCGCCACGCGTAAAGGCACAGCCACGAGCCTCCTCCAGAATTGCATCAAACTCGCCTTGCGCCGTCAACCGACGCAAGGCCCCCATCACCGCGCCACTCAAAATGCCATCCTGCTGCAACGTCTCCAGATAGGCAAAGGCATCGACCAACGTTTCTTTCTTCCGCACATAATAGTCCCGTCCACGACGCTGATTGCTGTAGGCTTCAAACTGCTCACAGGCGACAAGAATCTCCGCCAACTGCCTGACCCAGGGCTTGGCAGACGCCAGCTTCTCCGGATAGTAATAATAGAGCATCACCTGCTGCATCCAAGGCGCCCAGGTCACCCCCATCTTCTTGATGGCTGGTCGAACAGTACGCAGTCGACGGGCAAGCCGGCGCGAATATCCCAGCCGCATCTCGACCTGTTCCTTCGCCCAGGGAGTCATCGCGATACCAGCGGCCTCAAGATCTTTTCGATAGTACCGGAGAAAGGCCTCCGTTTCGCGTCCGTAGCGGGTGTCTTGGTGTAGGGCTCTCCATTCCCGTGGCCTCGTCGGGATCCCGCGCTCCTTGGCCCAGGACCAAATCTTCCCAAAGAGTTGGCGATCGAGACCGGCACGGCCCAAGTCATGCAGCAGACAAGCAATCTGATACTGGCGGACCCGCTCGGCTCCGTGACCCAGCGCCGTGGCCACCGATGCGCACATACGCGCAGTCCGTACCGCATGCGGCCGATCGTACCCGCGGATGATTCGACCGCGTTGCGAGGGATGCGGATAGTCGTAGAGCGCCATTAACTGCGTCACGAGAGTATGGGGAACCAGGAGCGGAGCGCGCTGTGAAATGGATCTCATTCGTAATGACAGTAGAAGGGTTGAGCACAACTCCAACTGTGGCGAGAATAGCGTTCGCGGAAAGAGCGTGTCAAGGCAAGCAGGACAACAAAGGCTCGCCCAACGTCGCGATCTTTGCTATGCTCAAACCAGCTGAGGGCGAAGTGCTTTTCACAACCTTGGAAGGCAGCCATGTCGAGAAATGTGACCGTCTGGCGGCTGAGTTTTGCAGTCATCCTACTCGGTCTGTTCTGGCCGATGGCGCCAGAAAGCAGTGCAGGGACGCTGGATCAGCTCACGGATTTGACCGGCAAGGCCACCGTCGTCGTCACCCTCACAGGCCGCGACAACTTCACGAGCGAATATCGCTACAACGTCAGTGTCAGGAACCACACGTCTGATCTACTGATCGCCGACTCATTGGTGATCGTCCTCGACAAGATTACCAACCTTGCCGGTGAAGACCGAGAAGGGTTAACAGGCGAATCCTTCCTCACCCGCTTTGATATACTCGGACAAGACGGCGAAACCGACGATGGCAAACCGTTCTTTCGCATTCCGGTTGGGCCGACCCAGCAAGACGGCGAAACCGACGATGGCAAACCGTTCTTTCGCATTCCGGTTGGGCCGACCCAGGATCTCGCCTCACTCACCGACAGCCTTCCGGCTACCGTCCGCCTCAGGAACAAGGATTACCTTTCCGTCTTCACGCCTTCCTTCAAAGTGCTGGGGCAGAAACGTCCACCGCCTGAACCAAAACAAACCCCGGCTGCCCAGGTTCAGCCGGGAGCCACTCCAACAGCTCCCAGTCACAACTCCGTCGACAAGCTGATTCAGTTGTTGATCAAAAAGGGAGTGGTGACAGAAGAAGAGTGGCGGAAGGCCAATCAACCGTGACGAATCCAACATGCACGGCCTGCCAAGGCAGCTGGCCGAGAGAAGACCATCTCATCGCTGACCTCGGCCTCTCCAAGGCCTACCTACATGAGGATCAATTCTTCCCCGGCTGGACCGTCGTCGTCTTCAAACGCCACGCGACCGAGATGTTTCATCTGGCTCCCACGGAACGGATTCAGCTGATGGAAGAAGTGAACCTGGTCGCCAAGGTTGTCGCGCAGGTCTATGAGGTCAGGAAGATCAACTATGAGCTCCTCGGCAACCAACTCCCCCACATCCACTGGCATGTGATTCCCCGACTGGCCAGTGACCCGGCCCCCCTCGAACCAGTCTGGCGGGTGCAGCATGAGCCCCTGCTCCGTTCAGGACCTGATCTCCAGAGCACGGTTCAGCGCCTGCAGCAGGCCATTCAGAGCGCCCGCTGAATCACGAATCGCCGCCCCCCTCAATGGACCTCACCCGGCCCACCGGCATCGATTCGGTGATATAATACACTCCGTCTTTGACAACAGATCCGGAGGATCACAGGTTTCCGATGCGTCGTCGATTGGTGCTCGTGACCCTCTTGTTCGCGTCCTTCACCATACGGTTCCCCGTCCATTCGTCGTTCGCACAAGCGCCTGCGGACACACCCTCCCCAGCGGTCGAATACCCGACCCAGTCTTCCGAATCCTCGGCTACTCCAGTGTCTACAGATGAGCACCGGCTCCCGGAACTTTTGCCGCACGAGCGAGCGGACGCCATAATGGTGCTGGGTGAGTTGCGCAGCGCAGTCCGTGTGTCGCCGAACAACGCCGCCGACCGGCTAAAGTTGGCACAAGGGCTCTACGCCATCGGTGATCTCGATGCCGCGCTCGATGAATGCCGCGTGGCGCTCAAGCTCGAGTCGAATAATGCCAGAGCCCATCTGCAACTCGGTGTCACACTGATGGCCAAACAAGATGGGCATGCCGCTGCCATAGCCTTGATGGAAGCCATCCTGCTCGATCCTGAACTCACACACGCGCATTACAGCTTGGGCAGCGTCCAGTACTCGCTGGGCAATCTCACAGCCGCGATCCTATCCTATCGCCGAGCCTTGGAACTGCAACCGAACTTTCCTGACGCCCGCTATCGTCTTGCGCTGGTCTTGAAGCTGACAAATCGGCATCAGGAAGCGATGCAATTTATGGAGGAGGCGGCGATCGGCGGGGTTCCGCAGGCGCAGTACTTCATGGGGAACGCCTATCGCAACGGACAGGGCGTCGAAAGGAATCTGGCGCTCGCGATCCGCTGGTGGACCAACGCCGTCGAGTTCGGCCAGCAGCGCGCGGCAGAATCCCTTTCACAGCTTCGCCGACAAGCGCTATCGCCTGACCAGTCTGAGCGCCGTCGAAAAGACGCGATTGAGGCCTTCCGACAGTACCGCGACGAACTCTGGGCTGACTACCCGGATGCCGACAGGAACGATCCGAACGAATCGTTGGGCATCGCCCTGCTCAAAGACAGCCAAGCCTCCAATGGCATTACGGCTCTGTTTGCCGAAGCCTTTGCGCTGGGCGAGACTGCCCACGATGAACTTGCGCGCCTGTACGAAACCGGCCTTGACACCCGCCTCGCTCAATTTGACAGGCGCATTCTGGCGTGTTTTGCGACCACCGCTGCCGACGGTTTCATCCCGTCAAAGAAAGCGTTGGCACGCATCTATGGCAAAGGCCTCGGTATCACGCCAGATTTACAGAAAGCCAAGGCGATGTTGAAGGGGCTGTCCAAGCAGGAGATGAAAGATGTCATGGATGAGATTGCGGAACGATAGAGGATAGTCATGCTCGACGCCTCACGCCTGTGGCGACAATTTCTCAGCTCCTCCTGGCTCCAAGCCGGTGCCATGGGATTGCTCGCAACTCTCCTGGCGTTCAGTCTGTGGGCTGCAGCCGCAACCACATTCACGGCTCTAGACTGGACCGTGTACGATTTCTGGTTGTCCGATCGCACACCCATCCCGATAAGCCCATCCCTTCTTATCGTCACACGAGATCCGGCCAGCGAAGAAGAGTTCGGCACCGGGCCATGGGACCGGGCCATCCTCGCGCGCCTACTGACAAGCGCGCATGAATCCGGAGCCCTCGCGATCGGCCTCGATCATCGCCTCGACCATGCCAGCCCGACGCAGCTCGGCGGGGCGGCGAGCGATGCCCTACTGCTGGAAGCCCTAAGCACCGCTGGCCCCATCGTCGTGGTACAGAGCCCCGACGCGATGCTCGCCTCGGACACAACGATCACGGGCCATCTGCTGGTCACGGCTCATTCCGATCACGTCGCACGAACGGTGCCTGTGGCGGCAGCCGGTGACAGGCAATCCGTCCCAGCCTTCGGGATTGCACTGTACGAGGCATTTCAACAACAGACCTCACCGACGAAGCCGTCTCTTTCGAAAGGAGGCACGGCCTCGCTCTTGGTCAACTATGTCGGCGATGGAACGATCAACGCCTTCCCAACGATTCCTCTTTCATCCGTCTGGAACGCTATCGAGCATCACGATCGTGATCAGCTCACCGAATGGTTCAAGGGCAAGGTCGTCGTGTTTCTTCCAAACCCTATCGCGGGGGGAAGCTCGCTCTTGCCCACGGGACAGACAGTCACAAGCTCGGTGGTCCATCTCCACGTCTTGAACATGCTGCTGACCGACAACCGACTCTACCAACTCGGCGCAGCCATCCGCTCTTTGATGACGCTGCTCGTAGCCTGGTTGGTCGCCTGGCTCCTTCTTCAGTTCCGAGGCACGATCAGCCTGCTCTTTGCCGGGAAAGCCATTGCCACATATGGAATATGTATTCTCCTCGCGCTCGCGGCGGCCAACTTGGTGTTTCCGCTCGCCTTGCCTCTGACAGCCGCCCTGGTGGTGCTCATCGGCACCACCATCTGGAGCCACCTGACCGCGCATCAGCGGCTGATGCTCTTAGAGCAACACATGCTCGAACTGCAGCAGGAAGCCGTCGCCGTGCGCGAAGCCCTGGTCCTGCGCGAGACCCGTGCAGAGACCTTGCAGGAAGATCTCGCTGTCGCGCGGGCCGCCATCACGCAATCGACAGGTCAACAGGAAGAACTCACCAGATCCACTGACGTCCTTCGTTCCCAACTCGCCGATGCCCAGACACAGGAAGAAGAAGCGCGCAGAAAACTGGAAGGGCTCGAACAACAATTGCACAGTCTGCGTGCTGCCACGAACGAACCTATTATGATAGGCGACGTCGAACTCGATCGCCTCCGCGACGAATGCCGGCAGCTGGGCATCATCACCCAGGACGCCGGGCTCCTGCGCCACTATCGCGATCTCAAGAAAGGGGCCAAGTCACCTCTGACCGTCCTTGTGCTGGGCGAGCCGGGAACCGGGAAAGAACTGTTCGCCCGCGCCGTCCACCGGCTCAGCCCACGTACCGGCAAGACCTTTATCGCCGTCAATATGGCGGCCATTTCTCCCGAACTTTTCGAAAGCGAACTCTTCGGCCATAGCAAAGGCAGCTTTACCGGTGCCACGGCCGATCGAAAAGGTTATTTCGAGCTGGCGAACCACGGCACGATCTTCTTGGACGAGATCGGCGATCTGCGCTTGGACCACCAGAGCAAGTTGTTGCGGGTGTTACAGGAAAGATCGTTTTATCGTGTCGGCGCGACGATCCCAACGACGGTAGATGTACGTATCGTGGCCGCAACGAATCGCGACCTGCAGCGAGGGGTTTCCGAAGGCTGGTTCCGTGAAGATCTTTATTTCAGACTGACAGGTCTCGTGTTCCGGCTTCCGCCGTTGCGAGAACGCACCGGCGACGTGCCGATCCTCGCGGATATTTTTCTCAACGAAATCGCCACGCAGATGGGCAAGCCCGCGCCGAAGC
>SPAX01000288.1 GCA_005239475.1 Nitrospira sp. | reverse complement strand
CATACATAGAGGAGCGCGCTGCCCGGCGGATAGCGCCCATAAATCAGCCGGACAAGCTCATACTTGGCTCGCTTGAAGACAGACGCGTGAGTCGGATCATAATGAAAGGCCACGATGATCCGCGCCGGGTAGTCGTCCCCGTCCTTTTTCGTGCCGTCACTCCGCTCGATGAGATTGGCCACTTTCCACTCCCACGTAATCAGCGGATACTCATCAGCGTCCAGATCGATCTCGAAATAGAGGCCGGACGCGGACGCATGGCTCACGGCTTTCAGAGCCACCCCATCTCCGTCCGGACCGATGGAATAGTCCGTGGGCTTTGAGACGTTCTGGAAGAGCAGCGTCTGCCATCCCCTCGGCAGCCCGTTTTCTCCAAGCGAGTCGGGAACCGGGTTCAGCAGGAGCAGTGCGTCGCCGGCCATGACGACCTCCCACGAGATTGCCATCATCGCGGTCAACCAAATCCCGACCAGCACGTTCACCATCGGCGTTCCATGCCCATCTTCTCAGGTCGCCCGTCTCGCGGGCCCCTTGTCCCCAGTGGATTCAAGCAGTTGATTGCTCCAACCTGGTTTGGTGCTCCTCGACAGATCGAAATGGTACTGTGCTTTGCAGGAGCCACACCGGGCCATCCACAGACACCCATCAGGGTAATAATTGCAGCGCAGGATCGGCGTGAGATTGTGCCTCCCACATGTCGGACATGGGACCAGGCGAAGCCGCAGGCTCAAAGTCATGACCGGGTCGTCTTCGCATGACATGAGGTATCTCCTTTCAGAAGGTCGCCAGTCCGTCGGCTGTATTGGTAACCTCCGATCCGGCGCGGCGCCTCCAGTCCGGCTGCGACAGTGGACCAGGCAAACGCGGGCGCGACACACGGGACCCGGAAGGATCCGTCGTGAGCCGCCTGTTCCCGGCAATGACGGCATCCACGATGTTGCCGCAGAGGAGGCAGCGATAGCCGTCCGTACAGCGGTCGCCCTCCGTCACCTCCCAGTCGCAGATCCGTTCATCCACCATCAGGCCATCGCATCGTCCGCAGGTCATGGCGCACCTCCTTACAAACAAGCGGTGAGTTTCTCCGGTTCTGTGCCCCATCCTATCGGGTCGCGTGAATTTCTTCTGTAAGGCATCACACAGGCTCGAAGAAATCCGAACAGGTGTGCAATGTAAGCCAGCCCACAGAACGACCGAGACCATCCTTGGTAGAAGAACGGTGACGCTCATCAACATTCCAATCCAATAAGAAGGAGGAAGGCTTATGGCCAAGGTGGCAATAGTCGTGTTAGCTGATACGGAGACGCATGAGGGGCTTGGACGGGTCGTCAACGCGCTGGAAGCGGTGAAGGACTTCAAGGAAGCCAAGGATGATGTGCAGCTCATCTTCGACGGCGCCGGGCCGAAGTGGATTCCCGAGCTGTCCAAGCCTGATCACAAGTTTCACGGCCTCTTTGAGTCGGTGAAGGACCGGATCGCGGGTGCTTGCGAGTTCTGCGCCGGCGCGTTCGGAGTGAAGGACAAGGTGGTGGCCTCCGGCGTCAAGCTGGCGGGCGATTTCGAGGGCCACCCGAGCTTTCGAAAGCTGGTGTCGGAAGGCTATCAGGTGATTACGTTCTAGGCACGACAGGCCTCTGTAAGGTTACCGGATTTCGAACGACCAACACTTGAACCAGTATGATCAATCAACCAACGAGATCGTCCCGCACGGCGTTGACAGAGTCCAGCCGCTTCGGTATGGTTTCGGCAATTCTCGCACGTAATCTGAACAAGAGGCCCGCATGATTGACGAAATTACGCAAAAGGTGAGTGAACGTTACGCCAGGGCCGCCGCCACCGGCGAGCAGATGTGCTGCCCGACCGGCTACAATTTCAACGACCTGAAAACGTTCATTCCGGAGGAAGTATTGAGGATTTCCTACGGCTGCGGCACGCCGGCCGGACTGGACACGGTGCGGACGGGCGAGACCGTCCTGGATATCGGCTCCGGCGGCGGGATCGACTGCTTCGAGGCCTCCCGCCGCGTCGGCCCCACCGGGCGCGTGATCGGCATCGACATGACCGACACGATGCTGGAGATCGCCCGGCGCAACGCGCCGATCGTGGCCAGGAACCTGGGCCATCCCGCATCCAACGTCGAATTCCGAAAGGGCATGGCCGACGCGATGCCGGTGGACGAGGGCAGCGCGGATCTGATCATTTCCAACTGCGTCATCAACCTGGCCCCCGACAAGCGCAAGGTGTTCCGGGAGATGTTCCGCGTGCTCAAGCCCGGCGGGCGGTTCACCATCTCCGATATCGTCGCCGACCAGACGGTCCCCCAATACCTCGTCCACGACGCGGAAAAATGGGGTGACTGCCTGTCGGGCGCGCTGACGGTCAGCGACTATATCGGCGGCATGGTCGAGGCCGGATTTCTGGCTATCCATCAGGTCAAGACGATTCCCTGGCAGCAGATCGACGGGATCCGGTTTCTCTCCATCACCCTGACCGGCTACAAGCTTTCGCCGGTTCAACCACACGCGCGTAGCCGGTTCGCAACGTTGGTGGGCCCCTTCAGCAGGGTGATCGATGAACTGGGGAAGAGCTACCGGCGTGGCGTGCCGCAACCGATCGACGCCCGCACGGAGCAGCTGTTGACCGCACCGCCATTTCAGCGGCTGTTCGTGCTGCCTGAGTCGCCGATGGCGATTGCGCCTCCTGATCCCCGCTGGCTGGCCATTCTGCCTGAGCAGAAGCCCTGCGTCTGGAAGGGAGATTTCGCAATCTTCACCGGCCCCTTCGCCGAGGTGGAAGACGACGACCACCATGTCTTCCGCCGTGGGGCCCCCCTCGAGATCTGTTCAAAAACCCTGC
>SPAX01000287.1 GCA_005239475.1 Nitrospira sp. | reverse complement strand
TTGCCCGGCAAAGAGCGTGGTGTTTGGCCGATGGCCGATGGCGACAAAGACGCCGGCACAAGGTTGTTCCGTTGTTTTGCCTGTGACGAGATTCTTGAGGCGCACGCCGGCGACTACATCATTGCCGAGAATATCTTCGACGACGGAGTTCCACAGGAACGTGATCTTCTCGTTCTTCGCCGCGCGGTCTTGCATGATTTTGGAAGCGCGCAGCTTGTCGCGGCGATGGACGATCGAGACCTTGGTAGCGAACTTGGTCAGGAAGGTCGCTTCCTCCATCGCACTGTCGCCGCCACCGACGACAATCAGTTCCTTTCCCTTGAAAAAAAACCCGTCGCAGGTTGCACAGGTTGAGACGCCGTGTCCCGTAAGGCGCGCCTCGTTTTTCAACCCGATCTGAATGGCCGACGCGCCGGTGGCAATGATGAGGGTCTTGGTGCGCACGGTCTGTTCGCCATCGATTGTGATCGTGAACGGACGTGTTGTGAGCTCAACAGCTGTGACATCGCCGGTGAGGAACTCCGTCCCGAATCGCTCCGCTTGTGCCCGCATTTCTTTCATCAACTCCGGGCCCATGATGCCCTTGGCAAAGCCAGGATAGTTCTCAACTTCCGTCGTCGTGGTCAGTTGTCCGCCGGATTGCCAGCCTTCAATGAGCAGGGGAGAGAGATTCGCCCGCGCCGCATAGACCGCGGCGGTCAAGCCGGCTGGGCCGGAACCAATGATGACGACGTTGCGCATGAGCAAAATTTAACACAGAGGGTGAGGGAATGCACGGAGCGGGGAGAGGAAGGTTACTTGATCGGCGGCGGGATGTTGCCTTCTTTGACTTCGGCCAGATAGTCCACCATCTTGTCAAGGGCAAGTGCGTTGATTTTGTAGCCATAGTTTTTAGGCATTGTATTGTCAGGATAGCCGTTTGTGACATATACGCTGGGATGTAAGATGGATTCGGTAATAAATTCTCTTACGGTAGTGGCCTTGCCTTTATACATTGGGTCCTTGTGCCGAAGAGGGGTAATTGATTTCATGGTGAGAGCTGGACCGAGTGTTCCGGTAGCATCTGGAATGCCTGGAATAACGTGGCAAGCGATGCACATGGCCTGACGAAATATGTCTTCTGCAGATTCATCTCCTGTCGCAAAGAGACTGACGTTCACCAGCGGTGGCGGAATAGTCGTCACATCCTTCCAATCCTGGGGAGTCATGAATTTTCTGAAGGCTTTAACAATCATTGCTTGGGAAGGGGGGCGGTGACCATCGTGAACGTAAAGCCAAGTTGTGACTGCCACCAAATCATCAATTTTTAGTGACACCGGTGGCTTTGTTACGTTGATGTCCGGACTATCTTTGTCGTCGGTTCCAACCATTCCGTATCCAGCAGGCACGTAGCAACTTGGGCATAGCAATGTTTCAGCGATGTACTCAAGAGGTGTGGTAGCTGTTCCTGATCCTGGGAATGCTTCTTTTTGAACGGTGTCACGGTCTTGTGGTTTCCCAAGGTGGTATCGGGGATCCTTCAGTCGCTCCGCCGCGCGCTTGGTTGCTCCAAAGAGATTCGGTGCACGATTCCCCAGCATCCCCTCACGGGTCATATGGCAGAGAGTACATTGGCCTCTTCCAACAGCGCCTTGGACCTTGGCCAGCCCAAGTCCTCCAAAGATGATCTTCTCTCCCTCGTCTACGAGCTGTTGGGTTGTCATCTTAGAGTAATTCAAGAGCTTCGGCGGGTGATCGCGCAGGTCGCCCTCTTGCTGGGCGGTGGTTCCATTCACGGGAAACAGGACGATCAGCGCAGCTAATGCGATTCCCCACGGAGGGAGGTTGCGACGCATCAATTGGGTCGAGAGGAGCATATCGAAAGTTTAGCAGACTATGCTTGTTTGAGGAGGGCCTGGAATGTGCCTCGAATGGCCCTCATGGCGTCTTGTCGTCGGAGTGTCCCGTCAATCACAATATCGGCTAATCGGACTTTCTTAGTCAGAGGCATCTGGGTTCGTATTCTGCGAATCGCTTCGACTCGGGAGAGCCCATTGCGTTTCTTGAGGCGGACGATTTGGGTGTTGCGGTCGGCAGTGACGACGATGGTTTGATCGACTCGCTTGTCGATGCCAGCTTCGAAGAGCAAGGGCACATCGTAGATTACGACGGCCTTGGGATGTTTACGAGCGATCTCTTTGGTTAGACGGGCCTGTTCGCGCGCGACACGCGGGTGGATGATTTGTTCAAGCTGGCGCAGCTTGGTCCGGTTTCTGAAAACAACGGCTCCCAGCTCACGGCGATTGAGGGTATGGTCAGGATTGAGGATGGCTTTACCGAACGTTTTGACGATCTCTCGCCAAGCCGGTTTGCCGGGTGTGACGACTTCACGGACCAGTTCGTCGGCATCAATGACGACCGCCCCGCATTGCTTAAACATCTTCGCGACGGTGCTCTTGCCGGTGGCGACGCCGCCTGTGAGCCCAACGAGAATCATGGCGTGGAGGATATCATGCGAACTCTCGCCTCACAATCAACCTAGCCCGCATTATTCACGAGAGTTCGTGACGAAACTGCCGAGACGCCACGCGAGACGGGCGTGCGGAGCCGCGAAGGAGGGAAGCATACTTGAAGAGTATGTTGACCGACTGAGCGGCGAGCCCGCCCGCCGTTAGGCTTGTCGTAGCGGCGTATCGGCGGTTGCAGTAGAAGTCTTCGTGAATAATGCGGGCTAGATTGACTTCTCACGGCGTAGGCTTGTATGAGTTCGTGCATGATGAAACAGGTGATGATCTTAGGTTTCATCGCGGCGCTCGTGTGCTGGAGCTTCGGCCTGGTATGGGCCGATGAGGGGCCGGCACTTGGTCCTCGGACCCTCGTGGTTGCGCTGGATGGAACCGGGGACTACGTTTCTCTTCAGGAAGCGGTCGATGCTGCCAGGAAAGGCGACACCGTCTTCGTCAAGGCGGGTCAATATCCTCAGGACGTGACCATTCACAGCAAAGAGAAGATCACGTTCGTCGGGGCTGGAGTGGATCAGGTGACGATTCTGGGGCGTGATATCGTGGTGGGCGCTCTCCATGTGGGCAAGTGGCCCTATGGGGCGACGGACATTGAAATCAGCGATATGACCATTAATGACCAAGGGGGGCATGCCGTCGGTCTCTTCAATGGGCAAGGGATTGTCCTTCGTCGGGTCAAGATCAATGGCATGTTGTTCAGCCAGCAAGTCCACGATGTGCGGATAGAAGATTGTGTCATCGGGGGGAGCGAGACGACCGGCGCTCAGTTTGCCGATTCAGAAGCCGTCCTCATCGGGAATTTTATTCATGATAACGATCATGGCGTCTCGATTGCCGGCAAGTCAAATGTGCGGTTGGAGCGAAACGTGATTACCAGAAGTCTTTTTGAAGCCGTCGTTGTGAGCGACCGTGCCCGAGCCGTGCTGGTGAGCAATACCTTGGTCAAGAATGGTGGCGGCGCGGCGTTTCTCGGGCAGTCCCAGAGTGATGTGACCGGCAACGTTGTCGGGCTGAATCGAGTTGGTTTTGTGATCGCCCCATCCAGTCAGACCACCACCTCTTTCAATGCGTTCTACAACAGGGATGGGGACTATCTGCGGATGGGTAATCCGAACCAACCGGCTCCGGAACTGAAAGCCCCGTCAGATATTACCGGTGACCCGCACTTTGCTGACCCAGGGCATGACGATTTTCGCCTACGTCTCGATACGCCGCTTCTTAAGATCGGTCACTTCCCCTACCTCGGCGCCCTCGCACCTGCCTCAACCGCTGCACGTCGATCGGCTGGAAAGTAGCTTTGAATCAATAAGTTGGCTCACTTTCACCGGAGCACGGATTTCCATGTGCTATGCTACCTATACGCCGTAAGTCAGATGGATGATGAGTCTCTGGCGTAGGAATTGCTGATCCAACTGTCAGAGAAACAGGAGGCGACCGTGGCAAGTTACCGACAAGAGCTGGAAAAGCGTGGACCTGATGGGATTCCGTCGCTCGACGACGTCGAATCAGGCAAGCTGGTCGGTGCCGTCCTCCCTATGTCAGAAAAAGCGCAGATTCAGATGCGTAACAGCATCGAAGTGATCGATTACCTCCTCAATCAAGAACGCGTCGTCTGGAGTTGAGCCCCGCGTTCTCCACTCCCTGAATCCCCGATCTTGCAGGATGCTGAAAAAGCCCGCCAGCTTCGTTCTCGGCTCATCGAAATCCTCAACGTACCCCCAGAGGGTACGCCTCCGGTTTCGGTTCGCCTGCGGTCTTGCTGGACGGCCTTTTTGAGCATCCTGCCGGTGTTATCCCACTATGCCATCTGTCCAAACCATCGAAGTTCTCGCGCGCCCACATAGTTTTTCCGCAACCTGCTAAACGCACCATCTTGACAGGCCCTCTCGCGCCTTCGTACGCTCCTTGCCGTACTCTTTCCTTTCTAACCGGGAGACACACCGATGGCATGCGTTCACCTGCATTCCAGGAGCCTGCCCGACATTGTCCATTCTATTGCGGCGAACAATATACAGGCATCTGCTTTGTTCTCGACCCCGAAAAATCCTCAACGTACTCCAACGAATACGCCTCCAGTTTTTCAGGGCCTGCGGTCGCGCATCTGCCCGCGCTTTCTTCGCCTCGTGACGAACGTCAATGCCGGACAGGTTCTTATGCGTTCTGTGTCTATGGCGTATCGGCTCATGATCACGGCGGCATTCGTGGTGCTGATGCCTTATACGGTGCCGGCTTCTGATGAATTGCCGAAAGAGGCAGTCTTGCCGATGGGTATGGCTGGCAAGGCGATCCAGGCATCGTTGGATGCCTGCAATACAGCGGGCTACCGGGTGAGCGTGTCGGTCGTGGATCGAGCCGGCGTACTTCGCGCCATGGCCCGAGCCGATGGAGCTGGGCCTCATACGGTCGATAGCAGCAGGAAGAAGGCCTATACCGCGGCTAGTCTCCGCCGTCCAACGACCGAGTTGGCTGAGCTGATCAACAAAGTGCCGACCCTGCAGGCCCTTCGCGAGATGAACGATCAGGTGCTGATGCTGGGGGGCGGACTCCCGATTGAGATCGGCGGTGAGATCGTCGGAGGGATTGGCGTCGGTGGGGCACCCGGCGCGCATCTCGATGACGCCTGTGCTCAAGCAGGGTTGGATGCGATTGGCGCAGCGCAGAAAGTTCCAGCGCCCAAGTGAGGCGCCAACTCTGGTTGGCTGTCATTGTGAGCGTGGCAATTCTCTGCGATGCTTGCAACAGCAGCGCCCCCGAACCGGCATCTGTGGATATCCCTTCGGTACAGGCACAGCTTACCATTACTCGAGCGGCGACCGATCCCTTTCTCTCTCGGCACAGTCTCACATTGAGGGTCGAGGGAGCGGGAGGCTGCTCGTCTTCTACGGAGCTGTTCCCCAATACGGGATATGTGAGCCGGCGGAATCTCTATCAAGCGGGCGCGGGTTTGCTCTACGTGGTGGGCCAGTTCGATGCCCGCGTCATCGACTCTCTGCACTGTACGATCACACTTGCCGAGTTTCGCACCCTCGATCGCTACGTGACTTTTCTCGGCAGCTTCGATGAGAATGAACAGAAGCGGTGGACCTACTTTCCCGCCAGTCAGCGGTCAGAACTCCCCTTTGAAAAACGGTAACCTGGTACTCCAGAGCTCCGAAGGAATAGGCGATGGAGGCGGTAGATTGTCTGTCTAGCCGTGATTTATCCGGATGCGATCAAGTCGAGAAAATGTTTGTGGTTTCAGGAGGTGGTGATACGCTTGGCTCTGATGAGGAACGGCACCATAGGCGCATAACTAGGCTTGGTGAGGAGCGATCCAAGGAGGATGATATGGCAACTGTGGTGTTGAGCGTGCCCCACTCCAATTCTGAGCACATTGCGGCGGCCGTTCGAAAAGAACAGAGAGCGTACACGTTCAAGATTGCTGTGAGTATGGCGCTCTATGCCTGTCTGTTCTTCGTGCTTGCGTTCTGTGGACCCTATGTCCTCCCTGCCATTACTCTCTTTTCAGATGCACCACTGACGGATCGCCAGGTCGCTGCGAGCCAACTGCTGTTGCTGAGCGACACGGTGTGGGTTGCCCTCCCAGTGTTTTTCCTTGGGGCTATCCTCTTTAGCTTGTTGGTGACGCGGCGTGTTGCCGATGCGCTCGAGCGACTGGGTCAGAGCGCCAGGGCCTGGGCATCCGGAATGGTGTCGCATCGACTCCTGTTCCGTGAGGCAGACCGGTTAACCGATCTGGCGCAGCTTCTCAATCAAGGCTGGAGTCAAGTTGGTCAGGGGGTCGAGACGATGCAGCAGGAATCATTACGCGCTCGAGCGGCCATCGATGGCGCCGTGAAAATTCTTTTGGCTCAAGGTGCGGGTGGATCTGAGGCGCTCCGGCAGTTACAGACTACAACGGAGGCGTTGGATCGCATTCAAGCTGCCCTGGGACGATTTGAGATCGGACCTCCTCACGAACCTCGACGATCATGACGATGTATCGGCACCCTCGCCTCCAGAGCCCTGGCGGGTTCACCTTGATCGAATTGATGATCGTGGTGGCTATCTTGGGGATTCTCGTCTCAGTGGCCACAGTCTCCTACAACCACTTTGTGATCAAGGCACAGGCCGTTGAGGGGGAGATGGTGGTTTATGAGGTGGACCGCTTGGAGGTTCTCTATCATGCATCTCACGATGTGTACACGGCCAGCTTTGCTGACTTGGGATTTGCCATGGCAGGGACGTTGAAGTTCTATACAGCCGAGGTACGGATAGGATTCTCAACAGATAAAATCAGCTACCAAGTCCGCGTAATGCCGGTCGCGGCATCAAAGACTGACGCCTGGCTCTTGACGAGCTATCGTGATGGCTCCGTGCAGGTGGACAGGATCCCCGTGAGCGATCTTGTGGCGTTTGCCAGTGTACGGTACACAGGCAATGCGGCGGCAATGACTTCCATCGAGGCCACGAATATCTATGTTGACGGTGGGACGTCGGTCAACATCGAGCCTGAATGGTCTGGTGGCGGAAGTAGCTCGCGGTGCCAAGAGTGTGGCCGTGTTGTCATCCATCAACGCTTCTGAGACGGCGTTCCTAAGCCAGTTCGCTTGCCGCGTATTTTTCTCCTTCTTGTCCCAGCCGTGCGTCCTTGTTCCACCGCACGACGATGGTGCCCATCACATGCCTCCTTGAAGCCCTTCTTGACGCTAGTGGAAGCTCCGGTCTTTGAAGGTGAGTTCAGAGACGGCGGACTTGTCCATCTCACCTTTGCCGAGTGCGACCAGTCGCAGGTATTGATCGTAGGTCGCTTGAGCTAACGGGACGGTAAGCCCGGCGGTCTTCGCTAACGCGAGGGCGATGCCCGAGTCCTTGGTTGCATGGGTAGCCGAGAAGTAGCAATCATGGGCACGGTTTTGCATATCCTCGCCGTCCGTCTCTAACACGCGCGACGCGGCTCCCGTTTGGGCGAAGATGTCTCGCAACATCGTCAGATCGAGGCCGAGTGCTGCTCCAAGCCCAAGCCCTTCTGC
>SPAX01000286.1 GCA_005239475.1 Nitrospira sp. | reverse complement strand
GACGCCGATCGGATCGATGGATCTCTTAATTGCCGCTCACGCGCTCAGCCTCGGTGTGCGTCTCGTTACGAACAATGCGAGAGAATTTCGGCGCGTCCCCAGGCTACGCGTTGAGAACTGGGTCTAGTCCCATCCCGCTCCACCCACACCTCTTCGCTGCAAGGGCGAGCAGCCATTCCATGAGATAGGAACGACCACCAGCGGCGAGGAGTAAGATGCGTGCTGACAAGACTAACCTCGCCTAGTCGTAAGACTTTGTCTCCAGCTTAGCTTGCGTCAGGAAGTCCACCAGTCGTTGATAGGCATTCACGGGATCTGCGGGTACAGGATTTCCCCAGCGCTTTCCATGGGCAACCCAGTCACGATAGTAACAAAGACGTTCCACATCCTTATAAACGGGAGACTTGACACGTTTCTCGAAGAGTTTGATGGCATCATGAAGCCCCTCAGCCCCTTTGCGGAGCGGCTTGCTGCGGAGAGGTGATCGATCATGCGTGAACAGGATACGCTCAAAGGTCGAGACCAGCCCCACGATAGCCCAGTCATCCAGCTCCATCTTGGCCTGTACCAGCAGACGCTTGGTTTCGTCCGGAGGCTGACCCAGGAAACTGGTTCCATGAAAAGTGCGCCCTTTGCTGGATTTGCGAAGTAGTTCTGCAGTGACCGTGTGGCAGTCAACCAGCGAGAGATAGGCATCCCGAACTGCGTCGAGTTCCGTCACGCGAGAGAACGCTTGAGGAGATCGGTGAAGAGGTTCTCGGTGAGATCGGGAAACTCAGCGGGCTGTTTACCGATCCCGTGGACCCATTTATGTTGGTCTGCGATGTAGAGGAACATGAAGGTTCCGTTGGCTGACTCCATATCGACCCGACCGTCAGCTCCGATGATCGTGCTGCCGATCGGCTTCACCTTCACGGTTTTTCCAGCAGCGGTGAGGACGAGGGACGGGGCGGTGTAGGTTCCGAGGTTCTCCTCGGTGATCTTGATCTTGTCCGGGTGGATCTTGATCAGCTTCTCTCGCTGGGCTTCGACGAGCCAGGATCGGATGTGACCGAGTAAGCCCTCCACCGCATCAAGCCACTCCTTCTGTCGTTGGGCTCGCCGGTGTGGTGAATCAGTCTCTTTCTGCCGTCGCAAGAATTCAGTGATCGCGGTCATCAGATTCCCTCGTGCCTCCCGGTCCACAAGCTGTGAACGATGCGCACCACTCTACCAGCTTCATGAATCGAAACCAAGACCATGGGCCGACCATGGGCCGATCGCGACACGTGCGTCCTGGAGCGGGGTCAATGACCCCATAGTTTCCCAGTTCATTTGAATTGAGCCCTGCATATATTGGTATTATTCTGAGTAGAGTGACAGCGGACATTCTGCGACACTTCACGTCATAATCGAAGGGATCCCGCACAGGTCAGAACCCACGCCGGAAGCGAGCGCCATGAGCGGACCATCGTCGCACGAAGAACTCGACAGTCTGAAGTGCCAACTCGAAGAGGTTCGGCGAGAGTGCGCACGGCTCCAGGCAGAGAATGCGCAGTTCCGTCAGTTGCTCGGCGCTCAGTCTCACAGAGAGACCTCACCGAACGAGGCCTCTTCCGGTGTACGCCAACCAGAGAGACCCACTGAGCCATTAGTGACGGAGCAGAGCCCTGTTGAAGAACGGGTTGCCCTTTTTCGCAACCTGTTCCGCGGCAGAGAGGATGTCTATCCCATCTGGTGGAGCAATCAGCGAACTGGAGCGAAGGGATACGCACCAGCGGTCAAAGGTGGCTGGGCTCGTCGGTCCAGCGGGGTGCCCCTGGTCCCAACCGACTACCTGCCGTTGACTGATGACGTGTTCCGCGAGCACCTGTCCGGGCAGCAGTCAATCGGCATCTACCCACTCCTCCGTGACGCGACCTGCTGGTTCCTCGCGTGCGACTTTGATGGCAAACAGGATCCTGCGCCCCCCACCGGCGCACAGCACACTGGGCATCGCAACCCCACCCGCTTATCCCAACAGGACACGCCCACGTGGGCACTTGATGCCGTGGCCTACCAGACCACGTGCGAGCACCACGGCATTCCGGCCTATCTCGAGCGCTCGCGCTCAGGCCAGGGCGGGCATGTGTGGATCTTTTTCGCGAGCCCGGTTCCAGCCGCCACGGCACGTCACCTGGGATTTTCCCTCTTACGCGAAACCATGGCCGTCTGTGGTGAACTAACCCTTGAGAGCTACGACCGATTCTTCCCCAGCCAAGACACGCTGCCCAAGGGAGGGTTTGGCAATCTCATTGCCCTCCCGCTTCAGCCGCCCTCTCGACGGCACGGCCACACCGAATTCGTGGACAAGGCTTTGTGCTCCTGGTCAGACCAATGGGACTTCCTCAGCAGGGTCCAGCGACTCTCAGCCACTCTCGTCGCATCCCTCGGTGCAACATTGACGCCCATCAGTGTCGGTCCAGGGTCCGCCATTGCCGTGGCCCCACTGAACCGCGACACACAGGCCCTGCCTGCCACGATCACCGGGACGCTTGGCGCCACGCTGGTCGTATACAAGACAGGCCTTCCTGCGTGGCTCGTGTCCCAGCTCCGACACCTAGCCTCGCTCCACAACCCGGTCTTCTATGAACGGCAGAAACTCCGCCTCTCCACCTATCGCACCCCGCGATTCATCCGGTGCTATGAGGAGGACCCCGGCTCGCTGGTGCTGCCGAGAGGTGTGCTCGAGGAGATGCGCGTCGCCGTGACGACCGCTGGCAGCAAACTGGCGATCCAGGACCTCCGCCCACATCCTGCCAAACAGACATTCCCGTTCACGGGCACGTTGACGCCGATCCAGCAGGCTGCCATCCGTCCGTTTCTCCACCACGATTACGGAGTCCTTGTGGCTCCCCCAGGGGCAGGGAAAACGGTAATGGCCTGCGCCATTGCGGCACAACGGAGCGTGCCCACGCTCATTCTGGTGCACCGGAAACCTCTTATGGAGCAATGGCGGATGCAGATCGCCTCCCTCCTCGGTATAGCCCGTACCGACATCGGCGAGATCAGCGGCCTCACGCGTCGACGGACGGGCATGATTGATCTCGCAATGGTCCAGTCGTTGCGCAATCTTCCCGAGGACGATGCCCTCTACCGCGAGTACGGCTTGCTGATCGTGGATGAGTGCCATCACGTGCCGGCCTTCAACTTTGAGTCGATCATGAAACGCGTGGCCGTCCAGGCCGTCCTCGGCTTGACGGCAACCCCCTATCG
>SPAX01000285.1 GCA_005239475.1 Nitrospira sp. | reverse complement strand
TCAGTCGCCGCAGCTTGCAATTCGAAATCGAAGGTCACGCAGAACCGCTTCCGCAAGGCGAGGCCCCAGGCCCGATTGAACCGCCCTCCGAATGGCGTGTGCAACACGAGCTGCATCCCTCCGCTTTCATCGAAGAACCGCTCTGCGACGATCGTTTGTTGAGTCGGCACCGTTCCGAGCACCACCTTACCTGCCAACACATACTCGACATCCTGTTGTGCTCCGCGCTGATCTAACGCACAGTCCTCCTTCAACCAGCTGATCACCGACCGTTGATGACCGATCGCCGGATCGGAGGACGATACCCGCTCGGCAATCGCTTGCCGCAATGTTGCCACCTCCGCCGAAAGCTCCGCGGTCCGCGACGGCGCCTCGCCTCGCCAGAAGGGGATGTTGGGCGGGGCTCCGTGAGCGTTCTCCACCCGCACCTTGCCCATCTCTATGCCCTTGATGCGCCAGGAGGTGTTTCCCAGCAACATAATGTCGCCGGACAGACTCTCCACCGCAAAGTCTTCATCGACCGATCCCACGACCGTTCCGTCAGGCTCCGCGACCACGGCATAGTTTGCCGTGTCCGGAATGGCCCCGCCGGACGTGATCGCCGCAAGGCGGGCCCCTCGTCGGCCTTTGATACGGCGATTGATCCGATCATGGAACAGATAGGCCAGGCCTCGCCCGCGATTGGTCGCAATCCCGTCCGCCAACATCCGCAACACCTGATCGAACTCCGAACGAGCCAAGGCCCGATAGGGATCGGCCCGCCTACAGAGATCGAACAGCTCGTCTTCCTGCCAGGTCTGCGTGGCCGCTGCTGCCACCAGCTGCTGCGCCAAAATATCGAGCGGAGCCGGCATCACGGCAATGCGATCCAAAACGCCTGTCCGAATCGCGCGCATCAGCGCCGCACATTCGAGCAAGTCATCCCTCGTCATCGCGAACAGTCGGCCCTTGGGAATGGCCTTGACCCAGTGACCGGCCCGGCCAACCCGCTGCAAACAGGTGGCAATCGCGCGGGGCGAACCGATCTGACAGACAAGATCCACGGTGCCGATATCGATGCCGAGTTCCAGCGAGGCCGTGGCAACGACGACGCGCGTCTTGCCGCGCTTAAGCCGTTCTTCCGCCGACAGGCGAATCTGGCGCGAGAGGCTGCCATGGTGTGCCGCAACGACATCAGCGCCTAAGTCCAATAGCCGTTCTTCCAGGGAGTGCGACACTCGTTCAGCGAGGCGCCTCGTATTGACGAAGACCAAGGTCGATCGATGTTGCCGGACCAGATCGGCGATGCGGTCATAGACATCGGCCCAAATCGCGTTCGTGGCCACGGCGCTCAGTTCGTCTTTCGGCACTTCCACGGCCAGATCCATCTCACGCTTATGTCCCACGTCGATGATCGTCGGCATCGGACGAGCGCCCACCAGGAACCGCGCGACGGTTTCGATCGGCCGTTGTGTCGCGGAGAGCCCGATGCGCTGTGGCTTCGTGAATGTCAGGGCCTCCAGCCGTTCCAGCGATAGGGCCAGGTGGGCGCCGCGTTTATTTGGCGCAACTGCGTGGATTTCATCGATGATGACGGTCCGGACCGTTTGCAGCAGCCGGCGGCTCTTCTCTGCCGTCAATAAAATAAACAGCGACTCCGGCGTCGTGACAAGGATATGGGGCGGCCTCTTGAGCATCTGCTGGCGCTCCGTCATCGGCGTGTCGCCGGTACGAACCAGTATTCGGAGTTCCGGCATCAAGAGCCCGGCAGACAACGCTGCGTTGCCGATTTCAGCGAGTGGCTGCTGTAGGTTTTTCTGTATGTCGTTGCTGAGCGCTTTGAGCGGCGAGACGTAAAGCACCTGGGTATGATCGTCAAGTTCACGCGCGAGGGCTTGCTTGAAGAGGTGGTCGATGCAGGAGAGAAAGGCGGCAAACGTCTTACCGGAACCGGTCGGCGCGGCAATCAGAACATCAGCCCCCGATTGAATGGCCGGCCAAGCCTGCTCCTGCACATCGGTGGGTGTGCCGACGTTCGCGCGGAACCATTCGGCAATGAGAGGATGAAATCGAGAGAGGGACATGGCACGTGATCGTACCACGCTACCAGAGGAAGCTCTACTGACTAGGGCAGCGCTCGAACATAGATATGGGAGCCCGATCCAGCAACTAGATTGGTAGCCTGAGAGAAGAAGGCGACGAATCCACCGTCGCTATTCATCGAAGGCGTATTACTTACACCGCCAGCTCCCTCGACATTCGTATTGGTATTGTCTTGAGACACTAAGAAACTTTGTCCAAGCTGGCGATCACGGCTATAGATTTGCTGCCCGGCTGGCACCGCCGGACCAGGTGCCAACAGATCTGTCGCAAGTGACACAAACGCAACATACCGGCCATCCCCGCTGATCGACGGAGCGCTGCTGACGCCAGTGCCGGGATTGGGCACCACGTTATTATCCACCGACACCAGACTTGTCAGGCCTGTCTGGCGATCGCGCACATAGATCTGCTGCCCGGCTGGCACTGCCGGAGTCCCCGGCGCCAATAAATTCGTCGCAAGCGACACAAACGCGACATACCGCCCATCGGCGCTCATGGTGGGTGCATTACTCACACCATTACCCTCAGTCACGACGCTCGCGCTGTTGTCCCGAGAAACAAGTTCGATCTGATTCGTTTGTCGGTTATGGACATAGATCTGTGTGCCGCTGACCGTTACCACAAAATTCGCTGATAGTGAAGCGAAGGCCACGAGGCTTCCGTCGCCGCTGATGGAAGGAGCCGAACTGGTGCCGTTCCCTGCCGTACCGTTGCTATCCACTGAGACGCGATCCGTCCTCGGATGGATGGCAAACAGCACCGATCCGGTCGCGATCTGACCTATGCTGTCTGTCACAGTGAAAGTCGCCGTGAAATTCCCAGCGGGTGCTACTGGCGTACCAGTCACGGCACCTGTGGACGCATTCAATGATAATCCAGCCGGCAAGGCCCCGGTGAAGAGCGTCCAGGTGAACGGAGCCGTCCCTCCTGTGACCGCAAGGGTCGAAGTATAGGCGTTTCCGACCACACCAAAATCGGCCGCGGTCGTCGACACTGCAAAGGCTGATGTGCTGCCCCCGCCGCCGCCCCCACTCCCTGGACAGCCTAAGAGTCCAAACCCAAGGGCAATGATCGACAACACAAACGCAATGGATTTCATATGGGACATCCTCTTACGAATTTCTCTTTGACGCAACAGTTGTGCCATTATACGCGACTGTGAAAAGATGGCCCAACCTACAGATGGGGGGTATTGGGTGACGCGACAGGCGACATCACGGCTGGTTGTGATGGGATCTGGCTACACAGGACGTGTGTTGCACAGAACAGGAACCTCGCAGGGGTGGACTGTCCATGCCACCAGCAGGAACCCCCTGAACAAACTCGCAGGCATTCCTTCGGAGCAGCGCCTTAGGTTCGATTTGGAACAGCCCTCGACCTGGCTGAACATTCCGGCGGGCACCGATCTCATCTGGTGCTTTCCCGCCACGCCGCTCGAACAGGTACAGGCCTTCGCAAGCACGCTCAATGCGCCACCTCGACGCATCGTCGTCTTAGGGAGCACCTCAGCTTACGATGCACTGGGTCAATCGACTGAATACCCTCCGCCCTGGATTGACGAATCAGCCCCGATCGACCTGACAAAGCTACGCGTGCAGGGAGAAGAGTATTTACGAAACGAGCTCGGCGCCATTGTACTGCGCGTGGCAGGCATCTACGGCCCTGGGCGGAACCCGCTGGATTGGATCAGGCAAGGCCGCGTTGGCCCATCACGGAAGTATGTGAATCTGATTCATGTGGAAGACCTGGCGGAAATCTGCCTCACCGCGTTGGATCACGGGAAACCAGGCGAGGCCTACAACGTCAGCGATGGCCAACCTCACACATGGGATGAGATCTGCGCAACTGCGCAGCATCGATGGGGTGTGGGAGCGACAGCAGTAAAAGAAAACCTCTCATTGGGAAAACGAATCGGCAACGCCAAGCTTCGAGCAAGGCTCGGCTACACGTTAAAGCACCCGGACTTATACGAAGCTCTCGCGTTGATCGAGTCAACGGACGGGAAGCAAACGCAGGATGGTCAAAATGGCTTCCCGCAAGGCCCGAGGCGAGAGGGAACCGGAGGCATACCCTCAGGGGTACGTTGAGGATGTCTTTGAGCCGAGAACGAAGCTGGAAGGGATTTTCACCATCCTGCTAGCGGAGGAGGGCCATCACGGCGAGACACACCAGCAAATTATTGATAGCGTGAGCCAAGATGCCAGGCAACAGACTCCCGGTTTTTTCATACATCCAGGCCCAGAGGACGCCACTCCACAGGACGCTGATGAAGCCGACCAAGCCATAGCCATGGGCGATGGCGAAGATGCTCGCGCTGATCAGTGCGGCCGGCAGGAAGCGGAACTTTCGGCGCAGGATGGCGAACAGAAGGCCGCGAAACGCGAGTTCCTCAAACACGGGCGCAAAGATCACATATTCGACTAAACTCATGGCCGTCTTGGAGGGGGAGGCCCAGACGAGATCTGCGTCGAACCATTCGACCCAGTGACTCGTCAGATGGAACGGCTCCGACAAGCGATCCATCACCCACTCGCCCCACACCATAGCCATGGGCGATGGCGAAGATGCTCGCGCTGATCAGTGCGGCCGGCAGGAAGCGGAACTTTCGGCGCAGGATGGCGAACAGAAGGCCGCGAAACGCGAGTTCCTCAAACACGGGCGCAAAGATCACATATTCGACTAAACTCATGGCCGTCTTGGAGGGGGAGGCCCAGACGAGATCTGCGTCGAACCATTCGACCCAGTGACTCGTCAGATGGAACGGCTCCGACAAGCGATCCATCACCCACTCGCCCCACA
>SPAX01000284.1 GCA_005239475.1 Nitrospira sp. | reverse complement strand
TTCACTCGCTGCGGCCTTGCTGGACGGCCTTTTTGAGCATCCTGCGTGGTCGTGTCCTGTTGTCCCGGAGATGCGAACCATTGGATTTCTGGCGAGCCGACATCGTTTTTCCGCAGCCTGCTAGTCAGGCTTCTGCTTTAAACGCCTGGGCCACGGCTCGGCGAATCACGTTCTAAAATCGCTCGGCCGTGTGGCGATTGACACTGACAGCCCACTGTCGCACGGTTGGCTGGTACCTCCAACACAAACAAACGAATCAAGGTCCGAAGTTGCCGGGTTGACAAGCGGGTGCTGGGGAGTAACGCAAAGATCATGTACCAGGATACGAAAGGCCTCCAAATCTAGACAAACTTCCACAAGATCGAATTCTCCATAAAATAACTAATCTTTGCATGTATGACATGCTTGTGACATTTGTACATGAGTGAGTGCCGACGATACCCTTGGAGGCAATCGCATCATTCTCCTTTGCGGGCCTCTGTCAAAGAAGGTCCGTGAAATTCGCAAACCAAAATGCAGGCTCGCTGTTCCGCCTGTTCAATTACCCGCGTGACTAGACGGCAATCTGGCACCGCCCCAGGAGGCGCGAGAGGATGGATTCTCGAATGGAAACGTGGAAGACAGAAAAAATGGACACTGAGCATAAAATGAAAACAGATCACTCCCCGGCCAGGGTGGATGTGTGTTCATCGTGGAACAGCAGTGGACCTGTCGCGTGGGGGCTCCTGCTGATGTTCGCTCTCGTATTGCAGTCTGCGCGTGCCTTTCCTGAGGAGATCGTTGTGCCAGAGTCAATTTCATCGGAGGTCGACGAAATCGAACTCCTCTACAGCGGTGAGAACCCTGTACCGGCGGTATCCCTGAAGGGAAAGGTCGACAGCCCTCTTCTGCCCGCTTCTTATCGACCATCTGAGCCGACACTTGAGCTGTTGCCCGGTTTCTCGCAGGGAGAGCGGTTTGGAAACTGCGAGACCCGCACAGAACGAGTCGGCCATACTACAACCATACATCTGGAGCTTCCTATACCCTGTGGCCTGGCAGGGGCAGCTGCTTGATGCGCTATCCTACACCACACTCCATCTCCGAGGTACCGCAACAGGACGGGCTACGTTTTCGCTGGCGGATCACGAAACAGACCGGCGGGAAGACAATGTTCCTGTCATTACCGTGACCGGACCGTTCGACCTCCACGTGTCGCTGAGAGAGGCAGGACGGCGGCTGGATCTCCGCCGACTGTCTGCCCTCGTCGTGAGGGCGGATGGAGGAGACGCTCAGCTGGCGCTGGAGGAATGTACGCTGATCCGGGAAACCGATGCCGCAAGGTCGTCGCCGGGAGTCGGGTTTTGGGTATGGGACTATCGGGCAGCCATTACGGATCCCCACGCCATGATCAAGGCGTGCCAGAACGCCGGTTGTTCGCGACTGCTGATCCAGATCCCGGCAATCTCCGAGGATGAGACCCTGTGGGCTTCCTACGCAACACTATTTCCCTTCGCCAAAGCGAGACACATCGATGCCTTTGCGCTCGATGGCTACCCGGAGGCCATACAGGAACCGGAAGTATTAGCTGCTAAGGTGAAGAGACTCCTGGCGCTGGTTCACTGGGATGCCATCGCGGGAGTGCAAGTGGATATCGAGCCCTATCTCGTACCAGGTTTTTTCGCAGACGAGTCCGGACCGCGCCGGTATCTGGAAACCATCGATCATCTCAAGGAGGCGATCGCCGGACGCACACGTCTGTCGGTGGTGATGCCGTTTTGGTTCACCGCGACCACCGTCCAGGGGAGACCGATCGCCTACTCGGTCATAGACCGGGTGGATGAAGTGGCTATCATGAGCTACCGTACTGAAATCGATGAAATCCAGGCCATTGCAGACGACACGCTCCGTTATGGCACCCTCGCCCAGGTGCCTGTGTGGCTGGCAGTTGAAACGACCCCGCTGCCGGTGGAGCGCCATGTGGTGCTCAGGCGCGAAGGGCGACCGGAATTCGCCGATGCCTACGTGGACGATGACCGGCATCGACTGGTGATGGAACCGCCGCCGCGTTCAGTGGACACACCGAGACGTCTCGTCTGGTTCCGTGTCCATCACCGAGTGACCGTTCGGCCTGAACGAGTAACCTTCGCAGGCCGCTCGCGCACGGAGGTGCGAGCCATGGTCAAGACCCTCGCTCAGGAAACTCGGAATCGAAGTCTGGCCGGGGTGCTCATACACGATCTAAAAGGGTTCCTGGCCCTGCAGGAATGATCGGACTTCCTCCTATGCAGACATCTCGACGTCCAACCATGCTCGTGTCTTTTATGATGTTCGTAACGGTTCTCCTCAGCTGCTCAGTCCTGTCTGCTGGGACAGGACGGCAGACTCCACGGCAGATACTTGAGACCGCGCAGACCTTCGAGCACCGCCAAGAGTATCCTCAGGCGATTGTGGCGTACCGCAACTATCTTCGGCTCTACCCCGAGGACGACGAGGCTCGAAGCACTTTGGCGAAACTCCTGTCATGGCAGGGACAGTATGACGAGGCGATCTCGCTCTACCGCGACATTCTGACAAGACATCCCATCGATCTGGAGATCCGCACAGCGCTGGCCCGCATCCTGTCGTGGCAAAAGCAGTTCGATGAGGCCCGACAGGTCTACCAGGAAGTGTTGCGTGAGGATGCCAATCAGCCGGACGCCAGGCGTGGTTTGGCCGACGTCTTGTTCTGGAGCGGACAGGGCAGCGAGGCACTTCCTTATTATGAACAAGTGTTCGCAGCGACGCATGATCCGGAGATAGCCAAACGCATGGAGGCCATAAAGGCTGAACCATCAGCGCCTGCTCAATCGTCCGTGATGGAAGCGCGGGAGAACCAGCTCCCGGCTTCCACCGCCGAGAGTCTCGTGCAGGCACACCGCTTTGAAGCCGCGCAACGTTATCCGGAGGCCATTGCCGCCTATCGGGAGTATCTCGCCCTGCGGCCGGATGATGACGAAGCCCGCACTATGTTGGCCAAACTATTATCCTGGCAGGGGGACCATGCAGACGCAGCGGCGCTCTATCGCGACGTGCTGACTCGACATCCGGCCGATCGCGAAAGCCGGATCGCCCTCGCCCGGGTGCTGTCCTGGCAGAAACAATTCGATGAAGCCCAAGCGATCTATGACGAGGTGCTGCGGGAAGATGCAAAGAATTTCGATGCGAGGAAGGGACGTGCCGACGTGGCCTTCTGGCGTGGAAATCGGACGGAAGCGCTCAGCCTCTACGAGTCGATCTTTGCAGAAACGAAAGATCAGGAGGTGCAGCGGCAGATTCAATCCGTCAAAGCAGAATTGGTTGCGTCTCCCCGCGCACCCATCGGGCAAGGGCTGACCGGATTACGCCTTCCGTACCGCGACTATGCCAAGGTCGGCTATGGACACTATTCCTATACGAGGAATCAACCGGATGAGCGGGATCTGCTGTTCGAAGTGGCGAAACCGATTGGCGATCAGACGTTGGTCGTGCGGGTGGAGCCCATCAATCGGTTCGGCATGCACGACACGCCGGTGTCGGCGGAATACTATAGTCCGTTGTGGCAGCGCGCCTGGGGGTACGTGGCGGCACAAGGGACGATCAATCCCAACTTTGCACCCAATTACTCGTTCGTCGGCGAGGTGACCCAGGGGCTGGGCAGCGTACATTCTTCGTTGGCTCCGTTGGAGGTATCGTTCGGCTATCGCCGTCTGAATTATAAGAAAGACGATATCGACCTGCTGCTTCCCGGGTTGACCCTGTACCTGCCGTTCAATCTGTGGCTCACTGAAAAGGTCTACATCATCCCGAACACCGGCGCCATCACCCTGTCTTCGCAACTGACCTGGCGGCCGACCGATCGGCTGCAATTATTCGCGTCCGGCTCGTTCGGGACGTCGGGTGAACGCTTTGTCGCCACGCAGGACTTTACCCGCGTCGGCAGTCGCACGATTCAGTGGGGAGCGACGTTCCCGGTCACGGATCGTTTTTCGGTGGAAGCGGCGGGCTACTATGAAGACCGCGGATTTCTCTATGTCCGCCGAGGGGGCAATCTCAGTCTGATGTATCACTGGTGAGGGTCTCGAGTTTATCGAACGGTCACCGTTCATTCGATTATCGGGAATCGCCGTTGTCTTTCATTCATCGTCATCGGGAGTTGGATGCTGTTCGGACCGCGTTCCCTCACGCAGGTGGACGTGGAGAAAGTTGGCCCGGCCTATGTGGTGAAGTTGGAAATTCCTCAGCCCCTGCCAGGCCTCACACTCGAGGTGCCTGAGGGATGGACACTCGACCGTGGTCGATTCTATCCCGTGCCCATTGATCAAGCCGGCCGGTTCGTGATTCTTCAGGAAGCCGTGTGGGCGATGGCGCTGCGCTTTATGCCAAACCAAGCAGGGGCGCCAAGGAAACGCGGTGACTAGGCCGCCGACAGGTCCGTGGCAGGCTTCGTGGCGCGGAGTTTTGTGAGGAAGGGCGTGATGACCTCCTGCGATTCGATGGTCGGCAAGGTAGCCTGAAGCTCGGCCATTTTTGCCTCGGTCATGGACGGGAGGTTCGACAACGCCTCCGCGGCCCGGTAGCGAACCCACCAGTAGGTATCTCCCAAAAGATCAATCAGGCGCGCCTCGTCTTCTTCCAGCCCGATCTTTCCCAACGCCGTCGCGGCCTGCACGCGGATGTACCACGTTGGGTGCGTGAGATAGACCCTGACCATCGGAAGGTCTCGCGGGTCACTGCATTCCCCGAATAAGAAGAGACTGGCGGCAATCACATCCTCGGCCAGCTTCTGCTCGTTCATGAGCTGGCGAATAATCGGCAGCGCATAGGGGCTGCGCAGTGAAGCCAACAACCGGATAAGACGGGCAGCAATGGGCGGCGGTGCCGAGACCGTGGCTTGCGCGAGTGCGGTCGCCACCAGGTCGGCCCCAGCCTCGTTCAGCAGCGCCATGACTTTCAACGGAGACCAATCGCCCCTTGTGCTGATGAGGGGGATAAGGAGTGGGATCGCGGCCTTAGGGCGAATGCGGACCATTGCCCGCGCCGCCTCGATGGCGAGAAACGCATTGTGCGCATGGGCCAGCCCGACCAGGTTGTCCCAGACGGATGCTTCTTTCAGATGGCCCAGCGTGGCAACGGCCAGCAGCTGTTGCCGAAGTCGTCCTGTGTGTAGCAGGCGCACCGCCACGGTATCCATACCTGCCCGGCGTGCCACGTCGTTGAGTTGCCCTGAGGCATCTCCCTTAATCGACTCCTGCAAGTAATTCCATAGATAGAGAAACAGGACATGGTCCCGCGGGTGAATGGACGGCAGCGTAACGGGAATTTCGACCAGGCTTTCGGCCAGCAGCGGGCGCCAGACATCGACCATGTTCCGCCGTCGCCGCTCCGTATTTCGGCGCAGCATCCTGAGGACAAGAATCCACACAACGAGGAGAAGAATGAAGGCGTGGATAGTAATGGTGACAATCCATCCGACATGGGCCATCGACCCGAACGCGCTTGGCCCTATCCATCCAGCATCCATGGTACGAAGTCGTCAGGACGCGACCTTGATGAACCGTTGCAGCCGGGCAGTCAACTCTCGGGGATTGAACGGTTTCACTATGTAATCATTGGCCCCTGCAGCAAGGGCCTGCTCAATATCACGCTCGTTCGAATCGGCTGTGAGCATGATGATCGGGACATGCTGCCATTCTGCTTTCTGGCGAATGTGTGCAAGGAGTTGCAGGCCGTTGAGGTACGGCAGCATGATGTCGAGGAGCACCAGCGCGGGCGGAGGCATCTGGTCGATCATGGCTTGTGCCTGTTGGCCATCCGCGGCGTGCACGACCGTATAGCCTCCTCGCGCCAGAAGAAATTTGAGCAGGATGGCGGTACCTTCTTCATCTTCGGCCAGGAAGAGGGTCGGCTTTTCAGCTCTGGGCGCCGTCGTCATGCGAGGCCTCCTTGCCTACGCTGATTGCGT
>SPAX01000283.1 GCA_005239475.1 Nitrospira sp. | reverse complement strand
CACATGCTACAGTCCCCGCGCAGAACTCGACGGGCTGTCTGATCGAGACCTACAAGGTTATGACAAAAATCTCAATAATCATGCCTGCCCTCAATCTTTGGTCTATTTTCTGAAACCGCCCAACCCCAAGGTGCGAGGTCAAATAATGGCTCCCGAAATTAGCCACGGAAACCATCTTTAGCATATCTACCATGCGTATCTTGGTCCTTTCGGAGATTGGCGACTGGGATTTTGGCTCACAATTGAAAGCGTGCGGGCATGATATTGTTGCCTGGGTTCCTCCTACGTGGGAAGGAGCCCAAAAGAATGGTGGTCCTTATCAGGCGATCAAGACCATCTTCAGAACAATTTTCTCCCAACCCAAACCGATCCGGATAATCGAACCTCAGTTCAGTGCCTGGGCATGGCTTGACAAGGAAAAGATCCCGCGCACTCCCTGTTCCAACGTCAATACTCCCAAGTTTGCTGAATATGCGAAGGGCTTGAACATCGATCTTATCGTCGTCTATTTCTTCCCGCAGATTTTAAAGGCGCCAATCCTCCAGACTCCTCGGTTAGGAGTTATCAATTGTCATCCCTCACTCCTACCTCGCTATGCAGGGCCACAGCCGGCATTTTGGATGCTCAAGAATGGGGAATCGGTTGCAGGGCTCACCGTTCATGTGATGACGGAGAAAATCGATGCAGGGGATATTATCGCCCAACATGAACTGATTATCGGGGAGAACGAAAATATCGGGCAATTGATGCAGCGACTACACCATGCAGCCGCGACGCTTCTGACAGGAGCCGTCAATGCCATGGCGCAAGGAACGATCGCCCTCAAGCCACAAAATACCGCGGAACGCAGCTATTTTGGAAAGAAGAAAGCAGCCGACGCCTTTCCTAATTGGAACGGGTCTGCGAAACAAATTGTCAATCTGTTGCGCGCACTACAACCTTATGAACCTCTCGCCGCACGTCTCAATGGTAGAACGATCAAGATTTACAATGCGCAATCTCAAGAGGGAGGTGCGTCAGGAGGAGTTCCCGGGCAAATCATAGCCAAGCAATCTGGGACACTCCTGGTGCAGACCGGCAACGGGTGCCTCGATGTACAGTCCTATGAAATAGCCCCGTTTCACGGTTGGCTCAATCGTGTTCTACAAGAGATCCTCATGCCGCCCGTTGGCAGCCGTTTTGATCTTACCCCGCCAGCAACATGGCTAACATCTAAAGCAGTCCCATGAATACGGTATGCAAACCAGGTGGAATGACTTGCTGAGCGTCACCACGGAGAATCCATCGGTATCGACATAGGAGGATGACATGTTCGGTCCCATTACACTTCCGTTCGGAGCCAAAATGCTGTTCAACACCGTCAGGCTCAAGGCCGGAGTCACGTTCGAAGATGTTGAATTGGCCGTCGGTGAACTCTGCAGCGTCGTCAAAGGCTCCTACGGAGGTGACAAAGGCGGATTCCTCGCCGGACAAGTGTTCAAGTTCTCCGGCTTTGTGTCACACGAGGGCTCCCTCACTGAATCCAGAACCGCCGACGACCATTATGTCATCGTGACCTATTGGCGCTCGTTCGAAGAGCACGAACGATCCCATGCGGACGAAGTCTTCAACAACAAGTTTGCCGCACTGGCCGCCATGTGTTCCGACACCAAAGAACTGGGGTACGACATGCTCTGGCAAGGCGCGGCAGCGAACCAATAACGAAGGCGACCATCACCCGCAGACTATCTGATCGGAAATCTGGAAGAGCGCAACCGCCACGCGCAGACAAGTCACTAATGGTAGCTGATGCCTTCCGATTCTTACGCTATTTCGGTCCGAGAACATCCTTGAACATAGTAGCCAGGTCGCGGAGCGCCCGGGCACCGTCGCCGACAAAGGCCGACCCATGCATCGTCGCCAAAGTCTTCGGCTGCAACTCGACCAGCCGATGGAGTGTCGGCTCCGTGAGTGTAGAGTACGGCATATAGTTGGCCAGCGGCCCCTGCTGATACTCCACCAGCACCTGTCGACACCGGCCCAGCACGTCCGAATGCGTGGCCGGCTCAACATCCCCGTCTTGATGAAAGAGGTCCGAACACAACAGCGTGCGCTGGGTCTCTTCGAACAGGAGCCCTGCTTCCCAACAATGCGGCACGTGCGGCGTGTGCAAAAACCTGAAACGATACTTGCCCGTATTGAGCACGTCGCCATCCTTCATCCCCAACGCAGGGCGCACCGCCATGCAATCGTCGATGCTCACCAACTTGCCCACCAAGCTGCACACGGCCATGGACTGCGGCGCAAGCTGCTGCCACTCGCGCAACGATCCGCATTCATCCGCTTCAAGATGGCTGAAACCGATCCATTTGACGGCCTTCGGATCGAGCAACGTCGCCACGGCGTCCCGCACCGCAGCAAACATCGCGCGTGGGCCTGTATGAAACAGCAGCGGCTCGTCGTCGCGCACGAGAAATTGATTGAACTGCAGATTGAAATCCGGCACGAACGTGGAAATTCTGAACACGTCCGGCGCAATCTCTGAAATACTCGTCATGGCGACCTCCGAGGGTGGAAGAAAAGAGACGGTAGGCTACCGCCAGCGCTCAGGTGTGTCAACGAGAGGAACCTGCTGGGGGTCGGCTGAGGACGGCCGCGTGGGCGAAGCGATTTGAAATGTAGAATGCTCCGTTTCTACTCTCTCTACCATGCAGTGTCTCAAGTGTTATCTTCGTGGAAGTCATACCCAGCTCTTTCCAGCGCCCGGCGTACGCCATTCATCACTGCGGGAGTATCGGAGTGTGGCAGCACAGTCACCTCCGGTGCAGCCTGGAGTTTGGCCAGAAGCTGTGCAGCTTCTGAACCGGCCAGTTCGTCGCAGGTTTCATACAAGCCCCCCGGGCCCTCCTCTATCGTATTGTGGTCCTTGAGAATGCCACGGATCCTCGCAATGATGGCAACCGTAGGAGTCGGTATGAGCAATGTGGCGATGGCCCCATGATCGAGCCGGAGCTTGGCTGCGATGAGAAGTGGCTCCCCGCCTCGAAGTCGCTTGGCAGCGGGCAGCAGAATCTTTTCTTCCATGCCGATGTGGCGGAGAAGCCCGGCTCGGAATTGAGTGTACGCTCCCTGATCGACATGGTCGGCATGAGCCACAGCCGATTGAAGCAGCGTATCAAGTCGCCGGTGGTCCTCCATAAGAAAATGTGTGATCGGTCCTGTTTTTTCGTTCTCTCGTGGTCTCATCCGTTGCCTCCGATTATGCCCTCCTCAGAAGCGTGAAAGGAGTCGAGGGAGAAATTTGACACAATTGACATCTCCGCGCGTGGACGAGGCGAGTGAGGGTCTTGATACCATTTTCTTCCGGCGGGTGGTGAGCAGGCGACTAGCCCTTGTTACCCTGCTTCGACCGTGACATCTGTGAGCACCGAGTTGGTAATGAAGCAGTCGCTATGGGCTCGCTCATGGAGCGCGGTAATCTGCTCCGATGTCGGAGAAGTCGGCCCTCCGAATACAATCCGAGGACGCAAAGTGACCCGCGTGATGG
>SPAX01000282.1 GCA_005239475.1 Nitrospira sp. | reverse complement strand
CGCATTGGCGAGCGTATTGCGTGCCACCGTCGAACGAATCCCGAGGTGGTACAGCTTCGAGCGCTGGGCGCGCAGACACGCCTCGATGTCGCGCAGGCTCTCCCGAAAGGTCAGTTGCGCGAACGCCATGCACAGGAACTGATCCAGGCACGAGAACGACTTCACCTTCCGCTCACCCGCATAGCGGGCCACAATTCGTCGAAACGTGTGCAGCGGCAGATGCTCCATGATTTGCGCAAACACCAGCTTTCCCGCATACATAATTTGCTCCCGCGATGGACCTCATCGCAGGGTCGCAACCCTTGCATGCACGGTTCAAGTCGGTGACAGACGAAATCATGAAAAACTGTTTGCAGTTCATTCGTTTACAAGCGCATACCTAGAAAACGTTGGGACACTACTGAGTGAATATCATAATTCAACCGAAGAACGAGAACGGTTAAGAGTCTGTCCCCTTTGCTTCATCATCTTGGTGTGAGAAATGTAAATATGCGCATTCGAAGAAATTGGTCGCCCCCTGCATGACTTCTCGCACATTGGCAAGATCAATGTCTCTATCGCCGAATGCGAATGGCAAATCATTCGAATCAGTGGGAAACCGAAATCCATCTGACTTATTGTCGGCCTCGTGCATCTCTGCGACGAGTCTTTGAACTACGCTTAGGCCATCGGTCTCGCTGCTATCACGCTCGTTGACGATCCACATGAACCGCTCCCACAAACGGTTGAGCTCGTGCGTGTTCTTCGGCGAGTATACCTTCCCATTGCCAAAGTCGGCGATTAGCTTCTTGAGAAAGAGCTCGATCGACTGTCTATAACAAAAGAGCGCGGCATAGATAACATTCGAGCGATCAACAATGTCAGCAGCCGCTTGCTCGATGAGAAGATCACCTGCGCGCTTGTAACCCATCGGCATACGGTAAAAGCGTTCTCCTGGGTCACGGGCAACGTGCGCGTCCTGCACCCAGACTGAAGCAACAAAAAGGCGATCATCGTCCTTTGGCCAACGTGATTCGAGATCTTGTGCTTCTGACATGTCCCTGCTCATGTGTCTTGTGTCACGCTTGCGTATCTAGACGTACCTAACGTCGCCGTTCGAGTTGATGGGCTTGTCATGCATTAATTTCTATCCCGTCAACGGTTTTGAAGAATTCCTCCTGGCTAAATTTCACTGTTCTAACTTTTTCCGGTTCATGCCTACAGGAAAAGGACAAATCCAATTTTTCTCCGCCCAGCTTCACTACGATTTGAGAGATGACTTCGCCGACTAATCGCCATGCATCGACCGACAACTCTAGGAGTTCCATGTCAGGGAAATCAGGAACCTTCCATTCCCTTCGAATCATTGGCCAAGAGTCACAATCCGGACCCGCCAAGGACCGAATGAATTTGTCTTTTCTACAAACTTCTTTGAAGCGTTCATACGCTTCTTGTGTACTTTCGTAAGGAGCCACGGGAAAGGGGAATGAAATCTTTATTCCGCGACCTTCAGTAGTGCCTACGGCCCCTTTGCTTAGAACCTCCAACATACCTCGATGAACTATGAAGTCCCTTTTCTTGTGCATTACTGACAAAAGCGCGTTGGAGTGCAGCGAATTTATCAATGGCTTGAAGTCGCTTTGGTATGCGCGATGATTCTGAAGCTCAATGCTGAGAATCTGGGGTATCTCCTTTGCAGCGCGGATAAAAGAATTCAGTGAGTACCTAAATAGGTCTGGAGTGTGATAGTTCGCCTCCATTTGGTGGATATGCCAATGACATTCTGACCATCTGTCTAGCGCTGCTTCTATGTGGGAGTGCGGACAGCTCATAGCTTCTCATGCATAACAATAATTAGCAGGCTGTTGACAAAGTCCGCCAGCGGCGTTCTCGCCGCGCTCAGAGGCTCAACGTACTACAGAGAGTACGCCTTTGCCTCGTCGCTTGCTGCGGCCTTGCTGGACGGCCTTTCGGAACAGCCTGCGATGGCTTCTGAACGGGTCTGTGAGTATCCAGACCTTGCGTGTCTGTTCTGCTCAAGTAGTTTGTCAACACCCTGTTAGACTGATCCGCATAAAACACGGAGTCCAGGCTTTCCGTCCGTATAACTTGTCTTGGAATTTCCTGCAGAATGCCTGTAGCCATCTTCTGATGGAGGCTGAGGTTAAGCGAAGGTCAGACTCTTTTTACTCTCAGCCTTTACCTGAGTCTTGGGCATCAGACCACTGGCGGGTTTTTTCAACATCCTCACTCTCCACTACCTGCCATGTCGTCGATGAGAGGCCTGTTGATGTCGGAGCAACCGCAGCAGATGGTATCAAAGAGCATATCGTGATCCGTCACAAAGTTCTTCTCATTGGTTAATTTGTCGGCGATGACCTGGGCGTAGCAGGTCTCGCAGAGCATCATCAGCCCTCGCGATACCGATACGGTTCTTCGTCCTGTGCTGCTAGCCATGACGTTCTACACAGCCCCTTTCTGCCTCGCCATCCAAAAGTCTTCTGCTTCGAGATCGATCCCGCAAACGGCACATTCATAGACCTTCTCGTCAACCGGAAGTTGGATTTCCGTCCGATCAATTCGCCCACGGCAGACATGATAAAATCGCCCGCGCGCGTCATCATTATCCAGCGGATCGCTTTCATATATCAGCACCATCGGCCAACTCTCCCTTCATGTAGTGAGGAGTATACCGGTGGATCAGATCCCCACGCAACGGCCAGGCATTTATCTGCGGCGCGTGAAACGCGAGACTGGGGGGAAGGGCGAGACGGGCGAGATGGACGGGAGCATCGTGTCAGACAAGTGCCAACGTGTAACGTTCAGAGTTCGAAGTTCCGAAAACCTCGAACTTCAGACCTTGAACTGTTGTCCGTCTCGCCTTTCCCGCCAGTCTCGCGCGTCTCGATGCCATGCTGCTACACTTGAAATTGGGCATCATACAACCTTGCATACACCCCTTCATGCCCGATCAACGTCTCGTGCGTCCCGTCTTCGACGACATGTCCGTGGTCCACGACAATGATTCGATCGACGCCATGGATGGTGGAGAGGCGATGCGCAATGATGATCGTCGTCCGCCCTTTCGTGAGATCGTCCAGCGCCTCCCGAATCTTGACCTCGGTCTCCGTGTCGATATTAGACGTGGCCTCATCGAACATGACGATCGGAGGGTCCTTCAGGATCACACGGGCGATCGATACACGCTGCCGTTGCCCGACGGAGAGCTTGACGCCGCGCTCTCCAATCTCGATACACGCTGCCGTTGCCCGACGGAGAGCTTGACGCCGCGCTCTCCAATCCAAGTATCGTACCCTTCTGGAAGAGCCATGATGAAGTCATGCGCACGGGCCACCTTCGCCGCCGCCTCAACCTCGTCCTGCCCGGCCAAGAGGTCACCGTACAAAATATTCTCTCTCACCGTGCCATTGAACAAAAATGGTTCTTGTTGGACCAGCCCGATTTGGCTTCGAAGAAAAGCCAACGGCAGATCGCGGATATCGTACCCATCGATGGTGATGGCTCCCTGCGTCACATCGTAAAACCGCATCAGCAGTTTGAGCGTCGTGCTCTTTCCCGCCCCGCTCGGGCCGACAAGCGCGATGCGCTCACCTGCGCGAACGGATATCGTGACGTCGGTCAAGATCGGCGCATCGGCTCGATAATCAAACCCGACGCGATGAAAGTCGACCTCTCCTCGCAATCGAGTGACTGGGACGTGCGCGTCCGGCCGGTCCCTGACCTCCGGAACGAGATCGAGCACTTCGAACACCCGTTCACTTGCGGCCAAGGCATGCTGCAGCATGTGATTGACAGAGTGAATCTGATTGATCGGCACATAGAAGAGCGCGAGGTATGAGATGAACATCACGAGCTCGCCCACGGAAAGACGGTGTTGCAAGACTTCGGCGGTGCCGAACCAGAGCACCATGGCCCCGCCAAGGCTCCCGATCAGCATCATGCCTGGAGAGTAGTAGGACCAGAGGTACATGGCCTTCAAGGTATCTTGCCGGCACCGATCGCTCTTCCTGTCAAATCGTTCCTGCTCGTAGGGCTGGCGATTGAAACCCATCGTCTCCCGGATACCAGCCAGCATGTCTTGCAAGAGGGCGTTCAGTTCGGCTGACCCTTTACGAATCGCCCGATAGTGTCCATGAACACGTTTGGTGAACAGCGCCGCTCCCACCACCAAGAGGGGAATTGGCACGAGCGCCAACAACGCCAGTTTCCAATTAAGCATGAACAGCATGATCATGATCCCGGTCAGCGTCAGCCCGGCCGTAATGATCTCTTCGAGCCCGTCGACGAAGATGCGCTGCATGTGTTCGGTATCGTTCAACACCCGCGACATGATCTCGCCCGTCGGACGATTCTCATAGAAACTGATCGATAATCGCTGAAGCGCGGAAAACACCTGAACGTGCAGGTCATGGACGACTTGCTGCTCCAGACCATTATTCAACCGAATCCGCATCGACCCGCAGAGGTTTCGCAGAACATAGGCGGCACAAAGTCCGAGAAATACCCATGCCAGGAGCTGGGTCTGACCGGCCTGGATCACGTCGTCGATGATCACCTTGATGAGCCACGGAGGAATCAATTCGAACGCGGTCGCCAACCCGGCAAACAGGAAGGTGCCGACCACCATTGAACGGTGTGGGCTGAGATACTGGAGCACTCGAAGCAGGGTTTTCACAGGCGCAGGATCTTCACGGAGAGTTAAATGGCGGGGATAGGGTCCTGTTGCCAGTACCTGCCAAATTCGTGGAGTTGCGTGAGCGTCGTCATATCGGTCATCCGATCCAAAAACAGTTTGCCGATGAGATGGTCCATCTCGTGTTGGATACAGACAGCATAGAGACCGGTCGCTTCGAAATCCATTGATTTGCCATATCGATCCAGCGCCTGAACTCGCACGACCGACGGCCTCGTAACCTTTCCCCGCAACCCATCAACGCTTAAACAGCCCTCCCAACTTTCGACTAGCTGCGGACCATAGAAGATAATCTTGGGATTGATGAGAACGGTTTTGGGAAATCCATCCTCCCCCTCGCAGCCCATCACAACCAGTTGAATCGAGCGCGACACCTGAGGCGCCGCCAAGCCAATCCCTGGTTCATCCAGCATCGTCTCGAGCAGATTGTCGATGAATTGCTGCAGGTCGTACGTGCGAATCTCGCGAGGATCAACCTCGGCTGCAGTCTGGCGCAAGATGGGATTACCGAGCTTTGCAATCGGGAGAATAGCCATGCAGTGTACCTATGATCCTTCTATCAAGTCATGCGACGAGAGGGCGAACTTATAATATATAACACAGGGTTTTTCACCCTCGCAAGGCGCGACTGGCCACGCGAGACGGGCAAGACATGCGGGACGGACAAGGGTTCGAGGTCCGAAGTTCGAGATTTTCGGAACTTCAAACCCCGAATGTCACACGTTAGCTCTTGCCTGACACGATGCTCCCGCCCATCTCGCCCGTCCCGCCTTTCCCGCTCGTCGCGCCGCGCTAGCGAGCACGCACGGGCTGTTTCGGATCCGACATTTCGAAACTGTCCTTCTGGCCGTTCCACCACTCCAACCACTCGGTCGTCCACTCTTGACGGTCTTGTTTGGTCGAGGTCTCCCAATCGTGGAACTCCGTTTCATGTCGGGTCAGAATCCAGAGCGACTGCACCGCTGAGAGTGCGACAAAACGTTCCTCATCGGCAATCATCTCGATCAGCACCGGTACCACCGTCTTCTCTCTGACATACCGAGCTTCGAACGCGGCGGCCTTCCGAATCGACGAATTCTGATCCTTGGCCATCACCTCAATCGCGTCCACGGCTTTAGCCGCGTCCAATCGAACGGCCACCCGCAATGCATGCTCGCGCACCCGTGGAATCTCGTTCGGTTCCTTGGCCGCTGCGACGAGAGCCGGAGCCGCCGAGGCTGCCTTCAACATCGCAATCGTTTCAATGACGTTGTAGCGAATGCGCGGTCCCGCCATGGTCAAACCTTTGACCAGCACCGGCACGGATGGCTCGCCAAGATGTACAAATTCTCCCATCGCCCAAAACTCTTGTTTACCTTCCAGCAATGGCAGGAGGGCCTCCGCCCTCTGGACCTCTTCGGCCGTCAACGGTTTCGTATTCTGTGGGACGGATTCAGCCGGCAGGTTCTGTCCCTTTGGAGGCGCCTCGTAGGGCACCTGGACCGGGATGACCCATCCCTTCCCAATGGGCTCAGCCCACGGGGTCTGAGCCAGCCCCACCAGCACAACCAAGAAAACGATTCCCCAGGAATACGCATATCGTTGCTGCACGGTCATCCCTTTCTTCCACTTCGCCATGACTCGCATTGTGCCGATGGACGATTTCGTACGATGCCGGTAAGACCACCAACAATAGGACCGGGCTTGTCTGAGATCCTGCGGGGATGGACTCACGGGGCGGAATCCATGGTACGAAACCAGCAGGCGCAGGCTCAGCAGGCTGCGGAAAAACTATAATGGGACCAGCCGAACTTTGATAGCCCGTATGTCTGGGATAGGAGAGAAACGTCCCGCTGGATGCTAGAAAGGACCGTCCGGCAAGGCCGCAGCGAGCGAAGAGGCGAGGCGTACTCTTCGGTACGTTGAGCCTCTGAACGATGCGAGAACGCCGCTGGCGGACTTTTTCAGCATCCTGTCAGAAGTCGAGTCCTACCTTTGAGTTGGAGTCACGGAGATGCTTGCGGACCCGGACTTGCTCATGGTGCTTGCGCAACAACTGACGCCGAATGACGTCGCGATCTTCGGCCACAATGCGCACCAATCGATCGACATCTTCCGCATGCTCGCGAACCAATTCAGACAACTTTGCCATTTGGCTTTCAAGATGTTCTAACCGCCCAAACGCATCTTTACTACGGTCCACTGCCGGCTTCTGAGTCGCCTTCTGTTTCACGAGCGACGTGACCAC
>SPAX01000281.1 GCA_005239475.1 Nitrospira sp. | reverse complement strand
AGCATGGAACGGCAAGTCAAGCCAACATGCGCACAGCCAAGGCAACTACTCAGGTAGATAGGCTGAAGCT
Organism: Nitrospira sp.; assembly: GCA_005239475.1. GTDB lineage: Bacteria > Nitrospirota > Nitrospiria > Nitrospirales > Nitrospiraceae > Palsa-1315. The sequence goes on along the minus strand of SPAX01000281.1, from coordinate 11,236 downwards.
TTTAGGGATTAGGCTTCTTGCGCAATAAGGATTCATCTCTGCTTGAACCCAAGGTCGTAGAAACCGAGAAGCTGTTGAATGGCTTGGTTCGTGCCTTGCGAGATATTTTTAGCCTTTAGCCTTCAGCCTAAACACCTGAGTAGTTACCAGCCAATTTGCTTTCGCTCATCTGCAATGCTAAAGCGATAACTATGCGACTCGTGTTCATGGGCACGCCAGATTTTGCGGCAGCTTCTCTTGAGGCCTTGTTGAAGTCGGACGATTCCGTTGTCGGCATTGTCACCCAACCGGATCGTCCGAAAGGGCGCGGGCAAATCCTCACGCCGTCACCGGTGAAACTCCTGGCCCAGCGACAGCAGATTCCTTTGCTACAACCGCTCAAGATGAAGGATCCTGAATTTCTCCACGCTCTGGCTGGGTGGAAACCGGATCTGATTGTGGTTGCGGCATTCGGGCGCATCTTGCCGCCGGTGATCCTCTCTCTTCCCTCGCGCGGCTGCATCAATGTTCACGGGTCCCTCCTCCCTAAGTATCGCGGCGCTGGTCCGATCCAGTGGGCCATCCTCAACGGCGAGACGGAAACAGGAATTACGACCATGCTGATGGATGAGGGGATGGATACCGGCGCCATGTTGCTCCAAGAGGCCATCTCTATAACTCCGGACGATACCGCCGGCACCCTCTCACCACGCTTGGCTGAGCTCGGAGGCAGACTCCTGGTCGAGACGATTGCTCGACTCAAGGCCGGCACTCTCGTGCCGCGGCCGCAAGATGATTCACAGGCGACCTTGGCGCCGTTATTGAAAAAAGAAGATGGTGTGATCGATTGGGCCTTGCCGGCCAGCGTTCTGGCCAACCGGGTTCGCGGACTCTCTCCCTGGCCCGGGGCCTACACCACTGTGGCGGGAGGTGATCGTTGGACGATCTGGCGAGCCCTGGCGCTCCCGGGACCCGCGACGAAGCCCCCTGGGGTGATCGTTGCAATTACCAACGAGGCGGTTCACGTCGCCACCGGGGAGGGAGTTCTTGCCGTGATGGAGCTGCAGCCGGCTAATAGTCGTCGCATGGCCGTATCTCAATACTTGGCAGGCCATCCTGTTGCTGTGGGATTGCAATTAGGGGGACCGGCTCTTTCCTAGCAGGATGCTGAAAAAGCCCTCCAGCCTGTCTTGTTCATTTGGTTTGTCTTGTTGATCTGGTTTGTTTTGTTTATCTGGTTGATTTGGTTCATCTGGTTAGTTTCGTTCAACCAAAAAACCAGACACCAGACAAACCAGATAGACCAGATCAACCAGACAGACCGGGCTTGTCCCCTATGGCTTCTGGCTCTCGATCGTTATTCACGGCCCAGACCGCACCGTCGGCGCGTGCGATCGCCCTCTCGTTGTTGGTGGAGTCCGTCAAGAACGAAGAAGGGGTTGATGTCTTGTTAGATCGCGCGCTCGCGCGATGCTCGTTCGACAGCAGAGAACGAGCCCTCACAGTGGAGCTTACCTATGGCGTGTTGCGACGTCTTGCGACCATCGATTGGCGGCTTGAACCGGTCTTGGAAAAGCCGCTTCCTCGCCTTCCAATCGCTGTACAGATGGTGCTCAGGCTAGGCGCCTACCAACTCCTGTTTCTCGATCGCATTCCTCAGTCCGCGGCAGTCAACGAATCAGTCAACCTGGCCAGGGCCTTTACCGGCACCGTCGGTAGAGACTGGAGTGGGTTTGTCAATGCGGTTTTGCGCGCGCTCTTGCGCCATACGCCTCAGCCCTGGCCCAGCATGAATTCCAATGTCGCGCAGGCGCTCGCCGTGCGGTACTCGGTTCCAGGGTGGCTCAGTCGTCGATGGGTGGAACGCTTAGGAGTGGCTTCTGCGGAAGCGGCTTGCGAGGGGGTCAGCGTCGCGCCTCCGCTGACGATTCGGGTGAACCAGCTGATCACGACCAGGGAAGCACTCCTCGAAAAATTTGCACAGGTGGGTATTGCGGCCAAGCCGACCAGCGTCAGTCCATTCGGCATTCTAATTGAAGAAGGAGGCTCTGTGCCCTCGCTCCCGGGGTTTCAAGAGGGCGCATTTTATGTCGAAGATGAAGCAGCGCAGCTAATTCCTTCCCTGCTCGATCCTCAGCCTGGTGACATCGTGCTCGATGCTTGTGCCGCACCGGGAGGAAAGGCGACCCATTTGGCTGATCTGATGCATGACAAGGGGACGATCTATGCCGTCGATCGGAAAGGTGCCCGCCTGGATCTGGTGCGAAGCAATTGTCGTCGACTCGGGGTCCAGATTGTCGTGCCGATCGTCGGCGATATTCGACAGCCCCTTGACTGGGTTCCCATGATCGAGATAGCAGGGCCTCCTTCTGTAAAGAAGGCCAGAGTGGGCGAACCATCAGTTGATCGGATTTTAGTTGATGCGCCCTGCAGTGGGCTCGGCGTCTTACGGCGACATCCGGAAGCGAAGTGGCGAAAAGATGAGCAGGCGTTCCCTCGACATCAGGCGCTCCAGTGTCAGATCCTCGAGGCGGTTGCCCCATGCTTGCGGCCTGGAGGAGTCCTGGTCTATAGTACGTGCTCGACGGAACCGGAAGAAAACGAAGACGTTATTGAGCGATTCTGTCGTGCCCATGCGGAGTTTCAGCGTGAGTCTGTCGCCCCCTGGCTCCCGTCTGCAGCACAGGGGTTCGTGACTGATCAGGGCGCCCTTTCGACAATGGGTAACCGGTTCTCGATGGACGGATTCTACGCCGCACGACTGAGGAAGGTTTTGTGATGGCACGTCCCATTTTTATTGCGCCCTCGATCTTAGCTGCTGACTTTGCCCGATTGGCCGATGAAGTGGCAGCCGTGGAACGCGCGGGCGCCGACTTCCTGCATATCGATGTCATGGACGGGCATTTCGTGCCGAATTTGACCATCGGTCCGCCGATCGTGGCAGCGCTCAGAAAAGTCACCAAGCTGCCGCTCGACGTCCACCTCATGATGACCAACGCCGACGCCTTTATCGCCGAGTTCGCCGAGGCTGGAGCGGATTATCTCACGGTTCACGTGGAAGCCTGTCCGCATCTCCATCGTACGGTGCAATCGATCAAGGAACACGGCGTCAAGGCCGGGGTAACCCTGAATCCTGCCACCTCGCTCAGTACGATCGAGGAAATCCTCCCCGAGGTCGATGTGGTCCTGATCATGTCAGTCAATCCGGGCTTCGGCGGACAACAGTTTATCGCCTCTAGTCTTCAGAAGATTTCTTCGGCTCGTGCCATGATCGATCGGGCAGGAAGTCACGCGTTGCTCGAAGTGGACGGCGGCGTCAAGATCGACAATGCATCTCAGGTGCTGGCTGCAGGAGCTGATGTATTGGTCGCCGGGTCGGCGATTTTTTCTAGTCGGGATTATGCCGCGACGATCGCTGCACTGCGCGCAGCCGGCCAACCTTCTTCCACGACGCCGCAGCGCGTCTCCGCTCACTGATAGGCCTCGCGGGTGGACATTTCTTCCCTCATCGATAGCCTCCATCCCCTCGAAGTCAAAGTCCTGTCGACCTTTGGGGCGAATCCTTCCGCGGTCCTCCAAACGGAACAGCTCGCGCAGTCCACCGGGTTAGAGCCCTCGCAGTTAAGTATGGCGGTCGAATGGTTGCTCGCCAAGTCGTTGCTCACGGTCGATACGGAAACCGTGACGCCGATTGTCTCGCTTACAACAACCGGCGAACTCTATTTTGAAAAGTACTCGCCGATCGAACGGGTGCTGTCTGCTGCTCGCGATGCGGCCAAAACAGGCAAGCGTCTGACCATTCAGGATATTCAATCCCGGGAGGGGCTCGAGCCGTCGGAGGTGAGCGGTGCGATCGGACGGCTCAAGAAGGAAGGCGCGCTCCTCATCATTCAAGGTGGCTGTATCGAATCGACCGGTCGATCGAGCCAGACGGCAGAATCGATGCGGGGATTACTGCAACAGCTCCATGGGGCGCCTCGTGAGCTGCAGGCATTTTCCGAGGCACAACGGCAGGTCATTCAAGACCATGCCGTCAAGCGCGGGAATGCACGGGAACCCTTCCGCATCGATGATCGGGTGGCCAGAGCGCTCAAGCTTTCTATTACCGGTATTGAGGCTGCCCAGCAACTCTCTCGGCAAGGGACCGCGGAAGAGGTCTCCCAACTGACGCCCGAGCTGTTGAAAGACGGGAGCTGGCGGACGAAGCGCTTCCGTAAGTACACGATCAGTCTTCGCGCGCCACGGATTGCGCCGGGTAAACGGCATCCGTATCGCGAGTTTCTCGATACCGTAAAGACGAAACTCGTGAGTATGGGATTCCAGGAAATGCGGGGTTCGCTTGTGGAGACTGAATTCTGGAACATGGATGCCCTCTTCATGCCGCAGTTCCATCCGGCACGGGATATTCATGACGTCTACTTCGTGAAGAAACCGACGCATGCCTCGTCGATTGCGGAGCCGTTCTTGTCCCGGGTCACGCAAGCACACCAGGACGGCGGTGAAACCGGTTCAACCGGTTGGAGCTATCCCTTCGATGCGGAGCGCGCGCGCCGGCTGGTCTTGCGGAGTCAGGGGACGGCCGTCTCGGCCCATATGTTGGCGGCACAACCGGCGGTACCGGGAAAGTATTTTTCCATCGCCCGTTGTTTCCGTTACGATCAAGTCGATGCCACGCACGCGACCGATTTCTTCCAGGTGGAAGGGATCGTGCTCGGCGAAGACATCAACTTTCGCACGTTGCTCGGCCTGCTGAATCTCTTTGCCCGTGAAGTGGCACAAGCCAAGGAAGTCAAATTTCTCCCGGCCTACTTTCCTTTCACCGAACCGTCGGTCGAGCTGCACGTGCGCCATCCGAAGCTCGGATGGATGGAGCTTGGCGGAGCCGGGCTGTTCCGGCCTGAAGTCACCATTCCGCTGGGTGTGACCGTGCCGGTGATCGCGTGGGGGCTGGGGCTCGATCGCATGGCGATGGTGGCGCTCGGCATTCACGATATTCGTGAGTTGTTCACCGACAATCTTGATCTCATTCGCTCCACCAGAGGGGCCTTCTAGCTAGTCTAGTTCATTTGGTTCATTTGGTTTGTCTTGTTTATTTGGTTGAACAAGACCAACTCGATGAACTAAACAAACCAGATAGACCAGACAAACCAGATCAACCAGACAGACCGAGGTTGTCCCGTATGCCTACGATTACTATTTTTAAGCAGGATCTCGAGGGATTGCTCGCAGGGCCAGGAGAGGCGCCCCAACCGATCACTATGGAGCAACTCGAAGAGTCGTTGATGCTCGTGAAAGGTGAGTTGAAGGGGCAGAACCCCGACACCGGCGAACTTCGAATTGAGCTGCAAGATAGCAACCGTCCTGATCTCTGGTGCTGCGAAGGGATTGCGCGGCAGATTCGGGTGAAGCGGCAGGGTGCCCTCGCGAGGTACGACTTTCTCACGACCACATCGAAATCGCCAAAGCGACTGAACGTGGCTCCCGGCCTGGAGAAGGTCAGGCCCTATGTGGCGGCTTGTACTGCGACCGGCTACCGCGTGACTCAGGAGGGACTCGCTCAGCTGATTCAGACACAAGAAAAACTCGCCGAGATGTTTGGCCGTAAACGCCGGATCGTGTCGATCGGACTCTATCGGCTCGCGGCGATCGAGTTTCCCGTCACCTATGACTTGGTGAAACCGGACGAAGTTACCTTTACGCCGTTGGGTATGGATACGGTCATGACGTTGGGGGAGATGCTGCTCGTCCATCCCAAGGGTCTGGAGTTCGGCGGGATTCTCGCGGGCCAGGATCGCCTGCCCTTTCTACGCGATGCGAAGCATCAGGCCCTCTCCTTCCCGCCGATCATCAATAGCCGCGAAGTCGGAGAAGTGCGGGTGGGAGACGATGCCGTATTCGTTGAGGTGACTGGCACTGACCTCTCGATGGTCGTCCTAACCCTCAACATTTTTGCAACCAATCTTGCGGATCGTGGTGCTGTTATTGAGCCGATCGAAATACGGTATCCCTATAAAACGGCTTTCGGCAAGGCGGTCATGACTCCTCAAGATCTGGGGAAGTCACGGAAGATTCCCGTCAGCACGATCGAACGGGCCCTTGGGCAGGCGCTCGGCACCCACGAAGTAGCGAAGGCCCTAACGGCCTACGGCTATGAGGTGACGACCAGAGGTAACGAGGTGAAGGTGACGCTTCCGCTTTATCGGCAGGATCTGATGCATGCGATGGACGTCGTCGAAGATGTCGCGATCAGCCGCGGGTACAGCGACTTTTTGCCGGTGATGCCCACGCAGTTCACGGTCGGTGGATTGTCGCGCATCGAAGAGGTCTCCGACCGTCTCAGGGCCCTCATGGTCGGCATGGGATTCCAGGAAATTATTTCCAACATTCTTGGTTCACCTAAGGATCTGCGCGATGCGATGCGATTGGAAGGGACCGAGAGGGGGGAACTCGTCGAAGTGGACAATGTGATGTCCCAGAACTTCTCTGCGCTACGACAATGGATGCTTCCCTCGCTGCTTCGAGTGGAAGCCGCATCCAACCGGGCGTTTTATCCCCATCGGATGTTCGAGGCTGGCGAAGTGGCACGTCCCGATCCCACGAAGTCCCTCGGGTCGCGCACTGTGATGGTGCTCGGCGGGATGATCGCCCATGCCGATGCGCATTTCTCCGAGATCCACTCCTGCCTGGACACGTTGTTCTACTATGTGAACCAAGCGTACAGCCTGGAACCGGTCCAGCATCCTTCATTTCTCGCTGGACGAGTGGGGGCTATCGTGTCTGACGGGAAACAGATCGGTGTGATTGGGGAACTACACCCGGAAGTTCTCGAACGATGGCAGATCGGTGTTCCGGCTGTTGCGTTCGAAATCGATCTGACAGAACTAGCAGGATGCTGAAAACGTCCGCCAGCACGAAGAAGGTTGAGGTTCAGGCTAAGATTGAGACAAAAATGGTCTGATCTTCGCTTAACCTTGACCTCACCCTACTTCACTCGCTGCGATCATGCTTACGCCCCGGCAGGGGCGAGGTGCTGTTTGGCAAGACCGACCAGCTGCTCAAATCCCGTGGCATCCTTGATGGCCATATCGGATAAGACCTTCCGGTCCAAAAGAATATTGGCCTTCTTCAGGGCGTTGATAAACCGGCCATAGGTCAGTCCATGCGCTCGAACTGCTGCGTTGATACGCGCAATCCACAACACGCGGAAATCCCGTTTCCGATTTTTCCGGCCTGTATAGGCGTACGCCTGACCCTTATCAACTGATTCTGTTGCGGTACGGAACAGCCGGCTCTTTCCCCCATACTGTCCTTTGGCCAGTTTCAGCCGCTTCTTCCGTCGATGTCTTGTTTTGGGGCCACCTTTTGCGCGAGGCATGAGTCAGTACTCCTTTTGGTTAACGCGATTCGTATCTTCTAATTTAGCTGTAGGGCAATAAGCGATTCAGTGCCTGAATCTTGGTCTTATCCACAAGAACCGTGCCGCTTAATCGGCGCTTCCGATCCTGCGTCTTGCTGGTGAGGATATGGCGTTTTCCCGCCTTTCGCCTGACCAATTTCCCAGAGCCGGTACGGGTAAACCGCTTTTTGGCTCCACTATGCGTTTTCATTTTCCTTTTCATGATCGGTGATTCCTTTTGGTTAAAGCGTTCGGGCCGACCGTCTTACTTCGGCGCCACGATCATGATCAAGCTCCGCCCTTCCATGCGTGGAGCGTACTCGATCGTACCTGTCTCTCCCAACTCCGCGATGACCGTATTCATGAGCGTTCGGCCCATCTCTTGATTTGCCATCTCACGGCCGCGGTACGTCAAGAGGACTTTGGTCTTGTTACCATCGGCCAGAAAGCCCTTAATCTGTCGAATCTTGATCTCCAAGTCATGCTTATCTGTCCGGGGGCGCAACTTAATTTCCTTTACCTGCGTCGACTTTTGATGGCGCCGGTTCTGGTGGTCCTTTTTGCTCAGCTCGAACTTGTATTTCCCGTAGTCCATAATGCGGCACACGGGAGGCACAGATGTGGGCGCGACCTCGACAAGGTCGTAGCCACCTTCTTGCGCCTGTTTGAACGCATCCGCCGTGAGGAGAATGCCGAGCTGTTCGCTTTCTGGACCGATCACCCGGACTTCACGCACCCTGATTTCGCGGTTAACTCGTAGTTTGGGGACGATAAGCCACCTCTTTATTGTGTCAGTGAATGTTGCTGTTTTGCCGGCTTGAGGTCTGCACGGAGCAGGTCGAGCGCCCCTGCGACGGTCATACTGCCGAGATTGGCTCCGCTCCGGCCCCGTATGGCCAGAGTCCCACCCTGCACTTCTCGGTCTCCTACCACAAACATAAACGGAACCTTTGCCTTCTCCGCTTCTCGAATTTTGAGCCCAATTTTTTCATTCCGAAGGTCTGCCTCAGCACGGAACCCCGCAGCCTTTAGTTGGGTCACCACTTCGACGACGTAGGGCCGCTGGTTGTCCGTGATGGACATGACCGTCGCCTGAACCGGGGCGAGCCAGGTCGGGAAGGCGCCACCGAAATGCTCAATCAGAATGCCAAAGAACCGTTCGATCGATCCCATCAGAGCCCGATGGATCATGATCGGTTGGTGCGCTTTGCCATCTTCTCCAATATAACCTAATTCGAACCGTTCGGGATTATTGAAATCGACTTGAATGGTGGAACATTGCCAGGAGCGTCCCAGGGCATCTTTGATTTTTATGTCGATTTTTGGTCCGTAGAAGACGCCTTCCCCCGGATCGATCTCGTAGGCGACTCCTCGCCCCTTCAAGGCAGCTTCGAGTGCGCTCGTGGCTTGGGCCCACCGTTCTTCCGAGCCGACGGACTTTTCCGGCTTGGTCGAGAGGTACACCTCAAATTCGGTGAACCCGAAGGTTCCGAGAATAAAGAACGTGAAGTCTAGGACCTGGCCGACTTCGCTTTCAATCTGATCAGGCCGGCAGAACAGGTGCGCGTCGTCCTGTGTGAAGCCGCGAACCCGCAGCAGACCGTGGAGGACACCTGTCCGTTCGTACCGGTAGACAGTCCCCAGTTCGCCATAGCGGATGGGGAGGTCTCGGTAACTGCGCAGATGCGACTTGTAGATCATGATATGGAACGGGCAATTCATCGGCTTGAGCTGGTACTCGCTATTTTCAACCTTCATGGGAGCGAACATGTTGTCGCGGTAATAGTCGACGTGCCCGCTGGTTTTCCAGAGGTCTAACCGGGCGACGTGGGGGGAGTACACCAGTTCGTACCCGTTTTGAATATGTTGGTCGCGCCAAAAGTTCTCGATCAACAGCCGGATTGTCGCGCCCTTCGGATGCCAGAGCACCAGGCCGGGGCCGATTTCATCCTGGATCGAGATCAAGTCGAGTTCCTTGCCGACCTTTCGGTGGTCTCGTCGCTTAATCTCTTCTAACCGCGCGAGATGCGCGTCGAGTTCCGCCTGAGTCGGGAAGGAGGTCCCATAGATCCGCTGCAGCATGGGATTGCGTTCGTCGCCGCGCCAGTAGGCTCCGGCGGTGTTCAAGAGCTTGAATGCTCCGACATGACCTGTCGTCGGGAGATGCGGGCCGCGGCAGAGGTCGGTGAACTCCCCCTGGCTGTAAACTGAGATGGTCTGCCCATCTGCCAGCCCTTGAATCAACTCAACCTTGTAAGCTTCCCCGCGTTCCTGAAAAAATTTCACCGCGTCGAGCTTCGACAATTCTGCCCGTTTGACAGGAAGGGCACGTTTGATGATGTCTTTGGCTCGCGCTTCAATTTTCTCGAGATCTTCCGGGGTAAATGTGCGCTCAAAGGCAAAGTCATAGAAGAACCCATCCTCGACTGCCGGGCCAATCGTCAGTTGTGCCGTGGGGAAGACCTCTTTGACCGCCTGCGCCATAATGTGAGTACTGCTATGGCGGTAGACATCACGGCCTTCTGCACTGTCGAATTGAAGTGGGATCACCTCAGCATCTTCCGTCAAGGTACTCGAGAGATCTACGATCTGGCCATTCACCTTTGCCGCAAGGATATCCGGGCCAAGGGTCACGCCGAGAGCCGACAGAGCAGACCACACGGTCTGGCCGACTGGGATTTCCCGGCTGCTGCCATTTTTGAGCGTAATTTTCATGGCCTGCACGACGTCATCAAGCGCTACAAACAACAAAGGCACCCCGCCTACGAGAGGCAAGCGGATGCCCTCAGCTGGGTGGTAGGCGCGGACGGTCTTGAACCGTCGACCTCTACCGTGTCAAGGTAGCGCTCTCCCCCTGAGCTACGCGCCTAGCGGTCCAGTGGCGCATGCTAATATAGCCCTGCCCAACGTGTCAAGAAACAGTCTTCTCCAACAACATGAAATGAGCCTGAAGGCGGATCATATTTCCAACGAGGAATGACTCTGAATAGCTGAAGTTCTGAATCGGTCATGATGCAAGGCCTGGTGCTCGACATGGAAGAAGCATGGCTATAAACCTTGGCGCAGGTCAAGGTTTTTCTGGACGGGACAGCGGAGGTGGTCTTCCGGGCACCCAAGGCAGAACGAGCAAGCATCAACCCGATCGAAGCAGAGCAGGGTTTAGTTACTCAGATTCACGGACCTTCGTTCGGACCTATTTCTGGAGTGGAGGATACTGTCGGCATGGGGGCGCAGTGACAACACTACGATGTCTTGGCATCATCTCTCATCGCACTGCTTCATGAGCCACACGGACTTCACCTGACAGGGTGTGCATGGCTTCATGTCCGCACAGCTTGCGGCGACTGACTCGTTACACGATCTTCAACGTCTCGAAGTTGACCCCTGCGGGCGCAGGCGGTGTCTTCAGTTTCATGTCTTCCAACGCGTCAACGACACGATCGGCCACCACAAGATTCCGATACCATTTTCGATTGGCTGGCACAATATACCAGGGCGCATGATCGGTGCTCGTGGCAGCCATCACGTCCTCGAACGCATCCATGTAGTGCTTCCACAGTTTCCGCTCTTCGAGATCCCCTTCGTTGAATTTCCAGCGTTTCTCCGGATCGCGAATGCGTTCCTCCAACCGTTCTTTCTGTTCCTCCTTCGAGATGTGCAGAAAGAACTTGAGCAGGGTCGTCCCACTTTCATAGAGCAGCGCCTCAAATTCATTGATCTGATTGAATCGTTGTGTCACCACCTTGTCCGATACCCACCCGTGAACGCGGGTGATGAGCACGTCCTCATAGTGTGAGCGGTTGAAGATGCCGATCTGGCCCTTGGACGGCGCCTTTTGGTGCACGCGCCACAGGAAATCAT
>SPAX01000280.1 GCA_005239475.1 Nitrospira sp. | reverse complement strand
ACGTCCGGGGCAAGCCCGGTCTGTCTCGTCTGTTTGGTCTATCTCGTTTATTTTGTTTAGACCAGAGCAACCAGATGAACCAGAGAGACCAGACCGACCGAACAGACCAAATGAACAAGACAGGCTGGCGGCCTGTTTCAGTATTCTGCTAGGGTCTGGACGCAGGCGTCAAATGCACTTCGATACGAGGGTTATCTTTATCGATGTGTTTGTAGAGATGGGTTTCGACGATGCGATTGTCGTTGATGCCGAGGCCCTCACAGAGGGCATCCTGTGCGATTTTGAGCCCGCCATCAACGTCGCGTCGTAGAGCCGAGGTAAAATAGAACCGGATGGAGAGGGCGAGCCACTCAGACTGGAGTCGTGCAAGCAGAGCAGCCCGGTGAGCGGACTGCGCTAACTTCAACCACACAAGTTGTCCCACCTGGGCTTTATAGGTACGACCAGCCGAAGAAAGCAATCGTCGGCCGTTCACTGTGGCATATTGATGGTTCACACTGGGAGGCACCGGGAGGGTCAAGGCTACCGAATGATTCTCGGCCGGTGGGTGTGGTGATGCAGGTATGCGGGAGCTCCGAGCCCTTCTCGGGGTGGTACGTGGCACCCCGACCTTCTTGTCAGGGCTTCGGTAGGAGGTCATGCGAACGGCCCGTGTAGTGGAGGGAAGCCTGGTCGGATGCCGAAACGTAGGCATGCGCGCGAGCTTACAGGAGATTGAGGATCTTGGACATGTTCTGCTCGTATCGCTCTTCAGATTGGGCGATATAACGACGCCATTTGCTCGGATTCCAGATCTCCATGCGATGGTACAAGCCGACCAGAATGATTTCCTGGTCCTCATCCAACGGAACAAGTTTTCTGAGCCGACTCGGAATCAGGATGCGTCCGGCTTTGTCGATCTCTGATGTGCCGGCTTCCGACACGACGAAGTGCATGAACAGTCGACTCTGGTCTTCATCGAGCGTGGCTTTCGTCCGGTCGAGGACTTTCTCCCACTCTTTCATGGAGTAGATGAGCGTCGATTCCTCGGGGCCTTTGAGGAAGACGACGGCCTGTCCCTCCGACTCGACCTGCTCACGGATGGGCGAGGGGACGATAAACCGTCCCTTCTCATCCACTTTGCACAGGTACTCACCGGCGAACATCAATGTATCGTGTCCTTTACGGCGCCAGTGTGGCTCTGGTGCGATCGCGAATCCACTGTTCCAGATCCGAGCGTACGAAGCGCCATTCTTTTCCAAGCTTGAAGGCGGGAATCTGACGACTCCGTAGGTAACGATAGAGCGTGCGCGGGGTGATCTTGAGATAGCGGCAGGTCTCCTCCGCTGTCATCAGCTCGCTCTTGGGCTCGTTGGCCATTGAAGAACCCGGTTCGATAGTGCTGCATACGCCTCACGAGGCCTAGCCCGCATTATTCACGAAGGCTTCTACTGCAACCGCCGATACGCCGCTGCGACAAGCCTGACGGCGGGCGGGCTCGCCGCTCGGTCGGTCAACATACTGTTTCAAGTATGCCTCCCTTCCTCACGGCTCCACGCGCCCGTCTCGCGTGGCGTCTCGGCGGTTTCGTCACGAACCCCCGTGAATAATGCGGGCTGGGATACTGTTGCCAGGGTAGGGAAACTCGAACGATCTGTCAAGTGAAAATACAGGACAATACCTGTCACTACCTGTCAGTGTTATCCGATTCTATGGAGCCAGTCTCGTCTGACTCCATCGCTTCTGAGAGATCGTCACCGAGGTCCTCACCCATCTCCTCGCCCATGTTTTTCATGAATCGAGCCATGCTCTGCGGGTCGTTTTCATCGAGCCCGGCCAGATTGCTGGGGTCCGCCAAGGCTTCAAGGCGAGCCTCTTCGGATTTTGGCGAGGCAAATCGAGACAGGATTCGTTCAACCCGTGCGCTCGTGCAATGGGAGCAGGCTGCCGGTGCCTGATTGGCCGGGCTCAATACAAGGACTGTGCTGCGCTTCTTACAGTCGAGGCAGCGATATTCGTACAACGGCATTGATCATATTCCTATGGTCGTCAGGCGCTCTCCCGCCCGTTCGGCAAAGAAGCGATCCGGCACCAACGCCGTATCGACCGTCCTGGCCAGCGTCAGGGCAAAGACGGGCCCGGTGCCGGCTTTGCGTAGGGTCTTCGCGCATTCATTCAGCGTCGTGCCGGTGGTGAAGACATCATCCACGAGGAGAATACGTTTCTCCATGAGGTCCTGGGGCTTCCGGACGGCAAATGCTTTTCGTAGATTTTGTAACCGGGCCTGCCGCGTTAATGTGGTTTGGGGATCGGTGGCGGCGATCCTGACGAGGTTTGTGGCTGAAACCGGGCAGGCCAGATGATGGCTGAGCTGATCGGCCAGGAGCAAAGATTGGTTAAATTCACGCGCGCGTAAGCGGGTCGGGTGCAAGGGCACAGGGATAATCACGTCGACGTCGATTTCGCTTGGCAGGGCGCTGATCATAAGGCACGCGAGGGGCCGTGCCAGTGTATGTTTGCCGCGGTACTTGAACGAACAGATGGCTTCCCGTAGTGGGGGAAGGTAGGGGAAGAGGGTCCAGGCCCGTTGAAAATCAGGCGGCCGTTCCTGACAGTGTTGGCATTGATGGTCCGGTGTATAGGTCGTAGCCTCTGGCGAGACAAACGGCTGGTCGCAACGGGCACAAACTGGCTGTTGGAGCGGGCGGATGGTTTGCCAGCATGTGGCGCAGAAGAAGGGCACCGGGTCCGTGCTGAGTGAATGGCCACAGGCGATGCACTCTATCGGCAATACAAACCGGAGGGCCTGACGGCACCATCCGATCAGTCGATCCTGTGTGTATTCACGTAACATCGCAGGGGAAGCGCTCCAACTAACGTGTGCGTGCGCTTCTTCTATGGGAATGTGCCGCGCCTGTCAAGGTTGTTGCTCTGTAAATGGTTGTGATATACGAAGGCAGCAGGATGTTGAAAAAAAACTGCAGCGCGAGAGACCGTGACGCGCGAGAACGGATGGTTTGTCTTGTTTGTTTGGTCTGTTCGGTTGAACTAGATTAACCAGACAAACAAAACAAACCAGATGAACCAGATCAACCCGTCCCGCCCGTCTATTCTACGGGTCAGGATACGGATGGAGAAGCAAAGCACATGGTGACATTCGACCAGGTGTCGAAAATTTATGAGCGTGGTGGCGACACCATCACCGGGCTCGATCGGGTCACGGTCGAAGTGGGCAAGGGAGACTTCTGTGCGTTTATCGGTCCTAGCGGATGCGGGAAGAGTACGTTGCTCAACCTGGTTGGCGGGTTGGATGTGCCGACCTCGGGGGATATCCTCCTCGGAGGGCGCTCGACCAGTCGATTCACGAGCGACGACTGGACGAAGATCAGGCGGGAAACAGTCGGGATTGTCTTTCAAGCATTCCATTTAATTCCCGGGTTG
>SPAX01000028.1:2814-32737 GCA_005239475.1 Nitrospira sp. | reverse complement strand
CAAAACACTGCCGCCGCGACGAGTTGCAGGCCGGCGATGATGGCGAACGCGTTGGCATAGCTCAGGCGCGCGATCAGGATCCCTGCCAGGAGAGGCCCGCTGGCATGACCGATGTCTCCGATCATCCCTTGCATACCCATCCCAGCCCCGAGTGTCTTGAGCTCTGAACTATCCGCGACCAGCGCCGACGACGACGAGGAAACGACGGCTTCGCCAAATCCGAAGCCCGCCGAGAACAGCAATAGCAGCCAGAACATCGACACCTGAGGAATACTGACGAAGGTCGCCGCACAGATCACGAGACCGATGACGATGAGGGGGTGACGCCCTACGCGATCAGACACCCGGCCCATAATCGGCTTGGAGACGAGCGACGTGAGGGCCTGGACCGTAAACAGCAGCCCGACTTCTCCCGGATTCAATCCCGCCGAGACGCCATAGAGGGGGAGGAAGGCCATCAAAGCCCCGTTCGCAATCATCTTGGCTGCGTCGGTCGAGCTGGTAATGAGGACCTTGCGATTCTTGGCGACCACCCGAAAGCCCTTCCACATCTCCGCCATCAGCGGAGCCATCCCCTTCTCCTGAATACGCGGGGGAGGCGGGGTGAGGTGCAGGCTATAGAAAATGGCAATGGCGATGCAGCCGAATATGCCGGCCGTCACGAAGGCAGCGGAAAATCCCGACGCATAGATCAGATAGCCACCGATGAACGGTCCGAGCAACGCCCCGAATTGCGTCGCGGCTGTGTAGGTCCCGAGCGCAGCGCCCCGCCGTTCTCGATAGAGATCGGCCACGGTGGCCAGCGCACTCGGCGCAAAAATGGCGGTGGCCAGTCCGTGGAAGAAGCGCAAGGCGGTCAGTGCGTCAAGGTCTGTCACCCAGGGGTACAAGAACGGCGGGAGCCCAAAGGCCACCACGCCGATCCGTAAGAGGAACCGCCGACCGTAGATATCGGACAGCGCGCCGGACGGCAGTTTGAGGAATACCCCGGTAAGCGTGGAGACCGACACGATGAACCCGATGCGCTCAGGACCGGCCCCCAGTGACTCTGCGAACAGCGCCAACACCGGCATCCGGACCATGTTGTAGCTGATAAAACAGAACACGCCGACGGTGCAGAGCAACGTGAAACTGCGTGACGTCGTCATGGTGAAATCGTCCCGGAGAGGGTCGCGCCGCTGGAATGCGACAGATTCTCCAGCGCTTGTTTCAAGAAGGCCACCTCGTCGGAGGACAACGCAGGTGATTTCGTAGCCACGGACACCACTCGATCAGGCTGTTGCCGCATCACCTGACTCAAGCGGTTGACGGCATCGACCCCCTTCGCCAACCTCCGCGTCACGGCGCTTCCAACTAGCGGGCGAAGCAACGAGGCGATTCCCGCCAACAAGCGATTGTCCAATCTTGCGTAGGAGACCACCGTGCTGTCCACTGCCTCGACTCCGTTCGGGTCTATGACCTGATTCATCCTGAGCAGCACCACGGCCTTCCCCGTGATGAGCGGGAGGAACCGGCTACCATGAGACCCTTCCAGATAATAGATCCTGCTAGTCTGATCCTGATAGACGAGTTCGACCATCCCCTCTGTCCCTTCCCCATCGTTCCCCCAATAGTGACCAAGGCCTCGCATCTCTGATTGATAGGTCGCGATGCCGAGACGATTGACCAAGATGGCAGCCATGCGCGGACGATCTAATAGATAGGTATAGACCGATTCAGGTAAGGGCGTTCGCAGCGGCCCAAGCTTGCTCACCGTTGTGTAGTGGCTGATAATCGGCTGCATCCGGCAGGCCCAGCTTGCTTCAATCTGTTCAAGCGGAAAGGTCACCCCTGCATGCTGGGATGGCAGCACACAGGTCTCCGATTGGGCCAAGCCTGAATACATGGTTGTACTCAGCCCGATGACGATGATCAAAGACAGCGAGCCAGCTCTTCGCGAACCCAACGATCCGGGGATCATCACGGCTGCTTTCGAACTTGGATGGCGAGATGGATCGGAAAGAGTTGCCGGGAATCTTGTCGCAGGCGCGCCTGTCGCAGCAAGGTCTCAAGCGACGGCGTCACGAGACCTTCGAACGACACCTGCCCATTGGTGAGCACGACGAGCGGTTTGGTAGAATCGATGAGCTGTTCGTTCAGAAAGAGGCTGTAGCGTTGGACTCGATCGGCCCGAACTTCAATGCGATTCGGCGCCACGATGGAGGCCTCCAGTCTCGCATATTCTCGTCGGTTGATCAGGTCGTCTCGCTTGCTGACCAGATCTTCGGAAAACGCGGCAATGAGATCGGTCGCGTCGATCCGCACCCAGCCAAACGGTTGAAAGTGACTCGCGTCACGCACCACCGTCACGCTCGTCGGCAAAGGATTGCGCCGTTGGGCGTTGAACCAGGCTACCAACTCAGGCAATTCTTCCCTGGGGAAATAGTGCCCGCCCGCCACGGGATGCTCGCGATCATGTTCCCGATAGACGAAGGGATAGCCCAGCTTGGTCAATTCATTCGTAATCGTGCGGCTGAGTTCCACTGGCATGACCTGATCCTTGGCTCCGTGAATGATGTAGATCGGCGTGGAGCGCAGGTTGGCGAGGAACGGCATCAGCACGTTGTCGAGGCCACTGGCCATGGGTGCAATGCCGGCGAATAGGGGCGCATCGTGCATGCCGATCACCCAGGCGCCGATCCCGCCGTTGGACATGCCGGTGAGAAAGATCCGGTCAGGATCGATGTGGTAGCGCCGTTGCACGGAACGAATCGTCGCCAGCACCAGCTCCTCCGCGCCTCTCGTAAACCAGGCGCCCATCGGAGCAGTCGGACAGGCCAAGACATAGTCCTCCCCCAATCGAGCCTGCCAGCGTCCCAGGTAGGCTTCACCGGTAAATCCCGCGCCATGCAGGCAGACGACCAATCCATAGCCCTTCGCCGGCTGATAGGTCAGGGGAACGGAGAGCGCCAGGTGATAGGCCCGTCCCTGCACATCGATTCGCTCGTCGGGAATGGTTCCGGTCGGCTGCGGAGCATAGTCCCGCTCGGTTTGAATGATCCCTCTCACCTGGTCGATCGTGACAGTCGGATCGGACAGCATCGCCTGAAGGGTACGAGCTGCCTCGTCCCTATCTGGGCTATCCAAATAGCGAAAGACCTGCCTGTTGAGATCACCAGGGAGGGGTCCAGCCGCATCCGTTTCATAACCGACGAGCGCCGCAAGGATTACGACAAGGACACCGCAGAGGAGCCGGCGCTTCACAGATCTCCTTCCACAACCAAATCTTCCCCGATGCGGCGAACCGTCATGTGACGCAAGACGAGCGTTTGAGCCAAGCGATCCGGGCTACGGCCTCCGATCACCGCCTTGGCATCCTGCCCCCCCATCAGAGTAGGAGCAAGATACAGCACGATGCGATTGACGAGTTTCTCGCGTAACGCTGCGGCATTGACGGTGCTGCCTCCCTCGATGAGCACAGAAGTGACCCCACGCTTGCCCAGCAACGTCAGCAGAGCCGGAAATGAGACACGCCCGTTCTTCGTCGAGAGGGACAGGACTTCCACCCCAGCCCGTTCGAATGGACGGCGGCGTGACCGGGAGGCACGGAGCGTGGTCACGATCAACGTCTTCGATCTGTCCTGCCTGGCACAGACCGCCGCCGCCGGTGGCGTCCTGAGTGTGCTATCGAGCACGACACGCACCGGTTGCCGCGGTGCCAGCTTGAGTGGGCGATCGGACAGTCGAGCCGTCAGCGTGGGATTGTCTTTGAGCACAGTGCCGACCCCGACGACCACTGCATCCACCTGACTCCGGAGTCGGTGCGCGTCTTGTCGCGCGCGCGGACCAGTAATCCATTGAGACTCCCCCTTCGCCGTGGCCACCTTTCCATCCAATGTCATCCCGGCTTTCAGGATCACGTAGGGGCGGCCGGTCGTTACCCAGTGAAGGTACGCGCGATTCAACTGTACCGCCTCCTCCTGTGCAATACCCGTCGTCACCGTAATCCCGGCGCGGCGCAAGGCAGCCATCCCTCGTCCTTTGACCGAGGGATGGGGGTCAGCCATCGCCACCACCACCTGTCGCACGCCGGATTGAACAACTGCAGGCACGCACGGAGGGGTGCGCTTGAGGAGATGGCAACAGGGTTCGAGCGTCACGTAGAGCGTCGCGCCGTTGGCGCGTGGCCCCGCTTGCTTGAGCGCAAGAATTTCTGCATGAGGTCGCCCTGGGGCATGGTGATACCCGCGGCCGACAATGCGGCCGTTCTTGACCACGAGGGCGCCGACCATGGGATTCGGGCTGGTCTTCCCCAGGCCCTTCGCCGCGAGACGGAGCGCCAGGGTCATGAAGTAGAGATGCGGTGTGGTAGCAGTCACCGTTTCTTGCGCGTGACGCGCGATCGGCTGCGAGGCCGCGGAGCCGACTTCGTCTTCGTCGTCATCGTCTTCTTCGCCTTCACGCGCGCCGCTGAAGCCTTGCGCGTGGAGAGTGAACTGCTCAATCCGGCCTCGGCCAACGCCGCATGGGCCGCCGCAAGTCGCGCAATGGGAACGCGATAGGGTGAGCAGCTCACGTAGTCCAATCCGAGTTCATGGCAGAACTCAACGGAACTGGGATCGCCGCCGTGCTCACCGCAGATGCCGAGCTTAATCCCGGGACGGGTTTTCCGACCGCCGGCGATGGCCTGCTTCATCAAGGCCCCCACCCCTTCCCGATCGAGCACGGCAAAAGGATCCGCTTCCATAATATTGGCAGTTTGATAAAAATCGATGAACTTGGCCGCATCGTCACGGGAGAAACCAAACGTGGTTTGGGTGAGGTCGTTTGTCCCGAAGGAAAAGAACTCCGCTTCCGTCGCAATACGATCCGCCGTCACCGCGGCCCGCGGCAGCTCGATCATCGTGCCCACAAGATAGGAGAGCTTCACGTTGTACCGCTTCATCGTCTCCTGCGCCACCTCACGGATCAAATCTTTCTGCGCCTTCATTTCCGAAACCATCCCCACCAGCGGAATCATGATCTCCGGGACGATCTTCTTCCCTTCCTTGGCCAGCTCACACGCGGCCTCCATGATGGCCCGCGCCTGCATGCGGGTAATCTCCGGCATCGTAATCCCGAGCCGGCACCCGCGTAACCCGAGCATGGGATTGAACTCGTGGAGTTCCTCGACGCGAGCCAGCAACCGGCGCTTTTCTTCGAGCCTGGCTCCGTCGCGCCCGGTCAGTTCCAGCTGCGCAATCTCCACCATTAAGTCTTCACGTTTCGGCAGAAATTCGTGCAACGGCGGATCGAGCAGACGAATGGTGACCGGATAGCCCGCCATCTCGCGATAGAGCCCGATGAAATCCTGTTTTTGCAAGGGCAGGAGCTGATCGAGAAACTTTTCCCGCTCCTCTTTGGTCCGCGCCAAGATCATCTTCTGCATAATCTGGATGCGATCCTCGGCAAAGAACATGTGCTCCGTCCGACAGAGTCCAATCCCCTCCGCACCGAACCCACGCGCGATGTTCGCCTGATCCGGCACGTCTGCATTGGCGCGGACGCGGAGTGTCCGCACGCGGTCGGCCCATGACAAAATCAACGAGAAACGCTGGTACTTGTCCGACTTCTTCGCATCCAACTTGCCCTGGATGACTTGAATGATTTCAGATTCGACGACGGGCAGGTCCCCCTCATACACATTGCCGGTCGAACCGTTGATCGAAAGATAGTCCCCCTCGCGGAACACTTTGGCCCCGATGCGAACGGACTGGCCATCCAGCACTTCCACCGCGTCGCAGCCGGCCACGCAGACCTTGCCCATTTGCCGGGCGACCACCGCCGCATGGGAGGTCATCCCGCCTCGCGCCGTCAAAAATCCTGCCGCAGCGTTCATGCCATGAATATCGTCGGGACTGGTCTCCTGGCGAACCAAGACCACGCGGGTACCGGCCGCTTTCATCGTCACGGCCCGATCGGGAGTAAGGGCGATCTTCCCGGCTGCCGCGCCAGGACCGGCTGGAAGCCCTTTCCCCAGCGGATTGGATTTTGACTCTTCTTTCGTGTCGAAAATCGGATAGAGATATTGCGCCAACTGCTCCGGCCCGATCCGCTGCACCGCCTCCCTGTTCGAGATGAGACCTTCTCTGACCATGTCGACCGCAATCTTCACGGCGGCGATACCGGTTCGTTTGCCGACCCGGGTTTGCAGCATATAAAGCTTGCCCTCTTGGATCGTAAATTCCAAATCGAGCATGTCCCGGTAATGTTTTTCAAGCTTCTTGTAGGTGTGCTCCAATTCCTTGTAGGCCTCCGGCGCATTCTTCGCGAGCGCATTCACCGGAAGCGGAGTCCTGATGCCGGCCACGACATCCTCGCCTTGGGCATTCATCAAGCACTCACCGAAAAAGTGCTTATCGCCGGATGCCGGATTGCGCGTGAACGCCACACCGGTGCCGCTCGTTTCCCCCATGTTCCCGAATACCATGGCCACCACATTGATGGCCGTGCCCCACGAGTCGGGAATCCCATAGAGGCGCCGATAGGTAACGGCCCGCGCGCCGAACCAGGACGAAAAGACGGCGTTGACGGCCAAGCGAAGCTGCTCAAGCGGCTCGTCAGGGAACTCTTTCTTGGTCTCTTCCTTGATCAGTGCCTTAAAGCTGGCGACCAATTCCCGGAGATGCCGCGCATCGAGATGGGTCTCGTGCGTCACGCCCACCTCGGCCTTCTTCTCCTTGAGGATCGCTTCGAAATGCTCGCGCGGCACGCCCATGACGATGCTGCCGTACATGGACACAAAGCGCCGATAGCTGTCCTGGGCAAAACGATCGTTGCGTGTTTTTGCCGCCAGCCCCTCGACCGTCTTGGTCGTCAGACCGACATTCAGCACCGTGTCCATCATGCCCGGCATCGAGGCCCTGGCGCCGGATCGGACCGAGACCAGCAACGGCCGCTCAGGATCACCGAACCCCATGCCCATTGACCGCTCGACCCGCTGGAGCGATCTCAACGCGGCGGCCCACATGCCGGGAGGATGCTGTTTCCCGTTCTTGTAATATTCGACGCAGGCCTCGGTGGAAATCGTGAAGCCCGGCGGCACGGAGATGCCGAGATTCGTCATTTCGGCGAGCCCGGCCCCCTTTCCGCCGAGGAGCTCTTTCATGTTGGAGGTCCCTTCGGCCACGCCGTCACCAAAGTAGTACACGTATTTCTTTGCCACGCTGCCCTCTCCTTCGCGTTGCCTTCAGTTCAATTCAATGGACGAGTGCGGCCCCATGGCCGGCGACGGATTCAAGACGCTGCCGATACCGGTTGACCAGATACCATTTCGCCACCAGCCCGAATGCGATGACTGCCACGACAAACAGCATCAATATGAGCAGCCGATAGTCAGCGTGAATCCCCCGATCCACATAATACTTCCCGTCCAGCCCATACCGGAGCTTGATCTCCCGTTGAATCTCATGAGTCTTGCCGGACGGATCGGATAGATTGATCCACTCCGAGCAAAGTCGCACCGGTTCCGTCGCTCCCGTAACCGACTGCCAGCCGAGCCTCAGACAAATATCCTGTTTGGAGTTGAACACATCGGGAGTTGTTGCCAGTTCATCGAGGTTAATCCCACTGACCCATAATCCGACCAGAACGATCGCGTTGCAGAGAATCATCAGGGCGAGAGACACGCCGATGGTGAACCGACGGACTTTCCTCGCCCGACGTTGATCGTCTGACAATGATTGATCCATGGCTTTCACCCAACTCGTCTCTTTACCGAACAGGTGGTCAGGATGAGTCCCCAACTGCGCGCAACTTTTTCACCCGCCCACCCACTGGCACGCCGAGACGTGCCACTAGCCCGGGCGAGGCCCTTCTAATTCTCTCCTCACCTCTCTGATAAGGAGTGGTCAGGCTGCCCTTTACTGCGCGCATCGAACGAGCACATTCTGATCGTGCGCGTTCTGCGAGCAAGAAGGGCACCTGGCCGCTCCGCCTTCTACCCTCCTTGTACCACAATCTGCGAAAAGTCCGCGAATGAGTTGAAGAAGTCATCCACTTCCTGGAGCAGCGACAACCGGTTACTCCGGACGGCCGGATCCTCTGCATTCACCATAACCGCGGCGAAGAACGCATCGATGGCAGGCTTCAGACGCACCAGCGCGTCCAGGGCCTGGCCATACTCCCCGCGGGTCATTGCGGATTGCATCGTCTCCCGTTCTTCTTCCGCCGCGTTGTAGAGCGCCGACTCCGCGGGATGCTCGAAGCGCGCCTTGTCGACCGGCTTGCGATCCCACTGTTCTTTCTCGACGAGCCGGTGCGCACGCTTAAAGCCGACGATCAATGGATCGAATTCCGGCCTCGTTGTCATGGATTCAAGCGCCTTCATTCGTTCAAGAATATCGACCAAATCAAGGTGTGTCCGCGCATAGGCGGTCTTGCAGACAGCAGCCATGACATCATCTCGCTTGATGTAGAGTGTTCCTGCGTAAAATCGAAATCGTTCGAATATGAAACGGCGGGGATCATCGAGCATTGACGGACTGCTCTTAACATCTTTCTCTGCAATGTTGATTGATGTACCTATTGCTTCATCCAAGTCTAGCTTCAGCCTTCCTTCAATGATTATTCGAACAATAGAAAGAGCATGACGTCTAAGGGCGTAAGGATCTTCTGAGCCTCGTGGTGTAATTCCCGCACGAAAGAAAGCGACAATTGTGTCAAGTCTGTCGGCAAGGGAGAGGATTTTCCCTTCCATGGTTTCAGGTAACCGTTCATCCATGCCACGAGGGAGGTACTGATCCCGTATGGCTCGGGATACTTTGGCCGGTTCACCATCGTGCATGGCGTAATATCCACCCATGATCCCTTGTAGCGTTGGAAACTCGCCAACTATTCCAGAGAGTAAATCAGTCTTGCTCAGTTCTGCCGCTTGGCGACAAGCATTTTGATCGTCATGATTCAAACCAAGTTTGCTTGCTAGCCAGGTAACTAGATTAATAATCCGCAATGTTTTGTGATATAGCGTCCCTGCTTTCTGATGAAAGACTATACCTGTCAGCTTTTCGACCCGGTCGACCAGCTTGACCTTCCGGTCTTCGTCAAAAAAGAACTTCGCATCGGCCAGACGCGCAGCCAGGACCCGCTCGTTGCCTTCGCGAATCAATCCCATATCTTTGGCTCGATTGTTCGTGACCGCGATAAAATGGGGAACGAGCTTCCCGGTCTCTTTGTGCATCAAGGAGAAGAACCCCTGATGTTCTTTCATGGAGGTAATCAAGATCTCTTGCGGCACCTCCAGATAGGCCGGCTTGAACGAGCCGATAATGGCATTGGGACATTCCGTCGTATAGACCGCCTGATCCAACAAGTCTCCGTCCACATTCAACGTGAAGCCGGTTTTTTTGCACAATATTGCGATCTGTTCTTCAATCATGTGGCGGCGGCGCTGCGGATCCGGAATGACCCCTTGACGTTCAAGCCCCTTCAGATAGGACTCGGAGTCTCGAACCGCAATCCCCTTCCCACTCCCTAGCACGCGATGTCCTTCTGTCCGGTTACCGGCGGTAATCCCCGCGGCTTCGATCGGAAGCGTGGCCCCTCCGTACAGCGCTACCAGCCACCGCACCGGTCGAGCAAACCGCACGCCGGTGCTATTCCACTTCATCGCCTTCGGAAAAGAAAGTTTCGCGATCAATTGCGGGAGGAGTGCTTCCAGGACCACGTGAGCGGGCCGCCCCTCTTCCTGCTTGACCGCAAAGAGATATTCCCCCTTCGGGGTCCGGCGAACCTGCAGCTCTTGGATAGTGACTCCTTGCCCTGCGGCAAATCCCGTCGCCGCCCTGGTCGGCTGGCCGGCCTGATCGAATGCCACCGCTTTGGAAGGCCCCATCGTTTCCTTGACCATAGAGGTTTGTTGGGTTGCGAGGCCCTCAACCACCAGGGTCAATCGTCGTGGAGTTCCCATTGTACGGGTGGATTGAAAGGCGAGACGTTGGTCGTTGAACAGCTGCTCAGCCGAATCTTTGAGGACAGCCAGGGCGGGAGCGATGAACTGGTAGGGAAGTTCTTCGACGCCGATCTCAAGCAACAACTCGGCAGCGGTCGCTGGGGAAGGGAGCCTCCCCTTCTTCGCAGGAGGAGCGGGTGCACGAGATTTCTGGGGCTTTGGCATGGATCCTTCTGCGGTTCTATGAGCGGCGGCCCACAGCCTTGGAACGAATACGTGCTGTCTTCACTCCATCATGCCCTGTCCCGCGATTGAGCAGCGGGTGCCCCATCGCCGCCCGCTCTTCGATATAGCGTTCGGCGCATTGACGGGCAAGGGCGCGGACCCTGGCGATATAGCCCGTGCGCTCTGCGACGCTCATCGCCCCGCGGGCATCGAGCAGATTGAAGAGGTGCGAAGACTTGATACAGAACTCGTAGGCCGGGAGCGTCAACCGCTTGTCGCGATTCGCCAGCAGCCGTTTGCATTCCCCCTCGAACGATTGAAATGTGGCCATGAGCATCGCCACATCGCCTGCCTCAAAATTATAGGTGGAGAATTGGACTTCGGTTTCGTGATGGATATCTCCGTACGTGACTGTATCGTTCCAGGCGAGGTCAAAGACGTTATTCACCTGTTGCAAATACATCGCGATGCGTTCAGTCCCGTATGTGATTTCGACCGTAATGGGATTCAGCTCGATCCCACCGATTTCCTGGAAGTAGGTGAATTGGGTGATCTCCATCCCATCGAGTCGCACTTCCCAGCCCAGGCCCCATGCGCCCAGCGTGGGGGACTCCCAGTCGTCTTGAATGAACCGGATGTCGTGCTGCTTCGGGTTAATCCCCAATTGGGTCAGACTCTCCAGATACAACGCTTGAATGTTGTCCGGTGCCGGCTTCAGCACGACCTGATACTGATAGTAGTGCTGCATGCGATTCGGGTTCTCGCCGTATCGTCCATCCGTGGGACGCCGGCATGGTTGGGAATAGGCGGCCCGCCAGGGCTCCGGACCAAGGGACCTGAGGAACGTAGCTGGATGAAAGGTGCCTGCCCCCATTTCCAGATCATAGGGTTGATGAATGACGCAGCCTTGCTCAGCCCAGTAGTGATGCAACGTGAGAATGAGATTCTGGAAGGTCACGAACAGCCTTGAGAGGTGGTGAAATTGCGGAATTAGCGCCCAGGAATGAGTGAAGAAGCTAACAGGAACGCGTGGACACTGTCAAGAAACAATCCCTCTATCATCAAGGAGTTGCATCGAAACTCCCCTGCCGTTTTCGCGATTGATCTGACAGACGATTGGGATGCCCAACCATTCTCTCCTGCCCACGAACCCTTGACAGGACCCTGGCAGTACCCTAATGTAATAATACTTGATTAAGTCACTTTACAATTAACAGGTCTGCATGAAACTCTCAAAAAAAAGCGAGTACGGACTTCGAGCGCTCCTGGAACTCACGCTTTCCCATGGCAAGGCAACGATACAGCGCCACCAGATCGCGACGCGCCAACATATCCCTGTGGAATTCCTTGAGCAGATTCTTCTCGCGCTCAAGCGCGCCGGATTGGTCGCGAGCAGCCGTGGGATGAAGGGCGGTTATACGCTGATTAAGTCGCCCGACGAGATCACCTTGGGCCAAGTGATTCGCATTTTGGATGGCCCCCTCGCTCCCATCGGATGTGTGAGCAAGACGGCCTATAAGAAATGCGGGGACTGCCCCTACGCCGAGCATGCCCAATGTCCGGTGCAGCATGTGATGGGGTCGGTGCGTGATGCCATTGCCGGTATCCTGGACCACTACACGCTCGACGACTTCGTCTCCGGCCATCGCAAAGGATAATCATGGATCTCGTCGTGCTTGTGCTGATCACATTCGTGGCGGCCACCGTCAACGGCGCCTTGGGGTACGGTTTTTCTTCGATTACGGTTCCCGTGGCGCTGCTATTTTACACCAATCGTATTCTGAATCCGGCGTTGGTGCTCGTGGAATTGGTGATCAATGGATACGTCCTCTTCATCAACCGCAAGAGCATCCGGAACATTTGGTGGCGCGTGGCACCCATTCTGATCGGCCTCCTGATCGGTGTGGCGATCGGCAGCTATATTCTCTCCCTCGTTCATCCGGCGTGGGTCAAGTTTGTGACCTACTTCATGCTGTTGCCATTGATCCTGCTCCAAGCTGCCGGTATCAGAAAACCCATCCAAGCTGAAAAAGCCATCGCAATACCTTTCGGAATAGGTATCGGAACCCTGTATTCCGTCACCACTATCTCCGGCCCTCCCCTTGCGTTGCTTTTCAACAACCAAGGGTATGCCAAACAGGATTTCCGGGCTGCGCTGGGCGTTATCCGAGTGGGAGAAGCGGTCTTCACGGGAATCGCCTACTATTTCATTGGACTCTACAGCTATGGCAGCATGGAAATTATTCCGTATATCGTTCCCAGCGTCCTTTTGGGAATTCCTCTTGGGAGCTATCTCATTCGTCTGATGGACCCTGAAACATTCAGGCGGATCTGCATGGCCTTCGATGCCTTGGTCGTCGCGTTCGGATTGTCCAGGGTGCTCATCGAATTGAACCTGACCACCGCGTTCACCACGTACAGCATCCTCACGATCGTGATGATGCTCAATGCCTACTTACTGTTTCGATTTTTTCGGGACAGAACCGTCCCCTAAGGGAGAAGGGAAGGAATACCGACCTGACCATCGACAGCCACAGCGTTCACCGGAGCCGTCATCATACGCTTCTATCCGTCATGGACCGCCGCCTGCGTGACAACCGGCACGCTTGCGAACAAAGCTTACCCCCCGGCACCACTCCACCCAATAATCGCACTTCCCTTCATCAATCTATTACTCTTTACCGGCAAGAGATAACTGCATGCTCACGCCGAACCTCTCAATCTGACCATCAATTTGTAGGAGCTTCTCTCGGCCATCCACGACCTGAGTCTCATGCACATCCATGAGGTACTCACGGTTGATTGAGCAGGGCTGCAGGATAGGTTGACGCTCTGCAAGTAAGGCAGATTTTGTATGGTCTCTCCTGCAGGCTCTACAAATCATACAGTTTTAAGCAACTATGTAGAAATTTATTTCTACATAATATTCATATACTTACAACTAATTCTTTTGGCACATGCCTTGCTCTTACCCTATCGTGTTCTGCTTCTTGCTCAGCATCACGCAGGCAGCAGACGAAACCTAAACCAACAGACCCACACCCGTTTCTTTTGGAACAGCACATGACCGCTCTCACCAATACTCAATTCTGCCCGCGGTCTAGACCCACAGTACACACTTACAGACCGCGTCGCCTAACCACAATTATTGCGGGTCTTCTTCTTACCATGATGCCCCTTCTGACTGGATGCGGAGGAGGAGAGACAGGTAGCGACCCGAGCATCACGGTGGCTCCCGGGAGTGCAGGCGCCACCGCGTCTCTCGCATGGAGCCCGGTTGCCGACCCTTCAGTCATTGCCTATTTCGTCCATTACGGCCGCCAATCACCGGGCCAATCGGGGAGCTGTTCCTATGAGAGCTCCGTGCACGCTGATTCCCCGTCAGCCACGATCACAAACCTTGACCCTAATACCCTCTACTACTTTACGGTCAGTGCCTACAACGGTCTAGAAAGCGCCTGCTCAAATGAAGTGTCGACTGTCACGCCTCCTGCTCCCGTCTAGACCCATCGACTAAGTCCCTCCCATGCCCCCCCGCTATGCTGAACCATGCCCGCGAGCGGGCACGCCTGGATAACGCCCCCGAATGACGTGACCGGACAGTGTTACGGTGATTCAGCTGCGCGGATCCTTTCAACCTAGAAGCCTGTCCGACATTGACCGTTCTACTGCGGCGAACGATCTGCGGCCACCTTCATCGTGCTCGGCCCGAAAAATCCTCAACGTACTCCCGCGAATACGCCTCCGGTTTTTACAGGCCTGCGGCCTCGCATCTTGCCGCACCTTACTCGCCTCGTCACGAAGGCAATGCCGGACAGGCTCCTAGAAACAGCAATTGATACAGCACACTCCTACGCTTCAGCCTTCTGGCAGCGGAGGGGCGGTGTATGAATTGGCAGGCAGGTCGTCACCCAATGAGGGGCGGCACACGCATGTCATGGGTGAGCCAGAACGGGCGAGTGCGCTCGATACGTTCAAGGGGGCGCATCCCTGTCGAATGGGATCCGGTAGCAGCCGTGATCCCGTATGAAAGTGGGCGTGACTTGGAATTAGGTTTTGTCGAAGGGCTCAACAGCAAGATCCTGGTTCTTCAACGACGTGCTGATAGCCTGCGAGGTGAGGAACATCTGCGTTTGAAAATTCTCACGCTCAGGCGCCAGAGGATCTGAAAATCCTAAAAATCTACCGACTCGGTTGGGGGAAGCACCCCCTGATATGAACCACTCCCGAACATTTTTTAAGCCGCTCACTAAAAACGGAGCTCCACCGAGGGCTACTGCATCAACTAGGCAATACCAGACAGCAACACCACTCGGCGGGTTTCCCTGAGACAATCCAAGAACAGGGTCTATATCAGCCCATTTCCAGGCCCCAACTGCTGTGCCAACTAATTCCAGCCAGGTAGTAATAAAAAAGGCCGCGAGATACACCAATGGCGAGCGACCTGTAAAAACACAAGCCAAAAAAACACAAAAGAGTAATGCCCCGCCTGCATCACCCTGTTCTGCATACCCGCTGATTCCCCAAAGTGACCATGCGCCGCAGACCACTACTACGACTGTGGCGATGGCTCTGGCATTTCGTAAAAACAGCCCGGAACGCGCCAACGCAATAGCGGTTAAATACACCATTCCGTGACCGAGCGGTACATAAGCCGGTACGTTCTCAAACCGATAGGTGTATCCACCCATGTAGACAGACGCTACATACTCGCCAATTGTGGTAAACGCGACCGCGATGACAACCTGCACTCTTACGTCTCGAGTCTCACCGAGCAAAAACCCAAAAAGACATGCCAAAGCGATAACACCTAGGGCATATTGTCTTCCTACACTCCCGCCCACTTCAAAACTCATACAAACAGCTACGCTAACAAAAGTAATTGCCGCTATAACATAATCCCGTTTTCTATGAGGATAGGCGACATTAACTGGCGGGAAATGGCGTAGCATTCTCGACCTCGTTGAATCTAACCTGCATTATTCATGAACACGTCTGCTGCCATCGCGGATTTGCCGCTACGCGCGCTGGTCTCGCGTCAAGTCGACTGGGACCAGCCGGACCCCTGAGCAACCTGACTTGTGCCGTTTTCTTGGTCTGTCGTGGAACAACGNTCAGGGATTCCCTGCACTCACCCTGCCCTTNCCTATCAGATANACNGGAGCGGCAGGAATGCGGTCGCNGGCTTGTTCTGAGTAGNCGACGAGGTGACGGCCAGGCTGGGACAACGAAGCAGGTATCNAGCAACTCNATGCGCGAGGTAGGTTCCTCNCTCGCCTTGCGAGCTTGGAGATAACCCTCCGCGATCGATCTCGATGGGAATCGCNAGATCTCCTCNTGCCGGCGCATCNATGGCTGGANTCCGGTTNCATNTTGCGATGTGGGNCATCGGCCTCTCTAGTACCGATGCCCNNCATCNNTCGCCGAGCTGTTCCAGAAACCAAAGAGGCGACGCGGATCAGTCCTCCGCCTTCTCTTTCTTCTCTTCCTTCAACACCGCCTTGCCCTGCGCCAGGCTGGCATTGAGGTCATGCTCCGGAACTTTCTTGTGCACCAGGTTCTGATGGCAATCGATGCAGGTTGCGCCTTCCGTTTCCATCTTCTTATGCGCAGCCTTAGCAGANGCGCCGGGAGGCTTGGTATTCTTNTGGCANTCCCGNCANGTNANGCTNTCCCANCCCTTCAGTTTCATNCGNGCCCTGTAGGCCGCTTCCGGCCGTCNCTCGTTGAATTTCTCAATAGTAGAGTAGTCGACGGTGAACTCATCTATCAGGAAAGGNAGNCCATCCATCACGTGCGTCCACACCGCCAGATGNAAATTTTTCAAGCCCTGGGGGACGTGNCAGTCCTTGCAGCCAGGATCGGCACCGAGCGCNCCCCAGTGCGAGGATTTTTTCAGCTCCTCATACGGGTAGGTCTCGGAATGGCAGCTCACGCAGAACTCNGTCCTGGATATGGCGGCCTCGCCGCCGAACACCACGACNATCGATCCGACNGCAANGATCGCACCGACAANNATGGCGCCNCCCGACACACTCAANTAGTGCCGTAACCCCCCTGCCATTACTCGTCCTTGCCTATTTCGGCTGGTTTGGCNNNCTTTTGGAACTCCTCATGAAACTTCGGGGTAGGCGGACCNTCAAANGTGCCCACTAGTTTGAAGTGTTCATGCATNGCCTTGTTGTTACGCACANANTTCTCAAAATCNAATGNATACTTCTTGTCCACCTGGGGNGTGAACGGGGTGTAGGGTTTCTTAACGCCCTTCCATCCCGAACCCTCGTAATTCAAATGGCAGGCGTTNCACTTCTCAATNAACTCAAACTCTTNTCCNGCTTCCACNAGGGACTCGCGCGGCGTNACNTTTTTCGATTTTTCAAATGCCTCACCNGCCTTGCGNTGAACCTTGCGATAGTCTGGNCCTGCNCCGTGGCAGGATTCGCANCCTACGCCTANCAAGAACTTGTCCGGCTCCGTAATTTCATACCCGCCTTCCACCCCGAACCCNGTCACGTGGCAACCAATACAGTCCTTGTCTTTGGTGNAGTCCTTCTTAGGATCGAGTTTTGCCTTGACCATGGCTTTGTTCTTNTCCTTGTCCCTGTCNGCTTTGAGCGAGTCNACCGCNTTGGCGTGGGCNGTCTTGAGCCATGANTCGGCCTNACTTTTGTGGCAATTACTGCATTTCTTCCGGCCCTCAAACGCNGTCTCNGCNGCAGCGGTTCCGGCNAGAGTCGCGAACACCACCAGAGCGGCGAGTGCAAATGCCATAGGATGCTTCACGGTATCTCCTTTCTAACAACAACTATCGTGGTCGTACTCTAACAATTGCTCACGGCTTTACTGTATCGTCAGTGTGCGAGATTTACAAGGACTGGTAATCCCACCCAGGCCACTCAATAAATCAACCATTGGGCGGTTGCGCAGACGGGATCTTGTAAACCCAATAGCCGCCTTGTTGATAGACGAGCTGCACAGCTTGCAATTCAAGAGGCTGAGTGGTCGTGAAGGGTAGCATCTGCGCGAGCAGCGTGTTCCCGCTTTTGGCATCGGCCAAAAAGTAGGCGCGCACCAAGTTCTCCGAGAGCCCATGTACCGAGTAAGTGATGTAGTTGTTGTCCACCTGCCAGCGCTTCACCATCCCGCTCAGCCCATGCACGTCGCCCCCCTGCAAGGGGAAATCCTTATAGCCGACACTGAGACGCTCAGGGCGCATCAGCCCGAGCTTGTAGAGATCCGAAAGATGCACCGCGACATAGGCCTCGCGCCCTTTGGTTAGTTCGCGCAGCATCGTCGCGCCCTCTTTCGGATCCGCCGCCAACGCGTCGGCGAAACGTTGAAATTTCTGACTCTCTTCGGCGTTTGCCGGGGCTCTCCAGAACTCCCGTTCGTACTTCTCGATCGCCTCGCTTCTGGTACGCCAAAGCGAAGGCATGATAAGGGGCTGGCTGAGATGCGACGTGAATACCGTCTCGTACCCCGTCAGCAGACTTATCTGACGCGAGGTGTCCCACCATGCAAGGATGGCGGCATTTTTCGGCACATGCTTCGCAATCGCCGATGCCAACATCGTCAGCTCGGAGAGCTTGCCGTCGACGAAGACCACTGGCTCGCCGCTGCGGTTTTCCCAATTGAGCATGACAGGCGGGGCATTACCGCGTCGCGCAAGATAGGCCACGGCCATCGGCTGGTCCATACCCTCGACTACAACCTCCTGCTTGCTGATACTGAGGTCCGGCCAAGCATCGAGTCCGAGCTTGCCGAACTTGTCGATGCCGCCTTCTTCAACTAACTTGTAATGGTAGGGCGCCGGTGTTGGACTGAGCCACAGGTACGCGAGCCATCCGAACACAAGAAGTCCTCCCGCCACTAGGACTATTCCCAGAGACGGGAGGATTCTGTTGCTTGCTCGCGTCAGCGCTCCTTCCATCGTCTGCGCTGCGCCCACTATCACCGGCCGTTGTTCTTTTTGCGTCTGCTCCATCCGACGAGCGCGATACCACCCGTCAACAGCATGCCTCCACCCAGGCTGCCGAGCGTAATCTTCCCGCCCGTGCCGTCGAGGTCAAGCAGGCTCGATTTTTTCCCCTCGAGCTTGTCCACCCGTTCCATCAGCGCTAACTTTTCCTTGAGCTTCGTGTCTTCGTCCATGATTTCGACATAAGCCCTGTTCAGCGCTGCCCAGCCGACAGTATAGGTGTACCCCCAATGTTGGTGGGCGAGGCTCACGTGCAACTGCACCAGATGGTCCTCAGCCATTTCAAAGAGCTTGAGTTCGATCGCTGCAGGATTGTTGCCCTTCGACCAGTATATCTGGAAGAACTGCTCGAATCCCGGTGGGACCGGCGCCGGAGGCTTCGGTCGGTTGTCTTTCTGGCCTGTGAGCAGCCCTTCCTCATACTGCTTGTGCACTACATCGTGCGCCTCATCGTACTTATCGAGCCCCGAGTAGGTGCCATTGTCCATAAACTCTAGGTAGGCGCGGGCATAGCGCTCGGAGTGGCACGTGGTACAGGTCTTGACCCAGGCGTCCAGGCGTTTATCGGCCCATTCGGTCTTGATGTTTTCTCGGATGCCTGGCACGAAGGGATAGTTCGCCCAGCGAACCTTACGCACTACGTTATGACTGAACTTGCCCTGGTACTCCATGTGACAGCTCTGGCAGGTAGGTGCATCCTGCCCGCCCTTGGCAATCGCGTCCTTGAGTTGCACGTTCCAATTCCACTTATTGCCCTTACTCTCATACTCCTTACCATGCTTCGACATGGTGTAGGCTTCCCAGTTGATGTGGTCGGCGCCGCTGTGGCAGGTACCGCAGGCCTCAGGCTTGCGCGAGTTGGCCACAGAGAACTCGTGTCTGGTATGGCAACCGTCACACTTATTTTGCTGGACGTGGCACATGGTGCAGCCGTCAGCGATTTCGCGCTGCGACATTCCGGCGTAGACTTCCACCTCGACGTTGGCCCTGTAATCCAGCGCGTGCGACGGACGACCCTTCGGCCATTGGTCCTTCGGCCAGGTGATGGTGTCGCGCTCAGACTCCCGCTCAGCGTACTCCTGCAGGTGGCAGTTGCCGCAGGTGTCGGCGGTGGGCATCCTTAAGTCCGCGCGGTGGTCGGCCTTCTTCTTGGTATTGATGTCGACGTGGCAATCGATGCAGCCGACTTCCTTCAGTTGCTCCTTCGCGCCGAGTTTGCCCAGCGAGCGCAGATTCGTCTCGACATCCTCTAACTTCGCTTTCTTGTAGTAGGTGTCATCTTTGGGAGTGAGCTTGCGGATCTTGTCCAGATTCGCGTGGCTACTCTTCTTCCAGAGGGTCACCCAGCCAGGCGACTCGTCGGTGTGGCATTTCACGCACTGTTCGCGTGTCGCGATATCCTTGACCGACGTCGGTGGCTTGTAAAAGGAGCCTGGATCCAGGTACTTACTGAATGGAAGCGGCTCCCAATACTGGCCGTACTTCCCTTTCCCAAAACCTTCGGCTGGGTCCAGGTAGCGGGCCGTCAGCGCCCCGTGCAACTCCTTGGGGCTAGCCGACCGATCAAGCTTCAGCGCCTCGTAGGTTTCCTTGGGGACGCTGGGAAAGTCCGCCTGCGCCGTCCCAGCGAGCAAGACGCCGCTGAGGGCTAGAACACATCTCACCCAAAGTTTGGACTTCATCCTGAATGCTCCTTCGTTAAGTGTGCACTGCTATCCGTTGTTGTCGAAAAATTTTCTAGTCTTATATTCTGATATTAAATACGCCTAATCCTGAGCGTGCCGCGCATATATATCTCTGCTCATCTCAGATGTCAAGGATATTTGGGTACGGTAAATATTGATTCGTGCAAAATAATTTCATGGCTAATCTAGTGCAAGATAAGTGCCTTAAAAGCCCGTGCACGGAGCCTCGGAGGGCGGTCGTACGGTGTTGTGCTAGAAGAACGAGCCCTGCGGACTTCCTTGCGCTAGGGCCTTTCACGATCAATGACGATGGTGATCCCATCCACTCCCGGCTTCACCGGCTGACTCGTCCCCTCCAGGTCTCCACTTTGCGGCATGGCCTGGCCGGACTTCGACAGACGGGCCACAATCACCACCGTTCCTACGTCGGAGAGTTTTCTGGACGGCATCATGCCGTTCGAGTCATCGAGCCGGAACGTGAAGGGTAAATCTTTCTTCGTCGCCCGCACGATCGCCACCGGCATCGGTGGGCCGTTCACCTCGCGTGCAAACACAAACAACGTGTCCGTCGCGGATCCTTTACCGGCCAGGCTCGGCCCCATAATCACCTTGCCGCTAATCGCCAGCGACTGTCCGGCGTGCCCGGCTGGCGCCGCCGGTTCCGCATACGCGGGCACCATCGTAGCAAGCAGCACACCGCAGACGAGCAGACCAGATCTCAACCAAAATTTGTCGGCCATGTAATGCTCCTTTGTTAAGACACTTTTTATGGTCTTGAGTGAGGCTGGTGCTTAACGAACAGCGCGCATATATCTCAACATACATCAGAAGATGTCAAGAGGGTTTGTACAATAAATCTTATGGCTGACTGCGGCAAGCTGAGGACCTAAGGAACTGTGCAGGGATCAGCGGCTGGAGAGATGGAGCAGCGTGGTGATAGAAGAGAAAGCCATGCGGACTTCCCGGCGCTAGGGTCTTTCATGATCGATGACGACGGTGATCCCATCCACTCCGGATTTTACCGGCTGACTCGTCCCCTCCAGGTCTCCACTTTGCGGCATGGCCTGGCCGGACTTCGACAGACGGGCCACAATCACCACCGTTCCTGCGCCGGAGAGCTTTCTGGAGGGCATGGGGCTGGTCGAGTCATCGAGCCGGAACGTGAAGGGCAAATCCTGTTTCGTGGCCCGCACGATCGACACCGGCATGGGTGGGCCGTTCATCTCGCGTGCAAACACAAACAACGTGTCCGTCGCCGATCCTTTGCCGGCCAGGCTCGGCGCCATCGTCACCGTGCCGCTAATCGCACGCGGCTGTCCAGTCGGCCCGGTTGGCTGGGCCGGCGGCGCCGGCTCCGTATACGCGGACACCGTCTCTTGACCGCCACCAAGTTGGCTCCGGGCTTCTGCGATAGCAGCCATCAGTTGCTGCGTCATCTCCGGATCTACGTCTGCGGGAAGGTTTGCGCGAGCTTGTTCCCAGTCCTTGGCCGCGCGCGCATAATTCTTTCGGTTGAATGCCACGGTCCCTGCCAACATCAGCGCCTTCACATTGCGGGGATCGATCTTCAGCGCCTGTTGAATCAAGACTTCGGGCTTCCCCTCCAACTTGCGCCCATGGAGGACACCCAAGGCATCGGCATAATCGGCGAGTAACTGAGCATCCTCAGGAATCAGTTTCGCGGCTTTCTCGTAGACCAGCGCGGCATCGGCGTAACGCCCCATTCCCATGTACGAACGCGCAAGCAATGCCCACCCCACGCCATCATTCGGATTCTGCTCCATTTTCTGCTTCAGCCGCTCGACCAGTGCCTCGAGGGCCTCATCAGAGGACGAATGAGCATCTTCTGAATTCCCTTGCGCAGACAACGAGGCCGCAGTCGGCTGCGTCATGGCGAGCGGATTGCCAAGTTCCCAATAGAGCAACCCACTGACAGTCGGGACGATGATGGCCAGGGCAAACGCCACCGGCCTGCTACTCACCTGTCGTCGTGCCATTGGGGGCGGCGTCTCCGTGGCGCCCGTTTCTTCCAGCAGACGGCGTTCGAGCTCCCGTCGCGCCTGTTGATACAGTTCGTCGGTGAGCACACCGTTTACGCGGTCCTGCTCTAATTCCGCGAACTGCTGCCGGAAGATAGACAATGTCTTCTCCTGCTCTCCTGTTGCGGCGACGGCTGTGCGCGACAGCAGGGGCCACAATAGGAGACCGAGGACGAGAACGGTCATGGTCGATGCGATAAGCCAGAATATGATGGTCAAAGGCGATTCGCTCCTTCGGAGAGCAGTTGCGCAACACGAGTGCGCTCTTCTTCCGACAATGCCACGTCGACAAGCTTCTTCTGTCTCCTGCGCAGCGCGAGCACCAACGCCGTCGCGCCCGCGATCAGCAAGAGGAACGGTCCCAGCCAGAGCAGGGTGGTGCTGACCTTCCACCGCGGCCGGTACAAAACGAAGTCGCCATACCGTTCCACCAGAAAGTCGATGATCTCTTGATCGCTCATATCTTTGGCGATCATCTCGCGAACTTCGCGTCGCAAGTCTTCGGCCAACGGCGCGTTCGAATCGGCCAACGTCTGATTCTGACAAACCAGGCAGCGCAGCTCGACGGCGAGGGCTTTCAGACGCGCCTCAGCCACTGGGTTATCGGCAAGCGGCTTGGCCTCTTCTGCCACAGCAAGACCTGGAATGAGAAGGATGACCGCCAAGAGCCATCTCATTGGTTCTGCAACTCCCTGACTAGAGGCAATATCTTCCCTTGCAAGATATCCTCGCGCAATGGACCAATCTGCTTGTAGCGGATGACCCCCGCCTTATCGATCACATAGGTTTCCGGCACCCCGTAGACACCATAATTAATGCCGACGCGGCCCAATGCATCTACGGCGACGACCAGATAGGGATTGCCCCACTGCCTCAACCAGGTCAGTGCCTCTTCTCTTGTATCCTTATAGTCCATGCCGTAGATGGGGACCTCCCCGGATTGTGCAAGGTGGATGAGGACAGGATGCTCTTCCTTGCAGCCCCCGCACCACGAAGCCCAGAAGTTGAGCAGCCAGACCTTGCCCTTCAGATCGTTGGACGAAAGCACTTTTCCCTGATCATGGAGCTGTGGAAGCGAAAAATCAGGCGCTGGCCTCCCTACCAAGGGAGACGGCAATTCACGTGGGTTGAGCGTCAGCCCGACAGCAAGAAAACCGACCACAACCACGAAGACCCCGAACGGGATGAGAAACCGGTTCATGAGACTGTCTGTCGGGCCATCTGTGTCGCCGCCGGCACATCGACCTCTTTACGGCGCCATGCGAGTCGGTAGCGGCGATCGCTGATAGCCAGGACGCCGCCCACTGCCATGACCAAACAGCCCCCCCAGATCCAATCGATAAAGGGCTTGTGGTAGAGCCGTACGCTCCAGGCTCCATCATCGAGTGGCTCACCCAACGACACATACAGGTCACGCAGCAACCCGGGAGAGATCGCGGCTTCGGTCATGGTCTGATTCTGGACGTTGTAGCGTCGCTTCTCCGGGTACATCACGGTCACCTCACGGCCATCCTGACTCACACGAAACGTCCCACGCGCCGCAATGTAGTTCGGTCCTTTATACTGCTGGGTCCCGTCAAACTGGAAGGTGTAGCCGCCGATCGTTGCCGTCTCACCAACGTTCATCCGTAAGTCTTGCTCCACTTCAAAACCCTTCACCATCGTCACGCCGATGATGAACAGGGCGACTCCACAGTGGGCCAGGAGCATGCCCCAATACGCTCGTGGCACCGCGGCCAGTCGGCCCAAGAGGCTGCTTCCATCGGCATGGGCAAGCCGTTCACGCAGGCCAACTGCAGACGTCGTCACAATCCAGATCGCCATCATGAGACCCAGGCTGATGAGTGGCGTCCACTGACCCATGGCAAGCGGCAGCGCGAGGGCGGTCACGAGGCTGACGCCAAAGGCCCAGCGCAGTCGCGTGGCTAATTCCGGTAGACTTGCTTTCTTCCACTGCGCCAGAGGACCAATTCCCATCAAAAAGATGGCGGGCGTCATCAGGGGAACAAACACGGTGTCAAAATAGGGTGGGCCGACAGAGATTTTCCCGAGATCCAACGCGTCCAGGAACAAGGGGTACAGCGTGCCCAGGAGCACCGACCCCAAGGCCGCAACCAGCAACACATTGTTCGCCATGAGCATCCCCTCGCGCGATACCATGGAGAAGCCTCCGCCCAATCCCACCCGCGGCGCACGCCACGCGTACAAGATCAGTGAGCCTCCGATCACCACGGCCAGGAACACGAGGATGAACAAGCCACGCTTCGGGTCGGTGGCAAATGCATGCACGGAGGTCAACACACCGGATCGGACCAAGAAAGTTCCGAGCAGGCTGAGTGAGAACGCAAAAATGGCAAGCAGCACACTCCAGGCTTTGAAACCACCCCGTTTATCGGTGACCGCCAGCGAGTGAATCAACGCCGTGCCCGCCAACCAGGGCATGAAGGAGGCGTTTTCGACCGGATCCCAGAACCACCAGCCTCCCCAGCCGAGTTCGTAATAGGCCCAACCGCTTCCCATCGCGACGCCCACGGTCAGAAAACACCAGGCGACGGTCGTCCAGGGGCGTGACCAACGCGCCCAGGTCGCATCCAGCGTGCCCCCCAAGAGCGCGGCGATCGCAAACGCAAAGGCGACGGAAAATCCCACGTACCCCATATAGAGCATCGGCGGATGTATGACCATTCCGGGGTCCTGCAGCAGGGGGTTCAGATCGCGCCCATCGAGTGCGGCTGGGATCAACCGCTCGAACGGATTGGAGACTGTCAACATGAACAGGATAAATCCCATGCTGACTAATCCCATCACGCCGAGAATGCGCGCGCGCATCGCCTCCGGCAGATGGGTGGAGAAAAACGAGACGGCCACCATCCAGATGGAGAGAATGAATACCCAGAGAAGCAGCGATCCCTCGTGCGCGCCCCAGATGGCGGCAAGGCGATAATGCAGGGGGAGCTGGGAATTCGACGTGGCCGCCACGTAGAGCACAGAGAAATCTTTATCCGCAAAGGCATACCCCAAACAACAAAAGGCCAGCAGGATCAGCAGGAATTGGCCGCGCGCCGCTGGCTTCGCCACCGACATCAGCATCGAGTTCCCAACCGCAGCCCCGTAAATGGGCAGGCTCCCCAGCACCACCGACACGCAGAGCGCGAGAATCAAGGCGTAATGACCGATTTCAGGAATCATCTTGGCTCCTAGCGTGGATTGACGACGAGGGTGCTGCTACTTTGCGCCCCTGCGGCCTTTGCCTTGGCGAGCGCATCCGCTGCCTCCGGCGGCATATAGTTTTCATCGTGCTTCGCCAGCACTTCGCTGGCCAGGAAGGTCCCATCGGGCCCCAGTTGACCCTGGGCCACCACGCCCTTCCCTTCCTTGAAGAGATCGGGCAGGATCCCTTTGAACGTCACGGGCACGCGTTTCGCCAGGTCGGTCACGACGAAATGCACGGTCAACCCATCGCTCTCGCGGGTGAGGCTGCCGTCTTCAACCATCCCGCCAATCCGGAAGCCGCGCCCTTTCGGCACTTCGGCGTTCGCCACCTGCGTCGGCGTAAAAAAGAAGACGAGATTGCTCTGAAACGCGTTCAGCACCAACATGGAGGCCACCGCCAGCGCGATCAGACCCAGGCCGATGAACATAAACCGTTTGTGTCGAGGTTTCATCGAGTCCATTTCCTCCTACGATACGTCATGGCTCCCTGCCGTGGCCGAGGCATGTCGACGCCAGACGGCGAGTACTTCCCACACCATGCACAGGGCCGTGGCGCCGAACGAGGTCCACACATACAGGCCATACCCCCCCATCGCAACAAACTCTGTCAGACTCCCCCACTGCATTAGCGTGCCTCTGCCACTTCTTGAATCGAGGGATTCTTGCCCCACGAGGGTAATCGCTCACGCTCGACAATCACGCACCGCATGCGGGCCAGCGTCACCGCGAAGCTATACATCCAAAAGCCCAGTGTCATCACCAGCATCGCAGTCACCATCGTCGTCGCCATTTTCGGCGACGCCGTCATGCTGACGGAGGCCCCTTGGTGCAACGTGTTCCACCAGCGCACGGAAAAATAGATGATTGGGACATTGACCACCCCGACCAGCGCCAAGACGGCACTCGCGCGATCGGCGCGGCGCAGGTCGTCAATCGACGCGCGCAACAAGATGATCCCGATATACTGGAACAGCAGAATCAACTCCGACGTCAACCGGGCATCCCACACCCACCACGCCCCCCAGGTCGGTTTGCCCCACATCGCGCCGGTGAGCAGCGCGAGAAACGTAAACATCGCCCCGGTGGGAGCGATGGCCTGCGCCATCATGAATGAGGGGCGCGCATTCAACCCCAACCCGAGGCCGGCCCAGGCGGCCATGATGACGTACAGAAACATGGACATCCAGGCGGCCGGCACATGGACGAAGATAATGCGGTAGGCGTCGCCTTGTTGAAAATCGGTCGGCGCGACGAAGAATCCGATGTACAGGCCGACGCCGATCAACCCGAGCGCGGCGGCGGAAAACCACGGAATCATCTTCCCGGCCAACGGGTAGAAGGCCTGCGGCGACGAGTACTTGAACCAGTTGATGCCCATGAAACTCATGCGAACGTATTATTCCAACGCGATGCGTAATGCAACAGCCGTAGCCCATGGCGCTAAAGCGAATGAGAGCAGGAAGCAGGCTCCGAGTAACGACAGATTCGCTTCGCTGCCGATTCCTGCCAAGCTACTCGTGACGGCGCCAGCCCCAAAGATCAGCACCGGAACAAAGAGGGGAAGCACCAGGAGCGCAACCAGCAAGCCGCTCCCGCGCAACCCCAGAGTTAGCGCAGCACCGATAGCCCCAATCATACTCAACGTCGGCGTACCAAGCAAGAGCGATAAGGTCAACACCCCCAGCGAGTCCCCACTCAGGCCGAATTGCAAGCCGAGGAGAGGCGAGAGCAGGACCACTGGCAAGCCAGAGATCACCCAGTGCGCAAACACCTTGCCAACGACCAGGACCGCCAGAGGCTGAGGTATCAAGGCCGTCTGTTCCAACACACCATCGAGATAATCAGCCGTAAATAGCCGCCCCAGTGACAACAGGCACGCAAGCAGGGCCGTGACCCAGAGCACGCCGGGACCGATCATCCTCAGAACCGCCGCCTCCGGCCCAACCCCCAACGGGAAGAGGCTCGCGACGATGACGACGAAAAAGACCGACATCGCCACATCCGAACGGTGCCGCATGGCCAGCAGAAGATCCCGCCGGACAACCCCGCGCAATGCCGCACTCATACTGGGCTGGCTCATCGAGTCAGCCTCAGATGCTGGACGGACTCAGTTGGGAGAGCGATCTCCTGGTGGGTGGCGATGACCACTACACCGCCGTTACTCAGATGCGACTGCAATCGTTGGGTCAAGTAACCTGTGGCCACAGCATCGAGTGAAGCGAAGGGCTCATCCAAGAGCCATAACGGACGTGTGGAAAGCCAGAGGCGCGCCAATGCCACGCGACGCTTTTGTCCTTGTGACAGGACCCTCGTCGGCAGACGATGAACCGATCGCCCGAGACCGACGGCCTCCAACGCCTGTTGCACGACTTCACCGGAACTGTTATCGCCAGCCAGGCAGGCGGAGACCTTGAGATTTTCGACCGGAGTGAGGTCATCCTTGATTCCGTTGAGATGCCCTATATAGGTGAGCTGGGCACTATAGAGTTCCTTGAGTTGGCGAATGTCGTTCCCCTGCCAAAGGATCGTGCCGCAATCGGGCGAGAGCAGGCCACACAGCATGCGGAGGAAGCTGGTTTTCCCACTGCCGTTCGCACCCACTACAGCTAACAGCGTTCCTGGCTTGACCGTCACGCTGACGTCGGAGAACAGCTGTCGTTCACCGCGACTGCCACTCAGTGCGACGGTTTGGAACATATTCGGGGGAATCACACCGAGACCGAAGAAGAAGAATTGCCGCAACGTCGAATCTTATTGGGTCGCGCAGTCCGTAAGCGTTTATTCGACAGGGTCTGACGCCTCATACGATACAACTGCGGCTGAAGCGATCGTCCATTCGCAAGGTCGGTGTCACTATATGATGACAATTTCTGGCCTCTTAGAAGGAAACACACGTCATTTTTTTGATTGTCGCCCATCTGACATCGGCAAGTCAAAGTTGGTTGGGCGCGGTACGGTATGAGCGCATCTCCGAGCCAGTTGTTCAAACCTATGTTCGAACCAGATGGACACCCGCAATTCATTCGTTGTACTCCCCCTCTGGGCCACCGCATCGAGGATGACCCAGGCCCGATCCCCCTCCGGCACCCAGTCCTGCCACGCAGGCGGCAGCAGAGACCGTTGGTCACCAGCACACAGCGGAAAGTTGTCGCCCGTGGCAGCCCTCCTCTCGCCACACAGGCGCAATACACCAAGCCATAGTACTTAAATTACTATTGTCCTGTGCGACGGGCCCCACCCTGCTTTCACTTTCGCAACATTCCGCTACCAGCTTCATGGACAGGAAAACCACCCGCGGTTCCTGGCCCCGGATGCCCACATGGGAGAGCTTCAAGGACTGGGCGCGTAGCGCCCAGTCCTTGTCATCGATAACGCCGGTCATGCATGGCTCACAAGGAGCAGAAGGAGCCCGAGCCGAGTCCAGTAGAAAAACATTGGGGGGAGGGGGTAGAATCTTGCCCTGCTTTAGTGGCATCATAGTTATGTCACCTGATATGACATGTCGCTATTTACACAATTAAACACTGAGATCGCATAGCCGCACGACGCAGCGGATTATCGCAAGATCGAAAACTGAAGGGTCTAGCATATATTATGATGAAGCAAGTGACAGGGGCAGGCGCTACGGTGCTCATTCTTGTTGCAGCACTGTACCACCCCAGCGTAGCTGCGGCACATGGGGCCCAGAGCGGAGAAGATGACCCGTGCATGCGCCGGGTCGGTGAAAGCCTGGTGCATTTCAGCGCGTACCAGCCGCAATACGAGCTGAAAGGTCAATATTGCACGGAAATTCCCAAGGAAGGCGACACCTTCCTGGTCGTGGACCTCGTGGACCCGGAGTTGCGCCGCGAGCAGGTCGGGATGCGGGTCGTAAAGGGCAACGGGAGCAGTGATGCAGACGCTCAGGTTGTGATAGACGTGCGTCCGAGTTACCACCCGGACGGCGTGCTCCGGGGCGAAGTCAGCCTGGAGGAAGGCCTGTATACGGTCACCGTTTCGGCGGAGAAGCGTAACTTGATGCGGCGCCCGCAGTATCTGTTGCGGGTACACATGGTCGATTATCAGAAAATTGTGCTTTCCGTAGCAGGGCCGCTGGTAGGAGTGCTGCTTCTGGCGTGGCTCTTATATAAACTCGCACGATCGAAGTGGGTGCGGAATTGGTGGTCTGTACTCCGTGCGTAGGATGCCTGGCGTTCCGGCCTGCGATTAGCATCGTTCATTATTCCAGAGGAAGGATCCTAACCATGGCGGTGCAATTACTGAGATCTTTCGGCTTGTGCATCTTGATGCTGGCAATCGGGGGACCATTCTTCTCCACCCAGGCCCAGGCTCACGGAGGGCTGGCATTGGCAGAGGACATGTGCAGACTCACGATCGGCCCGTACAACATGCACTTCACCGGCTATCAGCCTGACGAGACTCGCAATAAGGAATTCTGCGAGGACATTCCTAAGACCGGCCGCACGGTCGTGGTGCTCGATTATATGGAAGATGCACTCCGCCCGTTGACCACCGAAGTTCGGATCATCAAGGATACGGGCTCGGAGCAGGATCTGGAGGCCATCACGATCCTGCACCTGCCGCCCAAGGTCTACCCCAGCGGCTCAGTCAATTTCGAATACGACTTCGCCCAGCCCGGCAAATTCGTCGGTATGGTCACCGTGGGCGACAAGCAGGAGCTTGTATCGCGCTTCCCGTTCTCGGTAGGGGAAACGAAANTNNNGTTGCCCCCCACCTACTTTNTGATCGCGTTCGCAGGGGTTGCCGTTCTCGCNGTGATNTTTTTTGCNNTGCGCGGTCGTGGCAAAGCTTCTGGCAGCNCCGTTTCGTAGGCGGTCGGCCNTCCGATCNCTCNNNCGN
The DNA here is from genome assembly GCA_005239475.1 of Nitrospira sp. Lineage (GTDB taxonomy): Bacteria > Nitrospirota > Nitrospiria > Nitrospirales > Nitrospiraceae > Palsa-1315. The sequence continues at coordinate 2,830 of SPAX01000028.1, read as the reverse complement.
GNCGNGNCANNNANNG
>SPAX01000028.1:0-2809 GCA_005239475.1 Nitrospira sp. | reverse complement strand
GNNATGGCGATGTGTCTGCNNGTCNCCCCTTCGCAGATGGGACTCTGNNTCAACGGGGAAATTGAGAGCGCCTAANATGATGAGGAAACTGACGATGTCTTTGCGATTTCTGAAACNTGCCAGCGTGTGCGTCATGATGCTGGCGCTCGGAGTTCCACTGTCCGCACAGGCCCAGCACTTTCACGAATTGGACAAGAACTTCTGCATTCTCAAGATCGGNCCCTACGGCATGCACCTTACCGGCTATCAGCCTGACACCTCAGCCNAGCANGANCNCTGCGGGGANGTTCCGTCNACCGGCCGCACGGTGATGGTACTCGATTATATNGANGGGGAACTCCGCTCGTTNCCCGTCGAGGTCCGGGTNATCANGGANACNGGTTCGGANCAGGATCTTCAGGCGATCACGGTCCTGCACCTNCCGGCCAAGGTCTATCCCGGTGGCTTCGTCAATTTCGAANACANCTTCGACCAGCCAGGCAAATTCATCGGTCTGGTNACCTTGGGCGGCACGCAGGAGCATNTGGCGCGATTCCCGATCTCGNTAGGAGAATCGGGAGTGGTNTCGCACNTCATGCACTACATCATGGTCATAGTCCCGCTCGCAGCGATTGCCGGTGGAGCAGCGATCTTCTTTTTCCTGCGCGGTCGTCGNAAAANTTCNGGCANCACCGTTTCGTAGANAACAGGCCATNCAGTCACTCGAGCACAGCGGTCAAGAACGAGGAGGTCCGATGGAACCATGGGCAGGTCACTCTCTCAAGTACNNCGTGGCGGGCGCGGTGATGACAATNGCGATGTGCGTGNATGCCGCTCCGGCGCTNGCGCATTCAATGCTGGTCAAGGCAGAGCCGCCACGCCGGGCTGTNCTCACCAAGGCACCGGCGCAGGTGCAACTCTGGTTCAACGAGGAAATTGAGGGCGACTACGCATCGCTGGTCGTGCTCGACACCGAGAAGCATCCCGTCACCGACATCAAGCCTCAACTTGCTCCGGATGACCGGAAATCCATCGTCCTGCCATTACCGGAGTTGACGCCCGGGAAGTATTCTGTGAAGTTTCGTGTGCTGTCGGTAGACGGTCATGTGGTGGAGTCCTACTTCGACTTCACGATAAAGGGCAAAGTACAATAGAAATGATCGAGGTCATCGGCGCGCTGTTCCGCTGGCTGCAGCTTGCGTCCAACATGATCCTGATCGGCGGCTGCGTCTTTCTTGCGATTGCCGGGCGCGAGAGAGTTGCATTCGACGCTCCATGGTTCACCCGCCTGGAGCGGACGTTACCGTGGCTTTCAGTCGCTCTTCTGCTGGGGTTGCTAGGGTTACTGGCCACGACTACCGCGCAGGCCACGGGCGTGACCGAAAATGCCTGGCGTCCGGGAGCCTGGCTAGAACTCTTACAAAAAACCCGCGTCGGACTCATCTGGATGGGGCGCGCCGCTCTTGCGCTTTTCGCGCTCGGAATAGTCCTCTACATTCGGTTTTCTTCCAAAGCTCGTTGGCAGTATGTGTTGTGCGCGACCGTCGCTGCACTCACACTGGCTGCTGGATCGCTCGCAAGCCATTCCGCAGCTGGTGGTGAACTGTCCGTGATATCGGTGCTGCCTTACGCCCTGCATATCGTTCTGGCGAGCGTCTGGTTCGGAGGACTGCCGGCCATTCTCTCAATAATGTTTGCCACCACCGGGAAACGATCACACGAGGAAGTGACTCGGTTTGACGTCCAGACCCTGAAGCGTTTCTCTACAATAGCGCTTCCTGTGATGGTCGCTGTCGTGGCCACCGGCATCATCGTGACCAATGACATGGTGGACACAAACTACGCCGCATTGTTCGCAACGAGCTGGGGTTTGTTTCTCATTACAAAGCTTGCCCTGCTTGCGGTGATTCTCGTGCTTGCCTCGTGCGCGCGCCACATCTGGATTCCGGCACTCGACCAGAATGCGGATGTGGCTATGGCCGGCGGACGAGGACTTCGAAAGTGGATCCCCCTCGAATTCGTGCTCGCGTTGGTGCTGGTGCTGGTAGCGACAATGCTGGCTAATGCCGTGCCGGCGAAGCATGATGTCATAGAGGACTGGCCCTATCCATTCCGCTTCTCTATCGATGCCACCTGGGGCCAGATGAGCGTGAGGATTCGCGTGGGGATCGGAGTCGCGCTACTAGTCCTGGCAGGTGGAGCGGTCGCACTCGGTTGGACCAAGCGTTGGGGAACGAAGTGGCGCATTGCCGTCCCGGCGGTACTGGCGGTCTGTGCGCTGGTTACGGCGCTGCCTCCCCTTGCCGTTACGGCTTATCCGGAAACCTACCGCAAGACGCCGGTCCCGTTCGATGCCATTTCCGTTGCCAATGGTGCAATCCTGTTTGCCGCGAACTGCGTGGCCTGCCACGGACCCCAAGCCATGGGCAATGGCGTTGAGGCCAAGAGATTCGCGAAGCCACCGGTGGATCTGCTCACGGAGCCGCACACCGCCCTGCATACCGCAGGGGATTTTTTCAGCTGGCTGACCCACGGTATTCCCGGTACGGGCATGCCGGACTGGGCCGATGAACTCTCGGAAGAAGATCGCTGGGATGTCGTGAATTTTATCCATGCCACGTCCCGCGGCTATCAGGCGCGTCTCATAAGCCCCTACGTCGCCCGTAATCAGCCCTACATGGCCCCGCAGAACTTCTCCTATTCCGCGCATGACGGTGCGAGCGGCACCTTGAAGGACTTCCGCCGGAAAAAGGCAGTGCTGCTGGTCTTGTTTTCGTGGCCGGAGTCGCGCGCCAGGCTCGACCAGTTGCGGCAGGCTTACGCCACATTA
>SPAX01000279.1 GCA_005239475.1 Nitrospira sp. | reverse complement strand
GATCAGCTTGGTCTGCACGCTCTCGAGGTGCCGGTCGGGTCCGAACGTGACGCTGGCTGGCTGGTTGCGGCGCGCCCAGGAGGAAAAACTGGTGATGTCGATGAGGGCGCGGAGGCGGCCCGACGCGCCCTCAGGCACGGCCTGGAAGCGCAGCGGGATCAGCTCGGCATGGTAGCCGCTTGCGGAGACGTCGTCGGGGCCCTCGTCTTCCGGTCGCGAGCGGCGGACGATGAAGGTCCGATAGGTGCCGTCCGGCTCCCGCTCCAGCATGTTGGCGGCGAAGTTGAGCTCGGCCGAGAGGAGATCGTCCACGCGGCGGTCGGCCGGCAACTTGAGCGTATCGTCCACCTGCCGGCGCCGCCCGAGGAAGAAGGTGTGCATGACGGAGTGGTACTCGACCGTGCCGCGGTCGTGGTCATAGAGCATGTCGAGCCGGCTTTCCCGGCCCCGGATCGTGCTGTGGCTGCGGATCTCGACGGGCATGAACCGCCGCTGCCGGATCATGCCCCGCGCCTCTGTGTCCAGGGAGATGCTGTCCCCCTCGCCGTTCACGCGGATGCGATAGCGGCCGGCCGCGTGGTCGATCTCCTTCACGACCGTGCCCTTGAGGGCGAAGGTGATCAGGTTGAACAGGACGCCGACATCTAGAGAGTAGTCGAATACTTGTCGCGCCGGGGCCTGCGGGGAAGCCTGCGCCAAGGCTGCCTCAGGGCTCGCCAGCAGCGGCAGCGAGGTCGCCAGGAAGGCTCGGCGCGAGAGACGGAAGGCCATGGTCTCCTGCGATTGTACCTCAAACAGAGCAAGCAGCAATCCTGAGGAAGCCCTACCAGTTCCCCCTGCCGGATCTTTTTCGCCAGTCCATCTAAAGAAGCCCGTGTAATCTATTCCGTGTGGGCGGAACCGCAGCTTCGAGAGCGTGCGGCGCGCTTAGCGGCATAAGAGGAAGGAGGGAATGGGCCATATCGGAAATCCCGGGTAAGACGGCAACCGATCATTCCTCGGTGAAAGCTCATGGAAGAGAATCTGCCCGAAGGCGCTAACAGAATTCGACCGCTGGTTCTGGTCGTCGATGACGATTCAGGCCTTCGGGAATCGTTGCGGGTGATTCTAGAGGAGAAGTACGAAGTCCTGGATGTTCCCGATGGCCTCCAGGCGCTGGATATCGTTCGCTCCTGTCAGGTGGATCTTGTTCTGCTGGATATTCGGCTGCCTGGGATGGATGGGATCACAGTGCTGGAGCGCATGAAGGGCTTAGACGAGCAGGTCGAGGTCATCCTCGTGACGGCGGTGAAGGAGGTGCGCAGCGCCGTCGCAGCGATGCAGTTAGGGGCTTCCGATTACCTCACCAAGCCCTTCGAGGAAGAAGAGGTCCTCTCCTCGATCGGCCGTGCCCTTGAAAAGCGCGCGTTGGAGCGGGAGGTTGTCTTCCTTAGGTCAGAACTGGCTCGGAGGCGGGGTTTCGACGAGATCGTGGGGCAGCACCCCCAGATGCAGAAACTCTACCAACTGATCGCACAGGTTGCTCGCACCACATCTACGGTTCTGATCACGGGGGAGAGCGGTACCGGCAAAGAACTCGTTGCACGCGCCATCCACCACCAGGGGCTCCGGAAAGACAAGCCCTTCGTCCCGGTCAACCTTCCTACTCTTAGCGAGTCCCTCATAGAATCGGAGCTCTTCGGCCACGAGCGGGGGGCCTTCACGGGTGCGCACCAGCGGCGGCTGGGAAAGTTTGAGCTGGCCCAAGGTGGCACCCTCTTTCTGGACGAGGTTGCCGCCCTCAAGCCGGAACTCCAGGCGAAGCTCTTGCGCGTGCTCCAGGAGCGAGAGATCGAGCGGGTCGGCGGAAACCGGAGAATCGGAATTGACGTGCGGGTCATTGCCGCGACTAACATCGATCTCAAGCAGGCCGTCAGCAATCAGACCTTCAGGGAGGACCTGTACTATCGCCTCAACGTGGTGCGCATTGACGTCGTTCCGCTTCGGGAACGGCAAGAGGACATTCCGGTCCTAATTGACCATTTCATCCGGAAGTACAACCACGAGTTCACGAAACAGATCGAGGGGATCTCACCGGACGCCCTGGAGTGTCTACAGGAATACGCGTGGCCAGGGAACGTACGCGAGATCCAGAACGTCATCGAGCGCTCAGTGGGACTGGTCAATGGCCCCCTCATTAGATTACCGGACCTCCCCGTCGACGTGATGTTGCCTGACCCACGGGGTCCAATTCGGCAGGCTCAGACACTGCCGCTGAAAAAGGCCTGTGAGCAGTTCGAGCGGCAGATCGTTCGTCGTGTCCTCGAGCGGGTTGGCTGGAATCGGAGCGAGGCCGCTGGGCTTCTGGGACTCCATCGGAACACCCTCAAGCTGAAACTCGCCAAGTGGAAGATGCGACCGTCAGAGCGTGACGGATAGGGATGAATGCACACCACTGCCGTCCAAATTGGCCCAGAATCTGGCTCTTGGACTGGTTAAGTCCTTGATTCATAAGGGCAACTTTCGTGATTCGTGGGTCAGGCCTCCCGGTCCAGAAACATGCTGTCCAAATTGGAGCCTTACCCCACGGTCCCGATCGAACCGTGAGAAATGGCCGAGAAAGCCCTCCGGCGGGCTTCCCACGGGTATTGGGGAGCCACCGCAGGCCCTGAGGCCGTGTCGTATGCTGTCCAAGATACAAGTTGGCCAAACCTTATTTGGACAAGTGAATGCACACATTTCGCGACAGATTGGACAATTCTCTGTGCATCCGCTCAAATGATGGTGAAATAGGCGTTTTTCTGCGGGGAATCCTCATCGGCCACTAAAAGTTGTCCATTCGCCAGATTTCTGCCTGCCGATTGTCGCCAGAAAAGCTTTGAATTCCAGCGGTTAGGTCAGTGCTAAACTGGCCTCATAATTGCTCTTCCAATGAGGGGATTCTCATTGGGAAGAGCGGGCGCCCTCATTGGGAGGGTCCCCGCCCGCAACCTGTAACCCCGCAGAGGAGAGAACGCCATGACGAAGCTCTGGGCTGTCCTACTGATTGTTGCGTCGTTCTTGTTCGTGGCCCCGGTGATCGAGTCGGGAACCTCGGAATCCTCCACCATATTCCAGACCATCGGCACGGCCGACGGCGGTGGCGGCGCCGGCTAGTAGCGAACATTGCGGCCACGCGCTCCGAGGGATTTGTGTCGTTCCTGCTTCACGGCCCAGACAAAGGGGGGCTCACGCCCCCCTTTGTTCCTGCTCGTTCTGATCTGCGTTGTGGTCGCCACGTCGCTGCCAGCTTCGGCCCAGGTTCGGGGAGACGCGAGCGCACCGGCGGTTGATGGAGGCGTCTATCGTCGACCGCTGGGGAATGATCCGGCGACTCTTGATCCCGCCCGGATCGGCGACATTTTTGGCCGATCGGTTGCCCAGCAACTCTTCGATGGCCTCGTCCAGTTCGACCAGACCCTCGCGGTCACGCCCGCTCTCGCCCAATTCTGGAAAGCCTCGCGGGATGGGCTTACCTGGACGTTCACGCTCAGGAAAGGGGTGAAGTTTCACCATGGGCGGGAGGTGACCGCTGACGATGTCGCGTATTCCCTCACCCGCATCCTGGACCCGACGGTCAAGTCGGGCGGCGCCGATCTGTTCGCCAGTATCAGGGGAGCTCAGGAGTTCAGGGAAGGCAAGGCGAAACAGGTTTCAGGGCTGACCGCTCTGGACCGCTACACAGTGCAGGTCGTGCTCACCGAGGCCTTGGCTCCCTTTGTGTCCGTATTGGCGGTAGGCCAGGCCAAGATCGTTCCCAAAGAGCTCGTGGAGCAGCAGGGCGAAGCCTTCGGCGCCCACCCGATCGGCACCGGCCCCTTCAAGTTCGTCCGCTGGGAGCGGGGGAAGGAGATCGTCCTGGTGGCCAACTCCGACTACTTCGACGGCCCCCCCAAACTTTCCCGTGTCGTGTATCGCATCTTTCGCGGAGAAGAATTCGACGCGATGCACGAACAATTCGAGCGGGGGAACCTCGAAGACACGCCGATTCCGACGCAGGAGTACCGCCGGATTGTGACCGCCGGGGGAAACTACGTCCATGTCAAGCGGCCGATGCTCAGCGTGAGGTTTTACGGACTCAATACCCGAATCAAGCCGCTGGACGACCGACGGGTGCGTCAGGCTCTCATCCATGCCATAGACCGGGAGGCCCTGGTCGATGAAGTTTACCTTGACCGCTACATTCTGGCCCGGGGGATCCTTCCCCCGGGGATGATGGCGTTTGACCCCAAGCTGAAGGGCTACGCCCATGATCCCCGGAGGGCCCGGGAGCTTCTCGCCCAGGCGGGATACCCGGGGGGGCGCGGTCTTCCACCTATCCCTATCTGGTCCGGTGTGAGGCTCGAGAAGCTCCTTCAAGAGCACGAGCTGATCAAGAAGTATTTGGCGGCGGTGGGAATCCAGGCCGAGTTCCACTACGAGACGAACTGGCCGTCGTTCTCGGCGAGGCTTGCCCAGGGCCAGTTCCCGATCTTTCTCTATGCGTGGTTCGCCGATGTGCCGCACCCGGATAACTTCCTCTTCAAGCTCTTCTACTCTCGGAGCCCGCGCAACTTCACGGGTTACTCAAACAAGGCGGTGGATGACCTCCTCCTCCAGGCGAAAAGGGAGAGAGATCTTCAGCGGCAGACGGACCTCTATCGCCAGGTTGAACGACTCGTTCTCGATGACGCTCCGATCATTCCGGTCTGGCACTACACCTACGAGCGACTCTTCCAGCCCTACGTCCGAAGCGTGGAGGTGAACGGCCTGGGCGACCCTTACATTCCCCTCAAAAAAATCTGGCTCGACAGCCGCGCGAGACCCTGACGTGAGACTCGAACTCCCCAGGTTCAGATTCATATCACTCCAGGCCCGGTTTCTCCTGGGGACAGTCCTCGTCCTCCTCCTCGTCATGGCCGCGGTCATCGTGGTGGTCGAGCACCGCCAGCGCGCGGCCATCATCGATGAGGTCGAACGCCGGGGCGAGGTGATCGCAGGGAACCTGGCGGCAGTGTCCAGGGTCCCGCTGCTCCTCTACAACTTTACCGCCCTCGAGCAGAACGTCGCACGAGTGGCCGGAGAGGCCGACGTAGTGTACGCGATCATCCTCGACGCGGAGGGGAAAGTAGCCACTCATAGCCGGCACCCCGAACTGGCAGGGGTTGCGCTCCGAGGCGCAGCCGACGAGCTGGCAGTCAAGACAGACACCTTCCTGGTCCAGGAGACAGTCCAGAGTGACACCAGGGAGTCGATTTACGATTTTGTCGTCCCGGTCATCATCGAGGGACAGCGGTGGGGTACGGTCAGGATCGGCATTTCCAAGCGGCGGATGGAAGCTGAGATCAGGAAAACTCGTTGGGAATTGGGCGCACTGACGCTGGTGACGCTGGTGCTGGGAGGCGTGCTCGCTGCGCTGGTGGCCAGGCGAATCGCGCGGCCTGTTCGCGAGCTCGCGGAGGGGGCGGCCGCTATCTCCCGCGGCGAGCTGAACCAGCAGATCGTGCCCTCTACCGCGGACGAGATTGGTCAACTTGCCATCGCGTTCAACCACATGGCAAGCCAGCTCTTCCAGCAACGCACGTCTCTCGAGACGGCCCACGCTGATCTTCGGAGTCATTTCGAGGAGCTCGCGGACCTCAAGAGCTACACGGACAGTATCCTGGAGTCCCTCACCAGTGGGATTATCACCCTGGATTTGGACGGTCGTGTCGTGACCATGAATGCCGCGGCTGAGCTGCTCACTGGGCTTTTCGCCGCCGAGGCCACGGGCAGGTACTGTACCGAAATCTTTTCTCACAGCCCCGAAGTGGTAGAGATCCTCATGGAAAGCCTTGCGAGTCGCGCCGGGGTCGCCAGTACGTCACTGATGCTAGGGAGGCGGAACGCGTCGGCACTCCCAATCGAACTGAGCACGGCACCGCTCGCTGGAGCTGACGGGAAAGACCTAGGAGTCGTGGGCGTCTTCAAGGATGTTACGGTCGTTCATGAGCTGGAGGCTCAGGTCCGGCGCTCGGACCGGCTAGCGGCGCTCGGAACGCTGGCGGCAGGATTCGCCCATGAGATCAAGAACCCGATCACCTCCCTGCGGACCTTCACCAGGCTCGTCTCCCGGAAGTTCAACGATGAACGCTTCCGCCAGACGTTTGAACGGGTGGTCCCCCGAGAGCTCGAGCGGATCAATGAGCTCGTGGAGCGCCTTCTCGAGCTCGCCCGGCCAACCCAGTTGAACCTGAAACCGGTGCAGCTCCCTGGGCTCATCGAGCGGGTCCTGGAGCTCTACGCCAACCAGATTGAGACCAAACAGATCACGGTGCTCCGCGAGTACGCTCACGACCTTCCGACCATTCGGGGTGACGCAGAGCGCATCTATCAGGCCTTCCTGAACCTCGTTGCGAATGCGCTGGAGGCTATGGGCACGGGAGGTCGCCTGACGTTACGGGCCGGATGGAGCGACGACAGGGATTGGCTCCCGTCCTCTCGGCGGGCTCCCGAGCGCAGCGTGAAGGTGGAGATCGGAGATACCGGAACAGGCATCCCGTCTTCGGAGACTGATAAGATCTTCAACCCCTTCTTTACGACCAAGGAAGGCGGAACAGGACTGGGGCTGGCCCTCGTCCATAAGATCATCGAGGACCACGGGGGCAGCATCACCTTTCGAAGCTCTGCCGGCGTGGGGACAACCTTTAGACTTCTTCTGCCTGTGCTCGGTGAGCGCCGAGCCGAACGAAAGAGTACTCATGCTTCGTGAGTCCGTGACACGTGGAGGTGCCGCTTTGACATCAAGGGAGGCTTCATTGAGGGAAGCAAAACACGGCCGAGCGAGATGAAGTGGGATCAGGGGGAACGGTGCGAAAGTCCCGTCGCGTAGTCATCACCGGCCTGGGCGTCGTCGCCCCCAACGGCATCGGCAAGGACGCCTTCTGGGACGCCCTCGTCGCCGGCAAGTCCGGGATCGACTACATCAGCGCATTTGACGCTTCAGACTACCCGTGTAGGGTCGCCGGCGAAGTAACAGACTTCGTTGCAACCGATTTCATTCAGA
>SPAX01000278.1 GCA_005239475.1 Nitrospira sp. | reverse complement strand
GAAACGCATCGAGGCGAATCTCTCATTGGCGCTCCTTGGCAGAGGGCCTTCAACCACACTACGGGGCGGTGAGGGCGATGAGTTGGATTATGTATTGCGAAGGAACCGGGGTTTGTCTCTGACGGACACCATCTTCACCAGGTCCCGCACAGACAAGAGGCCCACAACCTTGTTGTCTTCCGTCACGGCGAGGTGGCGAATTCGTTCCTCGGCCATGCGCCGGCTGGCGGCGCGAACGGTACGGTTGATGTCAATCTGAATCAGGGGATAATTCATCACTGTTCCGACGCGGGTGCTGTTCGCAGGGAGACGGGCCGCGATCACTTTCCTCACCACGTCGGTCTCGGTCACGATCCCGACCATTTCGCCGGCTTCAAGCACGAGGAGCGAACCGATCCGCTTCTCCGCCATCGTCTGTGCCGCCTCCAGCACCGTCCGTTCACTCGCAATGGTCTCCATCGACGTTCGCATGAGCACACTGAGGGGCCGGTAGACGTTGTCGAGGTCACGAATGGGGCCACCTTCTGAATCGACAAAATAGCGCGCGAGATCTCGGATCGAGATGATCCCGACGATTTCATCCTTGTCCGAGACGCAGAGATAGCGGACATGGTTCGTTTCCATCAGATGGCTCGCATCCAGCATGGGGCGATCAGGCGTGATCGTCAGCAGCGGACTAGTCATGATCTGATCCGCCATGGCTAGCGAAGGATCTATTCCTTTGGCGAGCACCTTCCGAATCAGGTCTGTCTCAGTCACAATCCCCGACCTGCGGGACATACGACCCTCTGCATCGGTCGACTCTACCAATAGGGAACCAAGACTTTTCTCCCGCATACGTTCTGCGACCTCCACGATCGTGGTCTCGGGTGGGACGACTTCCAAGTATCGGTGCATGAAATCCCCGACCGTGCCTCCTGACTGTGCAGTCATAGACGTTCCCTTTCTTCGTGAGACAGCATGACAGCCTACTGCTGTGCTTCGATCACCAGCCGTGAGCCCAGTTCATTCGTGAATGAGGAAGTTTATCATTTCGTCACGGCATATGGCGAGCCATGGGCTACGGTGCGACACAGGTTCGGGAGTTGGAAGAAACCATCAACCGGATTCCGTGCGATGTCGAATTGGTTGCCACGCCGGTTGACTTAGGCAGAATCATATCTATCAAACAACATGCCTGGTCACCTATCGTTTTGAAAGGCAGGGGACGCTAGGCTTCAGGGATGTATTGGAGGGCATCATTCTGAAGGCGAAAGGGGATGAATCCTTTTCGTGGCGGATGCCTCAAACGTAGTTGGAGAAGGAGAAATGTATGAAAGGAACTGTGGCGACAAAAAATATTCAAGGCAAGAAGCGGACGCCCGATTACTGCCATCGATGCGGCGGGTTAATGGTGGCGGAGCTTTCTGCTGACACTGGGACGGTGGAATGGCACTGTGTGACGTGTGGTGAGCGGGTCGACCAGGTGATTCTGGCCCACCGGCAATACCAGGAAGCGCGTGAAGAAGGTGAACAGCTGTTTGCCGGTTCAGGCCGATCCCGATTGAACTAACAGGATGATCACAACGTCCGCTCTCTTCGTCCGTCGTTCGTGGAGCGTTCCTCGGCGTTCGTCCTTTCGTTTCCGGGGAGCAAGAAGAGTTGCTCAAGACTGCAGTCCCGCTCTTTCATCCAACCCCAACGGCCAACTACAGTTTTTATCACCGTGAAGAACGTCAATCGAAAGACCCTGCCCGCTCTTCCCTCAGTCTCCACCCTTCATTGCCAAAGATAGGCTGACGTAAGTCTGAGTGAACCGATCGAGGCGTTTCGCAACAACACAGGTACTTCAACTGGGGAAGAAGGCGACAGGAGAGTAGGCCGAGAGGGAGCCGAGGCAGCCGTACGTTCAACTAGAAGAAGACCCCCACCTCGTCTCATCCGCGAGGCCTATTCATTGCTTACTAAGCTTGCGGAGTAGAGGTGTGACTAGAGCCTGGCTGTTCAGCAGCTGAGAAGATCAGAGTAGCTTATGCCGGTGCACAACGCAGATATCGCAGCAGTCTTCGATGAAATCGCGGACCTGCTGGAGATTGAAAGCGCCAATCCGTTCCGCGTTCGAGCCTATCGCAACGCTGCACGGGCATTGCGGGATCTCAACCAGGATGTCGCCGCCATGATCGCGCAGGGGGGGGACGTCACGGAACTCCCCGGCATCGGCGAGGACTTGGGGTCGAAGATCAAAGAGATCGTCGAGACCGGCACTGCCGCCATGCTTGAAGAGCATCGGAAAAAGGTGCCGGCGACACTCACGAACCTGCTAAAAATTCCTGGCCTCGGACCGAAGCGAGTGCAGGCGCTGTATCACAAGCTCGGCATCCGCACGCTGGACGATTTGCAGAGCGCTGCGCAGAATGGGCGTGTAAGGGCTCTGCAAGGGTTTGGAGCAAAGACCGAGCAGCACATCCTTGAGCAGTTAAAAGCCAGGACGAGCGAAGCGAAGCGGTTCAAACTGGCGATTGCAACCCAATACGCTGAGTCTTTCATCGCGTATTTGAAGGCCTCCGCAGGGGTGGAGCATGTTGTTGCGGCGGGGAGTTATCGACGAGCGAAGGAGACGATCGGAGACCTCGACCTCTTGGTCACGGCTCGTTCCGGCAGTCCGGTGGTCGAGCGTTTTGTGTCCTATCCGGAAGTCGAAGAGGTCCTGGCTCACGGCACCACCAAAGCGAGCGTCCGTCTGGCCTGCCGGCTTCAAGTCGATTTGCGGGTTGTCCCGGAAGCGAGCTACGGTGCCGCCCTCCAATATTTCACGGGGAGCAAGGAACATAACGTGCTGCTTCGCCAGTTGGCGCAGCAGCAGGGGCTCAAGCTGAATGAGTATGGCCTATTCAAGGGCGATCAGTCTGTGGCGGGAACCACCGAGGAATCCGTCTACGCGGCGGTGGGGCTTCCCTGGATTCCTCCGGAACTGCGGGAGAATCGGGGCGAGTTCGAAGCGGCGCGGGCAGGCCACCTGCCGAAGCTCGTCGAACTCGCCGAGCTAAAAGGCGACCTCCATGCCCACACGAAAGCGACGGATGGCCGGAACACCATTAAAGAAATGGTGGAGGCGGCGCGCAAGCGCGGGTTCGAATACCTGGCGATCACCGACCACTCCCGACGTCTGGCAATGGCTCATGGTCTCGATCCGAAGCGGCTGTTCGAGCAACTCGAAGAGATCGATCGTCTGAACGATGCCTCGCCTGGCTTGACGATCCTGAAGGGGATCGAGGTGGACATTCTGGAAGACGGCAGCCTTGATCTTCCCGATGAAGACCTCGGCAGGCTGGATCTTGTGGTGGGGGCTGTCCATAGTCATTTCAGACTGTCCAGGGAGAAACAGACCGAGCGGATCTTGCGCGCCATGGACCGCCCGCACTTCACCATCCTGGCCCACCCCAGCGGCCGGCTCATTGATGAACGAGAACCCTATGAGGTGGATATGCCGCGTCTAATCCGTCATGCGCGTGATCGTGGATGCGCGTTGGAAGTGAACGCGCATCCGCTCCGCCTCGACCTGACTGACACGGACTGCCAAATGGCGAAAGACGAGGGAGTTCTGGTGAGCATCAATTCCGACGCCCATAGTGTCCTGGACTTCGAGAATCTTCGCTATGGTGTCGGGCAAGCTCGCCGGGGGTGGCTGGAAATGAGCAATGTCTTGAATGCCAGATCCCTGCAATCGTTGCGTCCGCTGTTGAAGCGCACAATGTAGAGGGGGTAACAGGATAGCGTGGTCGAGGGGGTAACGGGGTAAAGGGCACCTCGCAACTGTACCTCGCTATCCCTGTATCCCGCTATCCCGTGAAAGTCACGCATGATTGAGATCGATGGATCGCAATACTCCGGCAGTGGCACGATCGTGCGTCAGGCGGTCGCTTTCTCCGCCCTCACAGGGCAGCCAGTCCATATCGTCAATGCCAGGACTCGACGGCCCAAGCCAGGCCTGAGGCACCAACACATTCGCGTGGTGCAGGCCATCGGAGAGCTTGTGCACGGAACAGCCGAAGGATTGTCTCCCGGGTCACAAGAGATCATCTTTCGACCAGGAATACTCAGGACCGGTAGACGCTACCTGTGGGACATCGGCACGGCTGGATCGACAACTATGCTCGGGCTCGGGATTCTCCCGGTACTGGCCTTTGCCTCGTCGCCCGTGAACGTGGAGTTACGGGGTGGGCTGTTTCAGGATTGCGCCCCATCGGTCTTTCATCTCCAACACATCATGCTGCCCCTTCTGCGCCGCATGGGGCTAGAGGTTGAGTTGGTGATGGAGCGGCCTGGGTATGTTCCGAGAGGGGAAGGCATCGTGCGTCTGGTGGTGCAACCGGCTCGGAAGCCGCTTTGTCATTTGAGTATCGAGGAACCAGGAACGGTGACGCGTCTGTGGGGCATCGCACTCTCGTCTCATTTGGAGAAACGGCACGTGAGCGAACGGATGGCCGATGCAGCTCAGGAGGTCTTGGGGAGAGCGGGACATAAGGCCGTCATCGATGTGCAATACGACCAAGAGTCCCTGCAGCCAGGCGCAGTCTTGGCGTTGTTCGCCGATCTCGGCGAGGGAGTTCGCTTGGGGGCGGATCAAGCAGGCGCCTTGAGGAGGACCGCTGAATTCATAGGGAAGCACGTGGCCAAACAGCTCCTTGAGGATATGAAAACCGGGGCCACCCTGGACCGCTTCGCCGCTGACCAGATCATTCCCTTTGCCGCGCTCGCGGAAGGAGAAAGTCGCTTCCATGTCGCGGCCGTGACCGATCATGTTCTAACGAACCTGTGGCTGGCAGAGAAGTTTCTCGGGGTCAGGGGGGTGCTCAACGACCATGCCCTGTCGATGACCGGCGTCGGGTTCCAGAGACAGGGCCTATCTGCCTAATAGGCTGCAAAAAACCATAAAACCATGTTGGCACCCGAGAGCGTCAAGGGTCCGTAGGGGTGACACAACAGGAGAACCATCCCGCAGGTTAGTCGCGCGAGACTGGCGGGACGAGCGAGACGGGGGAGGGTTGATCTGGTTCATCTAGTCTATCTGGTCTATCTGGTTCAACCAAACAAACGAGACAGACCAGATAAACAAGAGAGACCGGCCATTTCTCCAGCCTCAACGCACGAGGAGCAATCCGATCCGCTTCTCCGCCATCACCGTCAGGGTTGTGAGGCGATTATCTACAGTATCCGGCAGCCAGTGGCTCGTTGATTTCGAGGAGAGGATGATTATCTAATAAATGAGAGAGGTGGACCGCTCAGACAGGTCAGCAGCCTGGTTTCAGTTTGACCCGCTCTTATGCAGCCAGCGTGCAAAGGGCGCCGCTCCTGCTTCAGTAGCGGGGTGATGGTTCAAGGGACGCGCTATCGATGCTCGGTGCCAGTAGGCACGGCCGTTAATGCGAGCCTGAACGAAGAGTGAGGCGCGGGGCAATCAGCGAGGGCGACTGAAGGATTGCTGAACATCACCCGGTTCGGATGGCAGCCTCGGTGTTCCACATAAGGGCGGGCCGTTTTTTTGGCGGGAGGCTGAAAAATCCCGCCAGAGACCGTGGCGCGGGAAGCGCGAGGCATGCGCGAAAGGCGCGACTCGAAAAATCTAATTCTGCCTATCTCGCCCATCCCGCCCGTTTCGCTCGTCCCGCCTTTTGTCCAGACGCGCAACCCTTCACC
>SPAX01000277.1 GCA_005239475.1 Nitrospira sp. | reverse complement strand
CTTCGATGGGCGGCTACGAAACGCTGTGGTATCTCAAGGAAGAATCTCGTGCTGAAGGGCTGATTTAACACTTCCAACCATGCTGCACATTTCATCACACGTCATCATCCCCGATTCTGAGATCGACATCCATGCGATGCGCTCGCAGGGGGCCGGCGGACAGAATGTGAACAAAGTCTCGTCCGCGATTCATTTGCAGTTCGATATTGCCGCCTCGTCGTTGCCCCCGTTCTACAAGGAAGAGCTTCTGAAATTGAAAGATCACCGCATCTCGCAAGAGGGTGTGATCACCATCAAAGCCCAACAGTATCGGAGCCAGGAGCAGAATCGAGAGGATGCTCTCACTCGGTTGCAAAATATCATTCAGAGCGTGGCCATCCCACGCAAAAAACGCAGAGCGACGAAGCCGACGAAGGGTTCAAAGCAACGGCGGTTGGAGAGCAAGACAAAACGAGGGAAATTGAAAACCCTCAGGCGAACGCTGGAGTAGTGCTAGGCGCCTGTCTGACATTGACCGTTCTACTGCGGCGAACGATCCGCGACCATCTGCGTCGTTCTCGGCCCGAAAAAATCCTCAATGTATTCCAGCGAATACACCTCCGGTTTTTCCGGGCCTGCGGCCTCGCATCTGGCCGCACCTCCTTCGCCTCGTCACGAAGGCAATGTCGGACAGGCTCCTAGCGACATTCTAAATCCTGGGCTAGTCAATGAGGGTTGGTGCTGGTGGTATCGTAAGTATGCAATGGGGGATACGGTGCTGGAGGAGCTAGAGAAGGAAGCACGCAAAGATTTTGCGGCCAAGCATGAGTATTGACATATGAGGACCACGAGTGCGAGACGGACCTGGGTCCCTAACCTTGCACTTCACGCCCTCGCTAGATTGCTCGTCACTGCGCGCGTTCAGGGACCGTGACGCGCGACGTGCGAGACGGGTCAACCGGCGCCTGAAATCAACTCTTCACCCGTACGTATTTAGCGAGGTGGTGGGTGTGGTCTCCACTGCGCGCATCGAGCGACCACTGCTTCTGCGTGGGGGCTTTGCGAGCACGAAGGATGGTTGCTCGCTCCCTCGCATCCTTCTGCTGCTCCCCCTAATGAATGACCATGTCGTGACAAGGTTTGGCCGCATCAGTATAATGCGCGGCCTATGGCTACTGTCGATCCTGCCGCGCCGAAACAGCCACTGGCCTTGCCGGATCGTATTCTCGTGGCTGCCACGGTCGAGTCTCTGCTTCCCTTTAAGGGACGATTCAAGACACTCGCACCATTGGCCGGCGATGCTTCGAACCGCCGGTATTTTCGCATCGAGTTGACCGGGGCCGCTGCTCGCTCGGTGATTCTCATGCAGTTGGCGGAGCCGGAGGCCTTCAAGCAATCGGAAGAAGCCGTCAGCGGGGCGGCTCATCAGGTCGGCGAGTTACCGTTTCTGAACATCCTTTCTCATTTATCCAAAGCCGGGGTCTCCGTTCCGCGCCTCTATCACTATGATCAAGTGGCGGGGCTGCTCTATCTTGAAGATTTCGGGGACCTTACCCTGTTGGAAGCCTGTCGTGAGGCGAGTGCGGCAGACCTGGAAACGCTCTATACGCAGGCCGTCGATGCCCTCGTGCATATGCAATCAACGGCCACCTCACCAGCCGATCAGCATTGTCTCGCGTTCCACCGAAGTTTCGACGTGCCGCTCCTTATGTGGGAGTTCGACCATTTCCTGGAGTATGGGATCGTAGCGAGGCAGGGGAAACCGATGTGCACCGACGATCACCTGCCCCTCCGGGGCGAATTCGAGAAAATCGCCGAGTTGCTCACCGGCCAACCGCGCGTCTTTGTCCACCGGGACTATCATTCGCGCAATTTGATGGTCGATGGCAAACGGCTGGGGGTCATCGACTTTCAGGATGCGTTGATGGGGCCGGCGACGTATGATCTCGCCTCACTGCTGCGCGACGCCTATATCGAACTCGACGAGGCGTTGATCGACCGCTTGATCAACCGCTATCTCGACGGGTTGGCGGCACATCGGCAGGTCCGGACCAACCGAGAGGCCTTCCGCCGCCTACTCGATTTCACGAGCATCCAGCGTAACCTCAAAGCGGCGGGGCGATTCGTCTACATCGATCGCGTCAAAGGCAATCCCAAGTTTCTCGCCGACGTTCCGCGTGTCTTGAACTATGTTAAACGCAATCTCCAGAAGTATCCCGAGTTGGACAGGCTCCGGAAGCATCTCACCCCCTATGTGCCGGAACTGCAATGAATGCCGTGAGGGGTAAGACGTTAGGCGTCAGGCGATGGGGAATTGAAACCCCTCACCCCTTACCCCTTACGCCTCACGAGGCTCCATGAAAGCCATGATCCTTGCAGCGGGCTTGGGGACTCGCCTGAGACCGCTCACGAACATGATTCCGAAGCCGCTCCTTCCCATTGCGGGCACGCCGCTGATCGTTTGGAATCTCTTGCTCCTGAAGCGGTATGGGTTCCACGATGTCGTCATCAATCTGCATCACCTCGGACCGATGATCGAGCAGGCGGTCGGCAACGGCTCGCGGTACGGGCTGCGAATTATCTATTCGCGCGAGCCGGTGATCTTGGGCACTGGGGGCGGACTCAAGCAGGCGGAGCCTTATTTTTCCGGTGAGTCGGTGTTGGTGCTCAACGGTGATACGCTCGTGGAACTCGACCTTGGGGCCTTGTGCACCTTTCACCAGGAGCGCGACGCCGTGGCGACGTTGGTTCTGCGCAAAGATCCTGAGGCGGCACGGTGGGGTCTCGTGGAAATGGATTTGGACAACCGCATCGTGCGGATCGCCGGGCGTGGACGCACAGATCAGGTGCCGACTCAGCCTCGCATGTTTGCCGGAATTCATGTGCTCCGCCCGCGGCTCCTGCGAGATGTGCCGAAGGGCGTGGCCTCGACCATCATCGATCCCTATGTGGCGGCGATTCAGCGTGGGGAGATGGTGCTCGGGTATGACTGTGAGGGGTACTGGTCGGACATCGGGACGCCGGAGCGCTATGCGCATGCCGAACAGGATGCGTCAGCCGGTCTTATCACCCTGGCGACAAGACAGTGACCTGCTTAGCAGGATGCTGAAAAAGTCAGCCAGCTTTCTGGAAGGTTAAGGCTCAGGTCAAGGCTGAGGTCGAAAGAGTCTGGTTTTCGCTCAACCTTGACCTCAACCTTAGCCTATTGGAGCTAACCCGGCTCCTCTTTCACCTTCTGTTGCTTAATCAAGCGGGCCAGATATGTGCGTTGGAGCTTGAGGTGCTCTGCTGCTTTTGTCTGATTGCCCTCTGCTTCCTTGATGGCTCGCTCGATGATGTAGCGGCTATGCTCTTCCATCGACTCATGGTACGGGAGTGAGAGATAGGAGAGGCGTTCGCTCGGTGAGGTGCGGCCCATGGCATCCAACGAGAGCATATCCGGTTCGATGGTGTCCGACTGGTTCAAGACGACGGATCGTGCAACGACGTTTTCCAATTCGCGAATGTTTCCCGGCCAACGATACCGGCTCATGGCCTCCATGGCCGCGGGGCTGAACATCATACCGGGACGTTTCGCTTCCCTGGCATGCCGGTTCAAGAAAAACTTGGCCAGGGCAGGGAGATCCTCGGGTCGTTCGCGGAGCGGTGGCAGGGTGAGGCTGATGACGTTCAGACGGAAAAAGAGATCCTCGCGAAACTCACCGGTCTTCACGGCCTGTCGGAGATCCTTGTTCGTGGCCGCGATGATCCGTATATTGATCGACACGAGGCGTGTGCCGCCGACTCGATGAAATTCCCTGTCCTGGAGCACGCGCAACAATTTGGCTTGCAGCGGGAGCGACATGTCTCCGATCTCGTCCAGGAAGATCGTGCCTCCATCCGCCATCTCCAGTTTGCCCTTGTGCAGGCGATCCGCGCCGGTGAAGGCGCCGCGTTCATGCCCGAAGAGTTCGTTTTCGAGCAGCGTTTCCGTGAGGGCGACACAGTTGATGACAACCAGCGGCATGGCCTGACGCGGACTCCATTGGTGGATGGAACGGGCGAAGAGTTCCTTGCCCGTGCCGCTTTCGCCGAGCAGTAACACGCTGGCATCGGACTTCGCGACGCGCTGGGCTGACTCCAATACCGCACGGATCTTCGCGCTCAAGCCCACAATCGAGGCGTAGCGGCCGTCGACTTCGGACTTGAGACAGGCCACCTGTCGTTTGAGGGTGTCTCGCTCCAAGGCCTTGCTGATCACGATGAGGAGATGGTCTTTGTCCAGCGGCTTGGTCAGAAAATCGTAGGCGCCTGTTTTCATGGCCTCGACGGCGGCATCGATCGAGGCATGGGCGGTCATGACGATCACTGGGAGATTCTCGGCTGGTCTGACTTTCGGGAGTCGCTTGAGGACTTCAAGGCCGGTAAGGTGTGGCATATCCAGATCGAGCAACATGAGGTGCGGAGCTTCCAGCTCGATCAGATCGAGCGCCTCTATCCCGTCGTGCGCGATCACGGTTCCATAGTCGGAGGCCTGCAGTCGATCCTCCAGCATCGTGGCAATATCGGGATCGTCGTCGACGATGAGGATTTTCGCCTTCATGTCCAGTACCGTTAGGCGTGAGGCGTTAGGCGTGAGGTGATATCGCCCCACTGCACGTTCGGACGATTATCTTGTTCCATCGCCTGACGCCTCACCCCTTACCCCTCACGGATTATCCATTACATTGATCACAAGCCCGGTCAGCGGTTTTGGGAAGAAGTACGTCGACTTGTGGGGCATGCGTTCGCCGGCCGTCGCGACGGCTTGCACTTCACTGACTTTTGTCGCGTTGAGCAGCAAGGCTCCGGTTCCTGTTCCCTTTGCCACCCAATCCAAGGCTTCATGGTCATCCTTCGTATAGAGGATGGCCTCTTGTTCCTCTTGGGTAGAACAGAGTGTCGTGACGACGAGTTGTTGGAGCAGCGACACATCGAGCTTGGCGCGAGGAGAGGCTTGCGCCAGTGGACGATGGGATGGTTTCAAGCTCAGCGTGACGTAGCGGCTGTCTCCCTTCAACGCCAGGCCGAACATCGGAACCATGCGACCGTTGGTTCGTAAGGCCTCGATAAATTTCGCGCGCGTGGCCGACTGCGTGGCCGCGGTGAACGGAAATTCCTGCAGGTCGAACGTGGTACCCAACAATGATTGCACATGGTTATAGGAAGGCAGGGTTGTGGTCGTAACCCGATGCGTTGGGAGTATAGTTAAGCCCGGGTCTTCGAGGGCGGTCAACAGCATCAGCACCGCGTCATACGAGTGCCGGCCAATCTGCGACCCGGCCTGCCGATGACGGATTTTCTGATAGTTCAACGCGGTCTCGTAGCGATGGTGGCCGTCTGCGATAAACAACGGCTTGCTGCGCAAGGCGTCGACCGCCTGCTTCAGTACGGCCGGATCCGTCACAGTCCAGAGTTGCTGACGGAACCCCACATCGTCGCGAAAGTCGATCGGGGCCGGTTTCCCCTTGATCGACCCTTCTAGCAGGCCCATCACCGCTCCTTGAGGGTCGGAGTAGAGCGACCAAATGGGGCTGAAATTTGTCTGGCAGGCTTCGAGCAGATTCAGCCGATCTGTTTTGGCGGTCGATCGTGTATTCTCGTGCGGGTAGATGTGTCCCGAATCAAGCGCTTCCAGATTTACGGTGGCGAGAAAGCCCTTGAGAATTTTCGTCGGCGAGCCGGACGGAGCATAGGGCGGTGTGTATTCGATCGTATGGTAGTAGAGGGTCGGCTGCGCGTCGCGTTTCAGCGCTCCGCTCTTAAGCCAGTCGCGAAGGGTCGATGCGGCGCGGGTGTATCGATTATGAGTTGGACCGTCACCGGGTTGATCGAGCCCCAATTCGAGTCGAATGATGTTCTGTGGATGGCGATCGTGCAAGGCCTTCTGCCCGGCCGCATCGATGATGTCGTAGGGCGGCGCCACGACCTGTTTGATCTCTCCGACAACTTTCGTATCGAACCGCGTGCCATGAAACGGAATGATCTTGGCCATGACGAATCCTTTTCCCCATACGTGGTTCAGGATGCCGACGAGAGTCTGAAAAATTCCGCCGGCCTGTTTTGTTCATTTGGTCTGTTCGGTCTGTCTGGTCTCTCTGGCTCATCTGGTTGATCTGGTTCAGCCAAATAGACGAGACAGACCAAATAGACCAGATATCCCGAAGACCGGGTTTGTCCCAGACGTCCGAGCCATTGAATTCCAGGAGCGGCGCAATAGTTTTTCCGCAGCCTGTTCGTGCAACCAATGTGTGAAAGGTGGATCCGTTTTTCCTGCGCGGCGTCGCTTCCATGGCTGCTCCGTGGAGCACGCGGGGAGAAAGGCTATCGATCGCGGGTAACCATATAGTCGGCGGTCACCGAGAGGGCTCGTTTGGCCGTACTGTCTTCGA
The DNA here is from genome assembly GCA_005239475.1 of Nitrospira sp. Taxonomy (GTDB): domain Bacteria; phylum Nitrospirota; class Nitrospiria; order Nitrospirales; family Nitrospiraceae; genus Palsa-1315. The sequence continues at coordinate 8,899 of SPAX01000277.1, read as the reverse complement.
ACTGGTTGAGATCTTGTTGGGCCGCGGCGATGTAGGATCGTGCGCGATCCATGGCATAGGTAATCGAGCCCAATTCTTCCATCAAGCGAATGAACCGACCGAGGTCTTCCTCTGTCAGGGTCCTGGTTTCCATGCGGTCGATGATCATCTGCCGGTCCTGTTTTGAACAATGCTGCAGCAGGTGTAACAGCGGCAGCGTGGCCTTGCCTTGGCGGAGATCCTGTCCCAGTGTCTTGCCCAAGCGTTCGCCATTGGCCGTGTAGTCGAGCGTATCATCGGCCACTTGGAAGGCGATCCCAAGATGTTGGCCGAACCGGAAGAGCGCATCCTGCTGGGCCTCTGAGGCGTCCGCGAGGATGGCGCCCATGCGACAAGAGGCGGCAATCAGGCCAGCCGTTTTGTGTTCTACGATCTTAATATAGTCCGCTTCCGGCATGGACGGGTTGCCGTTGTAATACAACTGAAGCACTTCGCCTTCCGCCATCTTCTTGCAGGCCTCGCCGAGCACGTCGTTGATCCCATGGTTCCGGAAGTCGACGACCTGGCAGAAGGCTTTGGAGTAGAGATAGTCGCCGACAAGGATACTGATCTGGTTGCCCCAGACTTTTCGGGCGGTTCGTCGGCCTCGGCGGATATCGGCATCGTCGACTACATCGTCGTGGAGCAGGGACGCGGTATGAATGAACTCCACCAGACTGCCGAGCTGGTGATGATCGCGACCGGTATAGCCGCAGAGCCGGGCAGAGAGCAGGAGCAAAAATGGTCGAATTCGTTTTCCGCCGCTGCTCAGGATGTGGGCGGCGACGGTATTGACGAGTGCCACACTGGAATCGAGGTTCGCCCGGATCTGGCGTTCCATCCCCTCCAATTCATCACGGTACACCTCCCAGACGTCCGCCATGTTGTTGATCGTGGAGGTGATTGGGCCTTGAGGCATGGGGCGGATGGTAGGGCAGAGGAGGAAACAAAGTCAAGCCAACCACCCCTTTGGGGGGCGGGCCGGGATGGACTCCCTGTACGAGAGATAATCTTGACAGAAGAATCGTGTGTCTATTAAGGTGAGCGGAGCGGGTGCGAGCGGAATTCGCCTTGTGAGTGACGGGGTTATCTATCCCGATGGCCTCTCTGGTGTAGCTTCCGTCTAGTAGCATTAACGCCTACATTTTTAACGAGATATGAACGATGAGCATCCCCGGGCTTCCACCGAAGCAAGGCCTCTACGACCCAGTACAGGAGAAAGACTCCTGCGGGATCGGCTTTGTCGTCAACATCAAGGGCCAGAAATCCCATACCATTGTTCAGCAGGGGCTTCAGATTCTTGAGAGTCTGAGTCACCGAGGGGCGCAGGGCTGTGACTCTTGCACGGGAGACGGCGCCGGGATTTTGCTTCAAGTACCGCATGAGTTCTTCAAGCGCGCGGCCGGCGATGTGGGGGTCTCCCTGCCCAATGCCGGAGAGTATGGTGTCGGGATGGTGTTTCTCCCTCCCCAGGCCGATGCGCGGCAACAGTGTGAGGCCCTCTTTACCAGAATTATCGGCGAGGAGGGCGCTCGGCTCCTTGGTTGGCGCGATGTGCCGGTCAAGAGCGATGCGATCGGTGCCGTGGCGCGCAGCACCGAGCCGTTCATTCGGCAGGTGTTCATCGCCCGTGATGTCCTCAATGAAGGGCAGTTCGAGCGCAAGCTCTATGTCATTCGCAAGCGGGTGGAAAACGCCGTCCGCGAATCGGCCATTCAGGGGCGGGACTACTTCTACGTCTCAAGCCTGTCGGCGAACACCATCGTATACAAGGGGTTGTTGCTCCCGCATCAGATGTCTGCGTACTACCAGGACTTGAAGGATGAGCGCCTGATGAGCGCGCTCGCCCTCGTGCATTCCCGCTTCAGTACGAACACGTTCCCCACCTGGCCGCTGGCACATCCCTATCGCTACATTTGTCATAACGGCGAGATCAATACGCTCAAGGGCAATGTGAATTGGATGCGCGCCCGACAAGGGCGGCTCAACTCCGAATTGTTCGGCCAGGATCTGGCCAAGCTCTATCCGATCGTCTCCGAGCAGCAGAGCGACTCCGCGTGTTTGGACAATGCCGTGGAATTCCTGACCATGGGAGGCCGCTCGCTCCCGCACGTGATGATGATGCTGATTCCCGAACCCTGGGTCGCGAATCCACAAATGGATCTCGATCGACGGGGGTTCTATGAGTACCACGCGGCGATGCAGGAGCCCTGGGACGGTCCGGCGGCGGTCTGTTTCACCGACGGCAAGTTCATCGGCGCGACGCTCGATCGCAACGGGCTGCGTCCCTGTCGCTATCAAGTGACGACGGACGGCCTGGTGATTTTGGCCTCGGAAGCGGGTGTGCTGCCGATGGATGTCCGGAAGATCAGGCAGAAGGGGCGTCTCATGCCGGGCCGGATGTTCATGGTCGATACCGTGCAAGGGCGTATCATCGATGACGAGGAAGTGAAGGCCGAGATCGTGAGCCGCAAGCCCTACCGGTCCTGGGTCACCCAATTTCGGATTTCGCTCGACGAGTTGCCCGATCCCAGCAATGTGCCGCAGCCGGATCATGCCACGATCCGCCAGCGCCAACAGGCCTTTGGCTACACGGTCGAAGAATTGAAGATGGTCGTCATGCCCATGGTGATGGAGGGGCAGGAAGCGATCTCTTCGATGGGCACGGATACGCCGTTGGCGGTGCTGTCCGATCGGCCGCAACTGCTCTTCAAGTATTTCAAACAGCTGTTTGCTCAGGTGACCAATCCGCCCATCGATCCGATCCGCGAAGAATTGGTCATGTCGCTGACAACCAGTATCGGACCCAAGCCGAATCTGATGGATGAGCATCCGGAGTCCTGCCGCCGCATCCGGGTCATACAGCCGATTCTGACGAATGCCAATCTCCAAAAGATTCGCGAGATCGCGGATCCGCATTTTAAGAGCAAGACGCTCAAAATGCTCTTCAGGGTGGCTGAGGGGCCTGAGGGGCTCGGGGCAGCAGTCGACGATCTCTGTCGGCAGGCGTCCCAGGCGATTAAAGAAGGCTACAAGTTTCTCATCCTGAGCGATCGCGGTGTCAACGAAGACTGGGCGCCGATTCCGAGCATTCTTGGCATCGCGTCCGTCCACCATCACCTGGTGCGCGACTGCACGAGGACCGAAGTCGGCCTCATCGTGGAAACCGGCGAGCCACGCGATGTGCACCACTTTGCCTGTTTAATCGGCTATGGAGCCGGGAGCGTGAATCCGTACCTCGCCTTCGAGTCGATCGTGGACATGGAGCGCGATGGCTACTTCCCTGAGGGGTTGGACGCGCAGACCGCGGAAGGCAAGTTCATCAAGGCAATCAATAAGGGGCTGCTCAAGATCTTCTCGAAGATGGGCATCTCGACGGTTCAATCCTACTGCGGCGCGCAGATCTTCGAGGCCATCGGACTGAATCACGAACTCATTGGCCGTTACTTCACCGGCACGCCGTCGCGCGTGGAGGGGATCGGCATTCGCGAGGTCGGCGAAGAGACGCTTCGACGGCATCGCATGGCCTATGAGCCGGCACCGATACGACAACTCGATTTCGGCGGGGAGATCCACTACCGCATCCAGGGCGAGCACCACAACTGGAATCCGGACACGATTTATAAGCTGCAGCGCGCGACGAGAGCCAACGATCCGAAGACCTTCGCCGAGTTTTCCCAGCTCGTGAACGACGAGAGCCAGCGGCGCTCAAATCTGCGCGGACTGCTCGAGTTCAAGTTTCTGCCGGAACCGATTCCTGTCGAGGATGTGGAATCGGCGAAGGATATCGTCAAGCGGTTCACGACGGGCGCCATGTCCTTCGGCTCGATCAGCAAGGAAGCGCATGAGACGCTGGCCATCGCGATGAATCGCCTGGGGGCCAAGAGCAACACGGGCGAGGGTGGAGAAGACCCAGCTCGATTCGTTCCGCTCCCGAACGGCGATTCGAAGAACAGCTATATCAAGCAGGTGGCCTCGGCACGATTCGGCGTCACGAGTCACTACTTGGTGAATGCGAAAGAACTGCAGATCAAGATGGCGCAGGGGGCGAAGCCGGGCGAGGGCGGGCAGTTGCCGGGCCACAAGGTCGATGAGAACATCGCGCGGCTGCGCTATGCCACGCCCGGGGTGCAGCTCATTTCGCCGCCGCCGCACCACGACATCTATTCCATCGAAGATCTGGCGCAGCTCATTTTTGATTTGAAAAATTCCAGTCCGGACGCGGCGGTGTCTGTGAAACTCGTATCGGAAGTGGGCGTCGGCACGATTGCGGCCGGGGTGGCGAAAGCCCATGCGGACAAGGTGCTCATCAGCGGCGACTCCGGCGGCACCGGCGCGTCCCCGCTCTCCTCCATCAAGCATGCGGGGGTCCCTTGGGAATTGGGCCTGGCAGAAACGCATCAAACGTTGGTGCTGAACGATCTGCGGGGTCGTATCCGGGTGGAAACCGACGGGCAGATGAAAACCGGGCGCGACGTGGCGATCGCCACCTTGTTGGGCGCCGAGGAGTTCGGGTTTGCGACCGCGCCCTTGATCGTCGAAGGCTGCATCATGATGCGGAAATGTCACCTCAATACCTGTCCCGTCGGCATTGCGACACAGGACCCGGCCTTGCGAAAGAAATTTGCCGGGCAGCCGGAACATATCGTGAATTTCTTTTTCTTCGTCGCGGAAGAGCTGCGCCAAATCATGGCCAAGCTGGGCTTCCGGACTGTCAACGAGATGGTCGGTCGTGTGGATAAATTGAAAATACACAAGGCCGTCGACCACTGGAAGGCCAGGGGGCTGGATCTTACCCCGCTCTTACATGCCCCGGATGTGGGGCCGGAGATTGCCCGCTATTGTGTGCAGAAGCAGGACCACGGTCTCGCGGGCGTGCTCGATAACAAGCTGATCGAGCTGTGCAAGCCGGCGTTGGAGCAGGGAGACAAGGTGTCGCTCGATCTGCCGATCAGAAATGTGAACCGCACGGTCGGGACGATGCTCTCCAGCCGCGTGGCGAGAAAGTACGGGCTTGAGGGATTGCCGGAGGACACCATCACGATCAAGTTTTCAGGTTCTGCCGGACAGTCGTTCGGCGCATTCCTGTCTCGTGGAATCACGCTCATCCTCGAAGGCGAGTCAAACGACTATTTGGGCAAGGGACTGTCCGGCGGGAAGATCATTGTATTCCCTCCGAAGCAGGCGATCTATATACCGGAAGAGACGATTCTCATCGGAAATACCTCGCTCTATGGCGGGACGCAGGGTGAAGCCTATTGCTACGGTATGGCGGGCGAGCGGTTTGCGGTGCGGAACAGCGGCGTCAGGGCGGTTGTTGAAGGGATCGGCGATCACGGCTGCGAGTATATGACCGGCGGGGTGGTCGTCGTATTGGGTCGGACGGGACGAAACTTTGCGGCTGGCATGTCGGGCGGCGTGGCGTTTGTGCTGAACGAACTCGACAAGTTCCAATCTCGCTGCAACCTCGGCATGGTGGAATTGGAAAAGGTGACGACGGCAGACGATAAGAAGACGCTGCATCAGATGATCACGTCTCACTTCATGCATACCGGCAGCCGGAATGCGAAGCGTATCCTCGATAGCTGGGAGTCGATGCTGCCGAAGTTTGAGAAGGTGATGCCGGTGGACTATAAGCGCGTGTTGGAAGAACGGAAGAAGAAAACTGCCGCGATCAAATAAGGGGTAAAGGGATAAAGGGGTAAATGGGATAGCGGAGAGGGTCAACTCTCTGTGCTTTGGTCGAAAGCTGAGCGCTGATAACTGAGAGCTGAAAACTACAAGAGATGGGTGATCCCAAAGGTTTCATGAAATACGCCCGTGAGGGCCCCAAGCGGAGGCCGGTCGAGTTGCGCGTGCTCGACTGGAAGGAAATGTATGAGCCCATCTCCGAGGAAAAGCTCAAGGCGCAGGGAGCCCGCTGCATGGACTGCGGCGTGCCTTTCTGCCAGGGTAACACCGGCTGTCCGGTCGTGAACTTGATTCCCGAATGGAACGATCTGGCCTCGCGTGGCCGTTGGAAAGACGCGCTCAAGGCACTCCATACCACGAACAATTTCCCTGAGTTTACCGGCCGGCTCTGCCCAGCCCCCTGTGAAGGGGCTTGCGTGCTCGGCATCAACGATGACCCGGTTTCCATTCGGATCATCGAGTGGAACATCATCGACCGTGGTTTCAACGAGGGTTTGGTTGAACCGGTTTTACCGGTGGAGAAGACGGGCAAGACGGTGGCCATTGTGGGTTCAGGACCAGCGGGCATGGCGGCGGCGCAACAATTGGCGCGCGCCGGCCACAGCGTCACCCTCTTTGAGAAGTCCGATCGCATCGGAGGCCTGATGCGCTACGGCATTCCCGATTTCAAAATGGAAAAGTGGGTCATTGACCGTCGGCTGGAACAGATGAAATCCGAGGGTGTTGAGTTCAAAACCGGTGTGGCTATCGGGAAGGACCTCACAGGTGAACAGTTGCGGCAGCAGTTCGATGCGGTGGGGCTGACCATGGGGGCGGAGCAGGCACGTGAACTGCCGATTCCCGGCCGTGCACTCAAGGGCATTCATCTCGCAATGGACTATCTGACGCAGCAGAACAAACGGAATGCCGGCGACACGATCACGGATGAACCGATCACGGCAAAGGGCAAGCGCGTCGTCATCATCGGCGGCGGCGATACCGGGTCTGATTGTCTCGGGACTGTGCATCGTCAGGGCTGCGTCGAAGCGCATCAGTTTGAATTACTCCCGGAGCCGCCGCCGGATCGAGCCGACTCGACTCCCTGGCCGCTCTGGCCCATGCAGCTCCGAACCTCGCACGCGCACGAAGAAGGCTGCGATAGACAGTGGAGTATCTCGACCACGAAGTTCACCGGCCACAATGGCCAGGTGACAAAGCTTCACGGCAATCGGGTGAAGTTCGAGAACGGCAAGTTCACGGCAATCCCAAACAGCGCCTTCGACATGGATACGGATCTGGTTTTACTCGCTATGGGTTTCACCGGCCCGGTCAAGAATGGCCTTCTGGACAGCCTCGGCGTGAAATACGATGCCCGTGGCGCAGTGGCTGCGGACGAAAACTTCATGACCAACCTAGAAGGCGTCTTTGTCGGTGGCGACACCAAACGTGGCGCCTCGCTCATCGTCTGGGCCATCGCCGAAGGTCGAAAGATGGCGGCAGGGATCGAGAAGTATCTGCAAGCCGGCAAATCAGCAAAGCGACTGGCGAACTAAGCCTGCGGGTCCTGTCACGGCGAACAGCCCCACCGTGCTCGCACCCCGCCCGGTGTAGGGACCCCGCTCCGCGCGGTGGGGCACCCAGTTCGCCGCGCCACCCGCATATGACCGCAGTACCTCAGTCAGTTCCAGCTTTCCTTTTGCCAGAGTCTCGGTGGGTTCCCGCTCCTTCGGCAAAGTTCGCTCTGAGCCCTGGCACGCCTCTGTTGAAGCCTGAAACAGTTCCAAACACCATTCGAATCTTCGCAGACTGGTTAGGGTTGGGCAAACTGTGCGTCCCCGCCCGGCAGAAATAGGCTGCGGGCCAATAGAGAGATAGGCCGCGCGAATGGCAGTGTATTCTTATGGGCGGTTATTGACACAGATCCTCGAAATGCGGATGATCTCTCAGCTTTTCAGTCACCAGAGTTCTGGCACGTTCATGGATAGGCTGCCTGTAGCCATGTCCCTGCCGCTGCTCACTTAATAGTTAGATCCATGCCGAAAAAGCTCGATCCAGCCGCCGCCTTCGTTGCAGCCCGAGGCGATATCTTGCGAACACTAAGCCCTTTACAGCTCGAAGCAATGGAAGAAGGACCATTATGGGACATACCGTCAGAGTTGGGTGAGTGGAAATTCTACTTTTCTCGGACGAAGCTTCAGAACGGAAGAACACGCTTCATGATTGAAGGCGAGGGCCCTGGCAAGCTGCTGGGCATTACCACCCGCGCGGGGGTTTCCGACGCTTTCGATATGACCGAAGAGGGAGCGGTTCATGAAATACCGGCGAACGACGAAGATTACTGCGGCAGGATCTAACAATACGTTCGAGCGGACGAGCTACGGCGGTCGCTGCGCTTTTGCCGCCGTCGCTCAACTAGGTCGTTGGGCATCAGAGTAAATCTCGTGAGTGCAGAGAGTGCAGGCGGAATTCCGCGATGGGTGCAGATCCCAGTAGGTGTTCTCTTGCTCATCATTCTGTTGTTCTGCCTGTCCGGTTCGGTATTTCTTGTCATTCAGCCATCTGAAAAGAATCCCCCTTTGGCTATCATTGTCGGATCAATCATGGTGTTAGTTAGTTTGTGGGGCGTCGAAAAATCCGTTCGACTCTCTTCGATTGGCGCACTCATGGCAGACTCTGGGGCCAATTAGCCTGCGAATCGTGGCTACCTTCTTCCTAGTCATGCCCGTGATAGCCCTTGTCTTCGGACAGCTGCCGAAACTTGGCATCGTCGGCTATATTCAAGCCATCTCCTATGTGTTCATCGCGTTCAATCTTTTTAGACTTGCACGCGCGAGGTCTGTTACCCAACCACGCGCTGAAGGCCGACGTGGCTAATGCCACGCGCCCTTAGCTTTTTCGTTAACCCCGCAAATGTGTAGGTAAGAATGGCGCTCGGCAAAGAATAGGTTCAAGCAAAGAAAAGAATTCACGAACCGTTGATTGCTCCGAGCGCTGATATGCTGTGCTGCGACCTCACCGGAGGAACGGGGACCCACCGAGGCTTGGCCGAGAAGGAAAGCTGGAACTGACTGAAGCTCTGCGATCGAAGGATCATAGCTGAAGGAATTCCAGAAGGCTTCCGCTTGGCCAAACCCGGAAGGGCCGTTCTGGGAGGTGGGGAGCAGCGGCGGCAGGCCAGCGCTCGTCAGGTGTAATAACCTTCCTAGACTTT
>SPAX01000276.1 GCA_005239475.1 Nitrospira sp. | reverse complement strand
TTGCGGGATGCCCCATAGGGCGTCCTTGTCCTTCGTGAATCGTGAGCGAGACAAGCAAGACGTGCGCGACAGGCGCGACTCGCGAAGATGAAACTTCCGACCCGTCCCGCTTTTCTCGCAAGTCTCGCGAATCTCGCGCGAATAACGAGATACGCTTCACAGATCTCGAGAACGCCTCTGGCGTACTGAGTCATTCTCCTGCTAGGGTTGTAAAGAACAGCCCGCTCCGCCGGCTGTTCGCCTACACGAACCGCTGAGGAATCCCATGCCACATTCACGCCGAACCGTGCCATCAAACCCAGCCAGTCCACCACCGCTCACCGCGGAACATCAGCGTCTCGATGAAGACGCCCGCCGACAGAAACATTGGAAACGCTGGGGGCCCTATCTCAGCGAACGGGCCTGGGGGACCGTCCGCGAAGACTACAGCCCGCACGGGACCGCCTGGGAAGCGTTCCCTCACGACCATGCCCGCTCGCGAGCCTATCGCTGGAATGAGGACGGACTGGCCGGCATTTCCGATCGTCACCAATATATCTGCTTCGCCATCGCCCTCTGGAACGGACGAGATCCGATGCTGAAGGAACGGGTCTTCGGCCTCACGGGCAATGAAGGGAACCACGGCGAAGACGTCAAAGACTATTACTTCTATCTGGATTCGACGCCGACCCACTCCTACATGAAATACCTCTACAAGTACCCGCAGGCGGAGTTCCCCTATGCGAAGCTCGTCGACGAGAATCGACGACGGGGCCAGCGGGACTTGGAATACGAACTGATCAATACCGGCGTCTTCGACGAGAATCGCTACTTCGACGTCGTCGTGGAATATGCCAAGGCCTCACCGGAGGATCTGCTGATCCGCATTCACGTCGTCAACCATGGGCCCGATCCTGCTGAGCTGACACTCTTGCCAACCCTCTGGTTTCGGAACACCTGGTCCTGGGGTCTCGATGCAAGACGGCCACGAATGCGTGAAGGAACAGCAATCAAGGGCATGAGCGTCATCGAATTGGACCACGAGTACTATGGCCGACGCCGCCTCTGGTGCGATCGCCATCCGACGTTGCTGTTCACAGAGAACGAGACGAACAGCAGGCGACTCTACGGTGATGGGGAGGGAGCCCGGTATGTGAAGGACAGCTTTCATGACTATGTGGTCCAGGGCGACAAAGGGGCGGTGAATCCCGACAAAATCGGCTCGAAGGCTGCTGCCCACTATACCCTCTCATTGGCTCCGGGCGCATCGGACACCATTCACCTTCGCTTCACGAACGAAGATGGCGAGAAGGGTCTCACACGCGAGGCCTTCGACGCGACGTTCACGCAGCGGATTCAGGAAGCCAACGAGTTCTATGACGAACTCGCGCCAAGCGATCTCTCTGAAGACGCACGCCTCGTGCAGCGCCAAGCCTTCTCCGGCCTGCTCTGGAGCAAACAGTTCTATCATTACGAGGTGAATCGCTGGCTCAAAGGCGACCCGATGATGCCGGAACCTCCGCGTGAACGGCTCAAGGGCCGCAACTCGGATTGGACACACCTGTACAACGCCGATGTTATTTCGATGCCGGACAAATGGGAATATCCCTGGTATGCGGCCTGGGACTTGGCATTTCACTGCATCCCTCTGGCCTTGGTCGACGCGACCTTTGCCAAGGAACAACTGATCCTCATGCTTCGCGAATGGTACATGCATCCGAACGGTCAGATTCCCGCCTATGAATGGGCCTTCGGGGATGTAAATCCTCCCGTGCATGCGTGGGCTGCCTGGCGTGTCTACAAGATCGAGAAGAAACGCAAAGGCGTGGGAGACCGGCTCTTCCTTGAGCGTGTGTTTCAGAAACTGCTCTTGAATTTCACCTGGTGGGTGAATCGTAAAGACGCCGAAGGGAAAAACATCTTCCAGGGCGGATTCCTGGGCCTCGACAACATTGGGGTCTTCGACCGTAGCGCGCCGTTGCCGACCGGTGGTCATATCGAACAATCGGATGCGACGAGTTGGATGGGCATGTATTGCCTCAACATGCTCTCGATCGCGTTGGAACTGGCCCGCGAGAACCGTGCCTATGAAGATGTGGCGAGCAAATTCTTCGAGCACTTCGTCTACATCTGCCGCGCCATGAACAATATTGGTGGTAAGAAGATCGAGCTTTGGAACAAGGACGACGGGTTCTTCTACGACGTGCTCCATCTTCCTGACGGGCAGACATTTCCCTTAAAAATCAGGTCGCTGGTCGGGCTGATCCCGCTCTTTGCAGTGGAGACGCTGGATTCTGAACTCATCGATAGCCTCCCCCGGTTCAAACACCGGATGCAGTGGTTTATCGAAAACCGTCCCGACTTCAGCTCGCACGTGGAAACCCAATCACAGGACGGCGAGGTCCGGCGCTTCCTGTCGCTGGTGAGCCGCGACCGGCTGAAATCCGTGTTGCGTTATATGCTGGATGAAGAAGAATTCCTGTCTCCCTACGGCATCCGCGCCCTCTCGCGCTACCACAAGGATCACCCCTACGTCCTGTCGGCGATGGGCATGGACTATCGAGTAGACTATGAACCCGCCGAATCGAGCACGGGAAATTTTGGCGGGAACTCCAACTGGCGTGGCCCGATCTGGTTTCCCGTCAACTATCTGCTGATCGAATCGCTCCAGAAATTCCACTACTTCCTTGGCAACGACTATAGAGTCGAATGTCCGACCGGCTCTGGTCTGACCCTCCCCTTGAACGAAGTCGCCGCAGAATTGTCGCGACGACTGACCCGCATTTTTCTCCGCAACCAAACCGGGCGACGTCCCGTCTTCGGAGGCACCGCCAAGTTCCAGGAAGATCCCCTCTGGCGCGACGCGATTCCCTTCTACGAATACTTCCATGGAGACAACGGCGCCGGCATTGGCGCGAGTCACCAAACGGGATGGACGGGATTGGTAGCGAAGCTGATTCAGCAAAGTGGAGAATAAGACTGTGAAGCGTCGTTCGTGAAGCGTATCTCGCAAACGACGAAAGACAAGCGAAATACGCGGCAGATACGATGACTGAAGAGAGACACGCGTATGCGCATAAATGAAGAAGATTGCCAGAACCTCGAACGCGCGCTCAGCCTTGAGTGGTTAGAAACTAACGGCCGTGGCGGGTTTGCGTCCGGCACGGTCGGCGGTGCGAACACACGCCGCTACCATGCGTTGCTGCTGACGGCGCGCAAGCCGCCGAGTGAACGGTTTGTCTTCGTGAATCACCTCGAAGAATGGATCGATATCGAAGGCCAATCCTATCCGCTCTCGACCAATCTCTACCCCAACGCCATTCACCCGGAAGGGTACAAACAATGCACGGGCTTCACGACAGACCCCTGGCCGACCTGGGCCTATGACTGCCACGGCACGGTCGTGCAACGAGAAATCTTCTGCGTGCGCAACCGCGACCTGGTGATCATCCGATGGACGCGCGCCGGGAAGACCAAGAAGGCGATCACCCTGCGCGTGCGACCGATGGTGAGCGGGCGCGACTATCACGCAACCCATCATATGAACGACCGTCTGGCCGCTACCGCCACCACAGTGACTGACGGACTCGTGTCCTGGCGCCCCTACGTCGGATTGTCATCGGTGCAGGCGTTCCAGAACGGAAGGTATCGCCACGACCCGACGTGGTTTCGAACTGTTCAGTTTCCGGCTGAACAACAACGAGGGCTCGATTTCGAAGAAGATTGGTGGTCCCCTGGTGAGTTCACCTACCAACTCGATCGTGGAATCGCTGCGACCTTGGTCCTCACCACCACATCAACCGACTCGGTTGATGTCGCGGCTCTGACCGAGGGTGAACGGAAGAGACGAGGGGGTCTTCACGCCACCGCCCCCAGCACTGATCCATTGGCTGGCAAACTCTGGTGCGCTGTGGAGGCCTATCTCTCTGCGCGAGACAGCCGGCAGACCGTCATCGCCGGTTACCCCTGGTTCACCGACTGGGGACGAGATACCTTCATCTCACTGCCGGGACTCTGCCTGGTGACGGGCCGGTGGGAAATCGCCTGGCAAACCATCGAATCGTTCACCGCGCATATCTCACAGGGCATGATCCCGAACCGCTTCCCTGACATCGGCAAGGAGCCGGAATACAACACGATCGACGCCTCGCTCTGGTTTGTCCACGCAATTGAACGGTATTTTGTCTACAGCAAAGACGAGACGCGCGTCCGCGCAGTGGCCTGGCCTGCGGTGAAACACATCATCGACGGCTATAGGCAAGGCACACGCTACTGCATCCATATGGATGCAGACGGGCTCATTGCCGGCGGCGTACCAGGCGCGCAACTCACATGGATGGATGCCAAAGTCGGCGACTGGGTCGTCACGCCGCGTCATGGAAAGCCGGTCGAGATTCAAGCGCTGTGGGCGAGGACTTTGGAAATCGGAGAACGTCTTGCCACTACATTCGGCGAGCCGGCCTATGCGGTGCGCTGTCGAGAGGATCGGACGCGAGCTGTGGCGTCCTTCCGCACAAAATTCTGGAACGAAACAGGCGGATGTCTCTACGATGTGATCGACGGGCCGGAAGGCAACGATGTGTCGATTCGCCCCAATCAAATCTACGCCATCGCCCTTTGCGACGACCTGGTGATCAAGGAACAGGCCGAGCAGATCCTCCGGGTCGTGGAGGACCATCTGCTCACGCCGGTGGGGCTGCGAACTCTCTCGCCACAAGACACCCGCTATCGCCCGCGGTACGAAGGCACGGTCGTGGAGCGAGACGGGGCCTACCATCAAGGCACGGTCTGGCCGTTTCTGTTGGGACCGTTTGTCACAGCCTGGACGAAGGTCAACGGCAAGAGCTCGGCGAAGAACAGACAGGCGCGGGCATTCTTCAACGGGCTGGAGAGTCATCTCCATGACGCCTGTCTCGGCCAGGTCTCGGAGATTTTTGACGCGGAAGCGCCGCACCGGGCACGGGGGTGCTTCGCGCAGGCCTGGTCGGTTGCAGAACCGCTACGTGCCTTGATCGAAGACCTCGGCATCACAACCGGTATCCAGCCAGCCACATCGAATAAACCCTAACAGGCTACGGAAAAACCATTTCAGCACAGCAGAACCTCGATGGACTGCGTGTCCTTGGCAAGCCAGGTCTGTCTGGTCTCTCTGGTTGATCTGGTCTATCTGGTTAGTCTGGTCCACACAAAATACACGAGATAGACCAAACAGACGAGACAGACCAGAGAGACCAGACAGACCAAATGAACAAGACAGGCTGGCGGACTTGTTCAGCACCCTGCTGACGGATCGCAACAACGTAGCGGTAGCGAAGCCCTCCCCAAAATCCTCCGGGACTTCGTGTTTATATCCCGATCGTTTCGATCAACTGCATGTCTTCTGCAGTGAGGGTAAGTTGTTCAGCTTGGAGGTCATCTTTCATATGTTGTGGGTTCGTGGTGCCAGTCAACGGGAGCATCCCGACCTGCATCGCAAACCGAAAGACGACTTGCGCGAGGCCGGTCCCTAACCGTTGGGCGATGGCCCGAATGCCTGGATCAGCAAAGACTTCTCGATTGGCAGTCAACAGCGAAAAGCCTTGATAGATGATGCCCTGGGCCCGGCAGATCTCCCGCACCTCTTTGTCCCATCCAAGTGCGGCATAACAGCGGTTTTGCACTACCATTGGTTTCACCACCGCCTGGGCACAAAGCTGGGTGAGTTGCTCATACGTAACGTTGCTGATGCCGATCATTTTCGTTTTCCCTGACTGATAGAGCCCTTCGATGGCGGCCCAGACCTCCCAGTCCGCATCTCCCAATCCTCGCCGCTGATAGGGCCCGTGCAAGACATAGGAGTCCAGATACTCGGTGTGCAGGTGGGCCAACGAGCTGTCGAAGGATTGTGTCACTTGGGTGGTGAGAGCAGCCGAAGCATCGTAGGGGGTACGATGGTCCTGGCCATCCGTCGACGTGAACTTAGTTTGAAGAAAGAGACGGTCTCGCGCAACCCCTTGCTGCGCAAGGGCCAGCAGGGCCTCCCCCACCAAGGCTTCCTGGTAATGGATCAGTTGGTTAGCCGTATCGATCGCTGTGAATCCCGCTGTCACGGCTAGCTGCACCAGTTGCGCCGTGGCCTCTTTTTTCCATGCCGTGCCATACATGAACGAAGGAACCGGCACATCGTTATAGGAGGTCAAGGGCATGATGTGTTCCCCAAGACGAACAAACTGTTGTTAACCCACATTCTTCATGAACCTGTCTGCTGCAATCGCCAATGTTTAAGCGAGAGGCGCGAGGCCAGAGGCGACCAGAAGGAATGTCCCTCCTCTCGCCTCGTGCCACTTGCCCCTTGCCTGGCTTCTATGCGATTTCACGGCGAACCGTCATGAAGAGTGCGGGTTACGGCCCGGTTTGAGACGACGTACGGTTAGCAGTGCTCTGCAAATCCATATCAAGCAGAACTGCACTGTCTGGTTCCTTGGCATCGAGTCGGATCGGCATCCGATCGACAATCAGTTTGACTAAGGGCACCGCGACGATATGCGGAGCCTTGTCCGAGGGATTGGAATAGAGCCCGAGCCGGACATTCTTCGGTCGGTGGCTGGGCGTCAACTGAGGCGTGAGGTTTGCCTCTACGAATCCCACCAGCATCCCACTCCCGTCGGCAAGCTTATGGATCTCATAGGCATTGGTGGCGGGCGGCACCTGTTCTAACGGAAGATCCGGACTCTGCGTGATCAAAGCCAATCCCAGAAGCTTCGCGGGAATAAACCCAAAACTCCCCGTTGGCGCGACCGAGAAGCGGATCACCGAGGTGGAGGGAGCGAGTTCAGACACCCCGTTTTTGGCCCGCAGTTGATGCCGTAACTCCATTTCACTTCCAGCCGTCTCGATAACGACTACCGCCGGTGCAGCTTTCTGCACAGGAAACACCTCCGTCTTGCCTCCTTGTGCCGCATTGAGCGAGGCCGGGACGAAGCTCATGAGGGTCAGGACAAGCAGGGATCCGGTGATGAGATACGGAACAGGCTTGGTTCGAGTCAATTGTGTGACGCGGTCAGGCATGGATGCGAGTCCTCCTGGTACGGCGATAACGAACGAGTCCCTCAGCAAACGGATACCACTACTTATCAAGATTGCCCTATGCGATGCAATCTAAGACCCGTGAAACATAAGGCATGAGGGGTTCAACGGAAAAGACGAAATCCCAGCCCGCGAAACGAGGGCTGATGTCATTTCCTCTCTTACTCGTGGATCTGATTTGACTCTAGCAGGATGCTGAAAAAATCCTCCAGCGGCGTTCTCGCCGCGCTCAGAGGCTCAACGTACGGAACAGGGCCTCCCGGAGGTCGGAATTACTCGCGGGGCTTTTCCGTTCGCCAAGATTCATTCAAAGGGCGAACGGCCCACACGAAGTGCGGTACGTACCTCCTCGCCTCTTCGCTTGCTGCGGCCTTGCTTGGGACAAGGCGCGTCCTTGGGCGGAGAGGCTGTCTTGGCAGACTCGGGGCGGGCGGGTGAAGTAGTCGCCAGGGTTGGGCGGGTGAGAAGGCTGGCCTTTTTGAGCATCCTGTATAGTGTTCTTCCGTTGTCACAGACGTGCGGGCCAGTGAAGTTCTGGCGCATCCCCATAGTTGTTCCGCAGCCTGCTAGACGAATCAAAGAAACACCCGCAAGATCTATCCCCGCCTCACCTTTCCAGAATCACTTTGAACTCCGATAATGCTCCCGTACTTCATCTCGTCAATCTCTGGTTAAAACGTTGCAATACTGGAACGCAATTGGGAAAGGTGCAAAGATCGTGGCAGACAACAAGGAGAAAGTTGGACAGCACAGGTTGGAAATCTTGGGCGTGATGAAAGTGGAACACGACAAATTGAATGTGAGGGAAGCGTGAGACCTAGACACATGACCGCACAGCGAGGCCTGGCTTGGACCATTTCTCTCCTGGTCCTTTGGGGAACCGTTGACTTCGCCTTCGCGGAATCCCCAAGTCCGACTGTCCATTGGGGCGGCCTGGCGTATCCAGATGCCTATTCGAAGCTTGAACTCGGGTATACCGGGAATCGCTTCACTGAATTTAACCGCGAGGGACAGCAGTACAACAATATTCGTGAGACGATGGGGATCAACTTTGGGACGATGAGTTGGACAGAGCACTGGAAACGATTCGAAGGCTGGAGCACAAACCTTACCATCGGAGCGGGGCCTACAGGAGAGCAGCCGACCCGCTACCTCCAGAACGAATTTGTACATGACAAGATTTTCGGGATTCCCAAGGTCCCTACTCGCCAGACCCGCGATGAATTCGATTTTATGGTCGATGGCTCGATTACGCGATGGCTTCCACTTCTAACTCAACCAAAAAAGATCTTCGTTGGGGCTGGCGGCTCGACCGGTTCTCTGTATCACGAGGTCTTTGCCAGAGGAGGGGTCCGTGGAGCCGAGGTCGGCTCATCAGTATTATCGCTGTTCGGTTGGGGTGAGACACACAATCTTACAGCCAATTTTGTTCGTGGTTTTCGATGGTCTGCCATGGGTCGAATGGCACAAGCATACGCCGGACCCGCCTTTCGACAAATCGCTCCGCAGAATTACATCATCCAGAGTTCGTTAAGCTGGGGCATCTACGATGAGCGCCCTCTCCCACAATTTGAGATTGAGACCGGGGTCAGTTTGGATTCGGGACTTTTTGTCGACTACCAGGGCAAAACCCTTGAAGAGCGGTTTGTCTCCCTTGTGACGATTCGAGTGAGGAGCGTTGCCTTCGAGACCTGGAACGATATGGTCAATCGGAAAGACTATGGACCAACCTATGGCCTCCGTCTCACGCTCGATGTGTACCCGTGGCTTGCTCCCCTATTTGATTGATCGGGACAAGCAACGAACTATTGGAACGAGTACAGGAAGCAATCATGAGGAAGAGAAAATCTTATCAAGCGGAGCTGATCGAGAGCTTGCGCGACCCTCACTGACGGAAGAATACCTCGATGCGGCGTTGAAGGAAGACGATCCAGCGCTGTTATTGGTGGCGCTGAGAAACGTGGCCGAGACGCAAGGTGGGGTGGCACAACTCGCTGATAAAACGAACCTCAACCGAGAAAGTCCCTATAAGATGCTCTCGGAACGTGGGAACCCTGAGCTGAAGAGCCTCGATGCCTTATTGCACGCCTTAGGGTTCCGCCTCGCCATGACAGCAAACCGATAAGACGTGAAACGTAAGACGTGAGGGGTTCAACGGAAGAGACGGAATGCCTCGCACCAGGACGCAGACGCCTGACGACGCTTGTGGTCAGTCGTACAGAGGAGTAGTCCGAAGAAACGTCCGCATGCCCCAAACCGATGGGTGAGGCTCGTTCAATTGAGGGTGCTCCAAGTCGATTTGAACATTGTAGGGAGGGGTTTCCCCGCCTTCGACTTGGGCTACCTGATACCAGCAATCGTACTTTTGCCCCCAGCGATCCAAGTACCGTAGACGGATATAGCCATTGTTAATAGGTTTTGCGCGGATCGGTGCGTCCGGACCCAATACGATGGACGCCACATGTTTCTGATACCGCGGACCACGAGGATAGACTTTCTTGACGGCGAAATTACCTTCCCACCCACCCATATGCAGAAGACAATCGTACGCCACACCCCCACCCACATTCTCGATTTCCGGGTAAATGGTGAGGATCTTCCCTGAACTCATCGCTGACAGGTTGGTAATCCGAAGATCGGGTTGCGCCGCGCGGAACTCCTCTCTGATTCGAGTCACGAACGTATACAAATAGAACGCAGCGATAGCCCCGACAACGAGGGAAGCAACCAAGCCGAGCAACAACAACCAATCCATGGCCAAC
>SPAX01000275.1 GCA_005239475.1 Nitrospira sp. | reverse complement strand
TCGTGCCCTACGAGGTGGCGGTGACGAACGCGCCCCGCAAGAGCCCCATCACCCACCGCTCCTACGACATCACGCGGCTCGACCAGGCCGTTCCCAGCTTCCCGTTCACGCCACTCGAGGACGGGCTGCGGGCCACCCTCGCCGCTTTCGGGGCGCTCTAGGGTGCGCGAGGTCAACCTGCTCGATCGCTACCCGCGGGCCGCGAGGGATATCGCCTCGCGGGCGGCGGCGGTGCCGAGCCAGCGCGACGTGGCCAAGCGCTTTGGCAAGGAGTACTTCGACGGGGACCGCGGCCAGGGTTACGGCGGCTATCGCTACGATGGCCGCTGGGTGCCCATCGCCGAGCGCATGCGGGACTTCTATGCCCTGCGCGCGGGGTACCGGATCCTCGACGTCGGGTGTGCCAAGGGGTTTCTCCTCCATGACCTCCGCCGGGTCGTGCCCGGTATCCGAGTGGCCGGCGTGGACATCTCGGAATACGCGATCGTCCACGCCATGGATGACGTCCGGCCCTTCCTGGCCCTGGGCACCGCCGATGCCCTGCCGTTCCCGGACGCCGCCTTCGATCTGGTGGTCTCGATCAACACCGCGCACAACCTCGAGCGCCTCCGCTGCGTCCAGGCTGTGCGGGAGATGGAGCGGGTGAGCCGGCGATCCAAGTACCTCCAGGTCGACTCGTGGCTGACCGAGGAGCAGCGGATCAAGTTCGAGCGGTGGCAGCTCACCGCGCTGACCTACTCGGACCCCGACGGGTGGCGAGGCCTCTTCGCGGAGGCCGGGTACACCGGCGAGTACTACTGGACGCTGACGGAGTAGACCATGTGCGAGCGCAGGAGGGTGCCATGAAGATATTCGTCGACTCCGCGAACCTGCTCGAGATCGAAGAAGCCTTGAGCCGTGGCTTCCCGGCCGGCATCACCACGAATCCGTCGATCCTCTCCAAGGAGGAGAAGGGCGATTTCCGCGAGCACATCAAGAAGATCATCGAGCTGGTCCAGCGCTACGGCTACGAGATCCCCCTCAGCGTCGAGGTCTTCTCCACCAAGCCCGAAGAGATGATCACCCAGGCCGAGGAGTTCGTCCGCCACTTCGGCCACTACCCGAAGCTCAACGTGAAGGTTCCGATCGGCTGGGACGAGCTGGCCGTCATCAGGGAGCTGCGCCGGCGGGGCATCGCGGTCAACTGCACGTGCTGCATGTCGTACAACCAGGCCATCATGGCCGCCCGGGCCGGCGCCAACTTCGTGAGTCTCTTCTTCGGCCGCATCAAAGACACCGGCTACGACGCGGCGAGCGTCGTCCGCCAGGTCCACGCGACCTTCCGGGAATGGAACGTTCCCTGCGAGATCATCGTGGGCAGCATCCGGCACATCGTGGACATCAACGAGGCGCTGCAGGCCGGCGCCGACATCGTGACGGTGCCGCCCAAGTTCTTCCGCCAGATGGTCAGCCATCCGAAGACGGACGAAGCGGTCCACCAGTTCGTCACTGACTTCGCAAAGTGGCTGGCGTGACCAGCCGCTTCGACCCGTCCGCCCCGACCCGGGACGCGGAGACGCTGGCGCGTGCCATCGAGGATCACCTGGCCTGCCCGCGCTGTCACGACCGGGTCACCGTGCGTGCCGCCGAGATCCGCTGCTCCCGAGCCGGCTGTGGATTCACCGGCGCCATGGCCGACGGGATCGCCGTCATGCGGGGGCAGCGCGACGGCTCGTTCTTTGACGATAAGCATGGGGTGATGGAGCACGGCTCGGCAGAGCCCGGAGTCCGACGCTGCTGCTACGCCGAGCAGGCGACGGTTATCGAGTCGGTGATCCCGGCGGGTGCAGTGGTCGTCGATGTCGGGTGTGGTCCCGCGCTGCCGTACCAGCGCGCGAAGCCGGGCACCCTGATCGGGGTCGACCTCTCCTACGAGTCCCTGCGGGCAAACACGGAAGTGGACATCAGGGTCTACGGATCGGCCGCAGAGCTGCCGTTGGCCGACGCTTCCGTCGACGCCATTGTGAGCCTCTATGCGATCCACCACTTCGGGGGCCAGACCCGGCGGGAGAACGAAAGGCGCGTCGCTCGGGGCTTCGCCGAATTTGGCCGCGTCCTCAAGCCTGGCGGGAGCCTCTTCATCTTCGAGCTGTCCCCCTGGTGGCCCATCTGGCAACTGCAATGCGCGACCTGGAACCTTGTGCGGAAGCTCATGCCGAGCATGGACATCTTTTTCTGGCTCGAGAACCGGCTGCTGAACGTAGCCGCCGCCCATCTAGGGCGTGCGGCGACGCTGCGCCGCGTGCGTTTCCAGGCGCCGGCCCTGACGCCCATCCCCCCCGTGTTTGCCTGCCCCTCCCTGAAGATCCCCCGCTTCCTGTTCCCGTTCCATGTCCATCTGTACCACTGGACGGTCTGACTCGGCGGCGAGCCGTGCGCCGAAACTTGGGGAAGGCGGTCTGACGCAATGCCGTTGAACTATACGACAGACCTGGGTCGCTTCGACCTTCTCAAAAATCGACTCGCGCTTGCTGTGCGCCGGCGCATCTTCGACCTCTTCATGCAGGAGTGTCGCCCCGGGCCCGACGACCCGGTGGCCGACTTCGGGGCGACAGGCCACGAGGACCACCCCGTGCACGTGTTCTTCGAGACGATGTACCCGTATCCGAAGAATCTGACGGTCATCGCCCGCGAAACCGAAGACGCACGGTGGTTCCCGGAGCGGTTTCCCGGGGTGAGCTTTCTTGAAGCTGATCTTCGGTCGATTCCGGTTCCCGACGGGTACTTTCATGCCGGCCTCTGCAACGCGGTCGTGGAGCACGCGGGGACGCGAGAGGAGCAGATGGCGCTCGTGCGGGAGGTATGTCGTGTGTGCCGGCGCGTGATGTTCACAACACCAAACCGCTGGTTTCCGGTTGAACTACACACCTTCCTTCCGTTCCTGCACTGGCTCCCGGACGCCCAGTATCGGACCGCCTTGCGATTGCTCGGCCGGTCGTACTTCGCCGAGGTCGGCAATCTGAATCTGCTCGACGCGTCGTCCCTGCTCGGCTTGTTCCCGCTCGATCGTCGCAATCGGCTCCTCAAGGCAGGGTTCGCAGTCGCTCGTTCGAACCTGGCGTGCGTGTCCATTGCCCCTGGGGCGTAGTGCCTCGGAACGGGCGTTGGCGATCACTCGCTCACCAGACCGTGACTCGCACCGACCCGACTCACGGGCATCCGGCCATGATATCGTGAGTGCGATCAGCCGCCGGCTCAGGCCCGCGCGGAGACGGAAGGCGGCCTGCTGCCCCCGCGGGACAATGTTGCGGTGAGTGCCGGAGCCGTTTTCCCAGACAGAGATAGACACCACGGCACCAGCCTGGTCCGAGGATCGTGGCTGGCCGAGGTCGACGGGCTACGCGCTCTCGCCGCCCTCTCGGTCGTGCTGGCGCATTTCAGTCGTGGTACCGATGCCTCGTCGAGCGCTCCCATCCAGCGGTTTCTTGGGGCCCTGGATCGGATGTCCTTCGCGAATCTCGGTGTCATGTTCTTCTTTACGCTGTCGGCGTTCCTGCTGACCTACCTTGGTGTGCGGGAGCACGATCGGACTGGAGGCATCAGCCTTCGTCGCTTCTACGCCCGGCGGTGCCTCAGGATCTGGCCGCTCTACTTCACGGTATTGGCTGCGGACTTGCTTCTCGTCTCGCCGCGCGGCCCGCTGAGCCCAACGTATGTCGCGGCCGAGCGGCAGTGGGAGTGGATCTGGTCACACCTGTGGATGTTTGCGGGGTTCTTGTCGAACTGGAGCCTCGCGTTGAACAACATCCGCGGGCATGTCGACCAAGCGCCGTTCCCGCTCGCGATCCTCTGGAGTATCGGGGTGGAGGAGCAATTCTACCTTTTCTTCCCCCTCCTACTCGCGCTCGCTGTATCCGGCAAGCGGCGTGCCGGACTGCTCGCAGCAGGATTGCTCCTCCTTGGCGTGGTGTTCCGGCTGGCTTTTCTTCTGGCCCCTGTGGATCGTCCGACGATGGGGGCCTCGGGAGGGATGTACTACGCCACTCTGACCTACGCTGATGGGTTCGTCGCTGGAAGCGCCGCCGGTTGGCTGGCGGCCCGTCGGCAAATACCGGCGTGGATGCGCTGGCCGGGTGTCGGAGTGGTCATCCTTCTCCTTACGCTAGGCCTCGGGTTGATCTGGCACGACCGTCTCTGGCACCCATACGCACTTTCCTCGGTCGTTCTGTACACCGCCACGGGCGTAGCTTTTGCCGCGTGCCTCCTCTGGGTCACGTCTAATCCGCAGGCGATTGTCGCTCGCGTCCTCCGTTCCCGCCCGCTAAAGACATTGGGCGTGTTGTCTTACGGGATCTACATGTGGCATCCAATGGCCGCAACATTGACCCGTACGAATCTTGATCCGCTCATCGTGGACTCGCCGCCCGAGGCCGATTTGAGGTTGATCATCCACCTCACGAGCTACGTCGTTCTTACCGTGATCTTGGCAGCGCTCGCGTATCTCATTGTTGAGAAGCCTTTTCTCAGGATTAAAGAGCGGTTCGGCGTCACCGGTCAGGCGGTAAGCCATAACGACCGGGAAGGCCGGCGAGATATGATCATCATCCTCACAACAGGCATTGTCTTGCTGGCGACTTCCGAGCTGCTCATTGCTGCACGATTCCCGGGCTGGACGAGCACGTCTCTCTGGGCCGCCGTGGGTAGGGGACCCTCCGTCGCTCAGATGGGCGACACTGTGATGTCGCGGATGGTCTATCTGCCCGGCCCGATCCGCGTGGCCACCGGGGCGCCGGTGATCGATGCGTGGGGGCATGACTCGGCACTACAAACGGGGGATACGGTAGTTACCTCGCCGTTGGGCGAGATGTTGAGCATCCGCTCGGACGGTCGGGTGGCTCGCTTGGTGGCGGAGCCGGGCCGCGCGGTTAGCGTGTCGAACCTCGGAGAATGGGACCGGCATCGGCACATGTTCAGCGGAATGGTCACAGTGAGCGACGGCATGGTCTGGGCGGTGAGGATGTCGGCGATCCGTCCGGTGAACGACAACAGCGACCTCAGACAGGGAGCACCGGGCGCCATTCCCGCTGGCTTCTGGATCAGTCCGGGTGGCGCCAGTTACTCGGTCGAGCGGCTCGAGGACAGGGAGGGGCCGTTCATCCGCGTCCACGCGAAACGGTACACACCCTACCTCGTGGTGACCGGGCAGGACGTTCTTCCGCGCCTCGACGGAGTCCCAGTCACGGCAAAAGCGGTAATCCGATCCTACGGGAGGGGACATCATCGCCTGACCGTTTACGACGAGGTCGCACCGGGCGGGACGACCCGGAGCTACGTCGATGACGCCCCGTCTTCTAGGCGATGGGTAACACTCACGGTTCGTGTGCGTGCCGTACACCATCCGTCACCTAGTGACAACTTCTCGGTGGGTCTCTTCGACGTCGGCAAGGGCGACTGGTTCGACCTCCGAGAATTCAGCTTGTTCGTCGGGACCATCCCGTGACGATCCCGCTCTCGCAGGAAGCCGACGTAGATCGTCGTGCGGGCGCGGATCGCTCGGTGGTCTCAGGAACGGACCGTGGCGCGCGGGTCGTCTAGCAGGCGGCGCAGAGCCGGGAAGGCATCCTCGGTCGGTGCCAACGGGTACTGATATGCCCAGATGATCAGCCAGCCCGGTGCGCTGCATCGACGCCTGTGCTTGCAACTCACCTTGATTCATGGCCAAAGAATCTTCTCAGGCCGGTGAATATGCGATGCAGCCGCTCGCCTTTCTCGGTCACGGAGAAACGGCCGGATGCTCGTGCGACGAAGCCGTTCCTGAGCAGCCGGTCGAGCCTCAGTTGCACCATCTCCTGGGGATCGTAGACAGAAGCGAGGGCGGAAGCCTGAACCGGCCCGCGGCGGAGCATGATGAGCATCGTCGCGGAAACGCTGCTGAGCACGAGCGTGAAAAGGAAGATGTAGAGCTCGCACAGCAGCGCGTAGAGCAGGATTGCCGCAATCCCCGGGAGCGTCGGCCCGAAGCGGGCAAGCGAGACTGTCACCAGCGCGACACCCAGCGGCACGCCGATCAGCATGAAGCGGCGCACCGAGTCGAGCTGCAGCGGCGCGCGCATCGCCAATCCGTGCAGCAGGACGGCAAGCACGAAGGCGGCGAGCGCGAGGACGATCGCCAAGCACTAGCCTTTGCGGGCTTCGCCGGGTTGGACCCAGCGGCGCAGGGCATGCAGCAGGAAGGCAATCCGGCCCCCGCGCGCCGTCAGCGCGATGCGCCCGTCCTTTCCTGACACCAGGCCCAGCCTCACCAGCGCGGCAACGCGGTCGTCCTGCTTGGCTTCCCCGATTGCCGCCAATGCCAAGAAATCCGGCTCCGTGCCGCTCGCCTCGGCCTGGGCGACGCTGGCGATGATGGAAAGCGAATAACCACCCTGCGCTAGCGACCAAAGCTCGAGGAAGGACAGGCTGTAGATGCCGTGCAGCGACAACACCAGCACCAGGCCCGAAAGGCCGAACCGGTTCGGCTCGAGGACCGCGAAGACCACTCCCGCCAGCCCCGCGAATACCGCCGACGCAAAGTGATACATGGAGATGCCATTTTCGCTCCGCAGTTCCGCCCGGTGGCGCAGGACGAAGACATAGGCAGCGAAATGGGCCGTGAGGTAGACGGCGATAGCAAGCAGCATGAACTCGAGCTCCTGAGAGCGACTAGTAAGGCCTTGGACGTGTCTTCCCTGTCGATGCTGCCGAGGGCGCATACGTAACATAGAGCCTGTTCTCCGCCCCGGCCCTGGGTGCCCGTGTCACAGCGCGGGCGAACCGTGGCATCTGGCGGAGATCCTGTCAGAGCGGGCGGGACAAGTCAAACCGGAGGAGGTCAATCTTGAGTAGATACTTCACCACTTGCCCCGCCCCTTGCAATTTCCGCGGCGGTCTTCTACCCTGCCGCCCAAGCACCCTATGAAGGCTCGCTCGAGTGTCCTCCCGTTCCTGCTTTTCCTCCTCCCGTTCTTTTTCCTGCTGCCGCTATGGCTTCCAGAGCCCTATCGGCTTTACCTCCTGGTTGGGAGTCATGCCTTCCCCCACTACACGTGGGTGAACTACAACCTGGTTCTGTTGCGAGAAGCGCAGTTGCCGCTCTGGTCTCCATACATCGGCGCCGGGTATCCCAGCGCCGCGGACTACTATGGCGACCTGCTGAACCCATTTTTCTTGGCCATGGTTTTTGCGGTCCGCAATGGCAAGCTTCCCTTCCTCGCGTATGAAGTGGCGGTGGCCCTCCAGTGGTCGTTCTCGGGGCTCTTCTTCTACGTGCTGATGCGGCAGCTGAAGGTCTCTCGCCCGGCCGCCTTCTTCGCGAGCCTGGCGTATCTGTTCAACTTCTGCAACCTCGGAATGCTCCTGATCTGGAGCGTCACCGTCAAAGTCATGGTGTGGATGCCGCTCGTCTTTCTCTGCCTCATCCGGTGTTTTCAGGGTGCGGGACTGCGGCGGCTGTTGCTTCTGGCTCTCGGGGGTGCCCTGTTCGGCCTGACCTATACGCATCCGTACACCTCGATCCCCGTGCTGTGCTTCTTCGTGGCGTTCGTCATGGTTGGATCCTACGTCACGAGCGCTGCCGGATGGATCCGCCGAAGCGTGCTCGCCGTCGCCTCGGCCGGGATCTTCTTCATCGCGTCGATCTGTGGCTCGGGGGCGTTCTTCTTTCCATTCTTGGAGTCCATGATGTTCAACCCCCGGCTGCAATCGTCTCTCCCGTACTGGGTTGCCTTCACGACGTCCGGGTTCATGGAATCGCTGCTTCCCATGGTGCTTCCAGATTTTGTCCTGGCCTTTCGCTGGTCCTACCTCGGGCCGGGGTTCCTTGCCCTTGCGGTCCTGGGCGCAGTCCGAACGCGCGGGTGGATGGCTCGGTTTCTCGTCAGCGCCTCCGTGATTGCCATGGTGATCTCCGTCGCCCAGTGGTCGGCGCTCTACTACGTGCTGTTCAACCTGTTTCCGCTCTGGCCCGCGATCAGGGAGCAGGAGATGGCCTTGCATGTATCGGCCTTCTCCATCTCGGTCCTGATCGGGTGGGGAGGGGACCAGGCCCTTCGATGGGTCACGCACTTGCGAGCGCGTGACGGGCGATGGTTCGCTCGGGCTGGGACGATCGTCTTGGCTCTGGCAGCAGCCTCCGTGCTCAACGATGTGGTCCTCCGACTCATGGGTCACCCGCCCGAGAACCCGCTCATCGCTATGCGAAGCATCGGTCTATTAGCCATGGGAGGCTTCCTGACGCTCCTTGCCCTCCTGGCCCACCGGGTCCTCACGCTCCGGTCCGCCCTGATCGCGGCAGCCATCCTGCTGCTGATCAACCAGTGGGTTCCCCTATGGTTCGTGCGCGAATACCGTCCGAGCCGCCCCAGCGCCGACTTTGTCCCGTTGACGGAGAATCCGGTCCAGGCGCCTCCAGAGCGCGTTCAACTGCCCGCGATGGCCGGTGATGTCGGTTCCCTCGGTGGCTACCGCTTCTGGAAGCTGACCTATCTGGCAGGTATGAGGAATGGCACGCCCGATTTCTACCTCCCGCTCATGAAGATCCGCCCGGGAGAGAACCACCGTCTACTTGATTTGCTCGATGTCGAGGATGCCCGCGATCCCATCGGTCGATTCGCCTTGATTCGTGACGCACGGGTGTTTGCCGACCCGGACCAGGTGCTCGAGTTCCTCGAGACCCCGACGACGAACTTTCGTGAGACCGTTGCCCTCGAACTCCCGGTGGATGCCGCGTACCACGATGCTTCCCGGTATGGCATCTCCGGCATGGCCGGAGCCAGCGCGGTCCGGGTGCTCCGCTACGATGCCGACCGCATCGAGCTGGAGGTGGAAAACGTCGAGGGTCGCCGGTTCCTGTTCTTCAGCGAGAACTGGTACCCGGGCTGGCGAGCGTCCATTGAGGGGAAGCCCGTGCCGGTGCTGAGAGGCAACTACACGTTCAAGACGATACCCATCCCACCGGGCAAGTTCCGGGTCGTGTTTCTCTATCGCCCGTGGGCATTTTGGTTCGGCGTCGGGGCCATGCTGCTCATCTGGACCGGTCTGGCCGCCGGATGGGTACTCGTCAGGATCCGGAGAAGCTCGTCGAGATGATCGATGCCGCCCGTCCTGTTCGGGGGATGTGGCTCTCGACTGTCGGGGGCGGAGTCGCGCTGGTTCTGCTCTCGACGGTTTTCTCGTGGGACGTGTGGCATGCCGGGCCGAACCGGGTCGTCCTCCGAGTCCCGTGGCGGGTAGGCGGGCTGGTACCGGGGGGGACCGCGGAGTGGATCTGGCCGCTCGTGACGTGGGTGGGGCTGGCTCTGATGGTCTACCTCTACCTCCGCCGATCCGATGTGAGCGTGCCGAACGCATTGATGGGAGCGGCGGTCGTCCAGTATCACCCACTCACGCTATTCGCGCTTTCGACCGACCGCGACTTCCTGCTGCTCGCGCTCCTGGCGAGCCTGGCGCTTGTCGCGCTGTCGATTCGGGAGATGGCCCGTGTTCGGGTGGCCGCCCTGATGTGTCTCGTCTTCGGGGGCGTGTGGGTCTCCTGGCGCGAGGCGTTGGTCGGCCTGGTGCTGGCGGGGGCGTGGAGGTTCGGAGGTCTTCGACACCTCTGCGAGGGTCAGGCGGTCAGGCTGCCCCGTCTGATGGCGGCGCTGGCGGCCGTCGGAGTCGCGGGGTTTTTCGCCTTGCCGCCAACAGGTGATCCGGTCTCGACGTGGGCAAGTGCCACGTATTTCTATCCTGGGGCAGTCGCGGTCGTCAGCGTCTTGGCCGCGCCACCCAGGCGCCGGGCCGAGGTGGCAGTCCTACTCGTTCTTTGTCTGACCGGCTATACGATTGGGCGGCTCGTCACGGCTGGAGTCGTGGCGGTGCTTTTCGGGGGGATCTTCACCGGCCAATCCCTCGAGCGTTGGACTGCCGGCTCAGCGCCGGTCGGCCGAATCCTGTGGGTCATCAAGGGTTGTGCCGCGATCCTGGCTGTCTCGCTACTCGTGTACCCCTCGGTCCGGATCGGAAGGATCTCCGGAGGGAAGGATGTGTTCGACGTCCAGCCCTATACCTTGACCTCGCTGGAGTACCTCTTCTATCTGTTCGTCGTCGTGGCCGTGGGTGGGTTGGTCTTGCATTGGTGGGCCGCCGACCGAAAGAATGCGATGGCCAGATTCACCGTGGTCGCGGTGCTGTTACTCGATCTGTGGTCTCTCTCGCACACCTACTATCGTCCGTTTCGACCGGTCTCGGATGCGAGCGTGGCCAAGGAAGCGCTGCTCCGCTGACCGGCGGGGTGGCCGCAGCATGCGTCACAGAGCAGCTTGCCAGAGGACGACCAGGGCTGACATGGGGCTGTGGTCGGCCGCCGGATCTGGCGATTCAAACTGGCCCAGGTCCACCGCTATGCGGCGCAGACGTTGCCCGCCTCGACGGTCTCGGCGTCCTCGCGCGCGAAGCGAACCGGGCGGGCGCAATCGGGGAACCTCTATCCACCGGGGCCGAGGCTCCACAATCGCTTCAAACATGTGAACACGCGAGCGACGAACAGTCCTCTACGTGTCAAGCGGAAGCCTTCATCGTCTTTGAATAGATATCGGTTATGTGCCATCAACTGCATTCGCTTCCTCACAATATCCTCAGACGCGAAGGTCGCAAGCAGAACGCTGAGGGTCGTTGCTTCCCGCCTAGAGGCTATGAAAATCAAGGACCGCACCGACAGCGACGTTGCAATTGTGTAGTAGAACGGCATATACAAGACAAAGAGGCAGGCCATGGAAAGGTTCGACACAAGAATTGCCTGTAGCAACTTTCCCCCCTCCTGATGTGTCATGAGCCAAATCGTTACAAGAATGGTATTGGCGACCATTGCTGCCGTAACGATCCAGAAGGTGGCTCCGGAATGGCTTTCCACGCGAAACTGATGAAAGTATTGCCATTTGACGAGGAGGAAAATGGCAAAGAAGCCAACAGCACTAATCAGGGCTAACAACATCTCACACTCCGACCTCGTTATAGCTGCGGCCTTGCTGCATTGCCGACCTAAGGCAAGCGCAGATACGCACGCAGGCTCCCAAATAGCCCAACAAGCTTGTGTCCACGTGGCGTTAGAACCACTTGCTCCTTCTCTATGACGATCAAACCGCGGGTGAGCATGTCGTCGATCCGCTTTTTGTACATCCAGCCGATACCCTTGCCCGCACTATAGCTACGCACGACTCCGCTTGCATCGAGGCAGCCGTTCGGGGACTCTCTGATGTCAATCAAAATTCGCAGGGAGAACCCTCGGTCCGCAAGGTTATAAAGTTGCAGGATTCCCCCAAAAAACCCTGCAGAGTAAACCAACAGCGCAAATGCCAAGTCCACCAGGCTTTCCTCCGCTGTCCAAGAAGCCGACAGGAACCCGAGGTCAAGCGGCGTGAGAAGATGTCCGGCAATGAAGAGGGGCACACTGAGCAGGAAAATCGTTGTCATGACCAGCATCCGTTCCCGCACCTCGACCGTTCGAAAACTCAGAGTGATCGCGATAGCGTACGCCACGGTGAAACCCACTGCGAGCAAAAGACTTTTCAAGACTTCAGGCTAGCGCTCTGTTCCGAAGCTCGCCCACGCCTCGCTGAGATCCGAACGCATTCGACCTTCCGGAAGATTCACGATATTGATTCGGCGCATCGCGTATAGATCAGAGCGGGTTATGTCTGCAACGTGATCGCGGAACGCCTCGGTTTTCCAAGGATCGAAGTTTGCGCTGATCGTCTTGCCTGTCAGCCCACGAAGTTGAGGTGAGAGCAATGCGCGAACGCATTCAACGACGTTTTGCATCGGTGCCCCACTCCCCTCCAGAAGCATCTTGGTTCTTCGGTAATACAATGCCCCTGCGCGTTCCTCCCCAGCGGCAAGCGTTGCTTCGTGAGCAGGAGTGGCAACAAGTCCAGGCGCTATGGCGTTAACCGATACACCTTTCGGTGCCAGTTCCGTCGCCATGCATTCGGTAAGTCGAACCAACGCGGCCTTTGAGCAAGCGTATGCGCTGTAATTCGCAAACGGATTGAAAGCCCCGCCGCCGGAGAAATTCAGTATCTTCGGTGTGCTGGAGCCGAGCAGCAAAGAAAGGAAGTGCTTGACCATCAAGTAGGGACCAAAAAGGTTCACCCTGACGGTTTCAAACCAATCTGCGCTGGCCGCATGCTCTACCGGGCCAATGGACCCGAAGCCGCCCGCACAATTGACAAGAACGTCGACATGGCCAAAGTGTTCACGCACCTCGTCGGCGAAAGCTTTTACCTGTGATTCCTCGGTAACATCGCACACCGAGTATTGGGCGATCGAGCCGTTTTGAGTCACTTCCCGTAGGTTGGATTCCCTGCGAGCGCAGGCGAAAATCCGATGACCATCGCCCGCAAGCGATCTGGTGAGCTCCGCGCCAATGCCCGAACTCGCTCCGGAAATAACAATGTTGAGCGGTCTGTCCCCCGCGGAGACCTGGATAGTTGGCGCGGCTTTCTCTGGGGTGACATCCGACGACCGTGGAAACAATCGCAAACGCCAGACAAGACGCCCAATGGTTGAAAGGACGCTGGCGATGTTGCGGACGGTCACCGCTTTCGACCCGCCGGCCGTCCGCTCGTCTATCGGCAGCGCCACCTCAATATATGAGTAACCATGGTCAATGGCCTTGATGAGCACCTCGGCCTGAAAACCGAATCCGTACGTCGTAACGGGAAAGGTCTTGAGGAACGGCACGGGGTAGACGGTCAGCCCGTTGAAATAGTGAAGCCGATACCCGAACAGCTTGTTGAGAGTAACGGTATAGGCCCTCGAGACGATCCGACGCCCCCACGGCCGCACACCGGGATTGGTGGAATAGGAGGTGATGATATCCGCCTTGCCCAACGTCCCGAACAGCTCAAGGAAGGAGCGATAGGGCCAAGTATTGTCGCCGGGAATGTAAACGAAAAACTCTTTGCTCGCCGCCTTGATCCCTTGAACGTAGGCATGCCCAAGACCCATGGGTTGGGCGTTGTGGATGACCTTGACGT
Organism: Nitrospira sp.; assembly: GCA_005239475.1. Classification (GTDB taxonomy): domain Bacteria; phylum Nitrospirota; class Nitrospiria; order Nitrospirales; family Nitrospiraceae; genus Palsa-1315. The sequence goes on along the minus strand of SPAX01000275.1, from coordinate 1,413 downwards.
GTGGATTCGAGGCTGCAAGTTCGTCGGCAACTGCTGGAGTGCGATCCGAACTCCCGTCATTCACCACGATGATTTCGAATTCCTCGATCGTAATGTTTAGCGCCTGCAGCAGTCGCTCGACCGTGGGCGCCAGATTGTCCTGCTCGTTCAGCGCGGGCACCAAAACCGTCAAGGACCGCGACGTCGAAGCCGTCAGCGAGTTGGTCGGCATGCCGGACTATTCGATGCCATGCGGAATCACTCAGGAGGGGCGGCGCGCGACGATGCCGATGTTTCCCACGGGAATGGTCAGCGGCAATCCGCCGATGCCCACTCGGTCCAGTCCGGATGCGATGGCGAATCGAAGCCTGGCAGGTATCCCGGGCGCGCGCCGCGCGAAAAACCCCAGGGAGTAACAGTTCTTCGTCGATCCTACGCTGACCGTTTCAAATCCACGCGATTCGAACAGCGCTGCCAGAGTACGCTCCGAGAAAAAGTAGTGGTGGTACAAATTGAAGGGCGGGAACCGCTCCCCGGTCATGCGGGCCAGCATCGATTCAACGTTATGCACCACGGCTACGACAAGACCGCCGGGCTTCGCGTGCATGAATGCGCGCTCGACTGCCTTGGAAGGATCTATGAGGTGATCCACTACATGGATGAAGGTGATCAGATCGAAACTCGACGCCGGGAATTCCTGCTCTTCGTAGAACCGCTCCGATACCACTGCGCGCGGAATCGCCTGCGCCTTTTCGCGGGCAATTGGGTTTGGCTCGAGCCCGTACAACTCGCGGAATCCGTCTTGCCGCGCAAACTCGAGCATCAATCCAATATCGCAACCTACGTCGAGAAGCCGGTCGCGTTGCAGGAGGTGGGGCCGAGCCAGTTCGTAGTAGAGCCGCATTGTGCTCTTGACGTTTCCTTCCTCTCCGGACTCGACGTTTCCATGCGGGGCTTTCTCGTAGAGAGCCGCTATGTCGGCGTCTTCGAAGATCGGGCTCGAAAATATCAGTCCGCAGCCCCTGCACCTGTTTATCTGATAGTGCGAGCAGTAGGGATTGGTCCGCGCCCCCACAATATTCGATGTGTCCAGGGTGCCGGGATACACTAGGTCCCGATCCGTTCCCGCACAGATCGGGCAGTGCCTGATCTCACGCATTCAAGCCCATAGGAAACGTTGACGCCGGTTCGCATCACGCGGCCCCATGCAGCGGGCATCCAGAACCCCCTGAAAGAACCCAGCATCGTCGAGCCGCCGGCCCCGGAGCCCTCCCTGGAGCCGAGACCGCCCGGCTCTGATCCGGCTCCTGCGGCGATCCTGCACCCGGGACAGGGGGTCGTCAAGGGCCGCGTGAGCGGCTGCTGTTGGTCTATGAAAATGTCACCCCGTAACTGTTCCGTGAAAGTGTCACCCCATGAACCCATGGGAGACAC
>SPAX01000274.1 GCA_005239475.1 Nitrospira sp. | reverse complement strand
TTGACTACAAGTTGCCTGATGCCAAACCCAAGCTACTTCGCCACGTGGCATCTTTTGCTAACGGAGGAGTCGGGTATCTGATCCTCGGCATTCGTGATGATGGACACGGACGCGCGCAGAAGTTCGAGGGCTTACAGGGGAACGTCGAATCGACCGTCAAGAGCATCCGTTCTCTGTGCCTCAACCATCTCGATCCTCGTGTCAGCGGCCTTGAAGTCGACCGCCGTATGGTCGATAGCCATGCGCTGGTACTCGTCCGGATCCCGCGAAGTGCGCGGGTTCCGCACATGATGACGTTCCAGAATGCGACCGAGTTCTGGTCTAGGTACGAAGATGGGAAGGCCCAGATGACGCGCGAGGAGATCAGAGAAGCATTCCAAACCAACCCGCCGAGAGTCCGTCGACGTTCCCGACCACAGAGGCGACGAATCACATTGGTGCAGAACGGCGGCTTCGAGCGGAATCTTGAGGGATGGGGCACGGGCTTGCTTGAAGATATGCCGCATATTCGACCCTTCGCCAGCGCCCATCGCTTCGTGCCCTTCGGCGGGGCGGTGGCACGTTGGTTCGCCGATGCGCGCGACTCTCACAGTGGTCGCCGTTCGCTCCGCGTAGAACACGAAAGCGACTACGCCCCAGACGTGTTCTCGACCCTGAGCCAGAGGGTTCCTATCGAAAGAGGTGCTGTCTACCAAGCGCGATTCTGGGCCAGGGTCGAGGACAAGGGGGCCGGCGCGTTCTCGCTGCGAGTAGCCCTAAGTCGGGGTGAGTGGGACAGGTTCAAAGTGAAAATTCGCGGTGGCCCTTCGCGGTGGCGAGCGTATCGGCTCAGGTTCAGCTCCGAGGACCAGCGGTACGTCGACATCCGATTCGCTGCCGAGGGGCCGGTGAAAGCCTGGATAGACGACGTGGCCGTCCGCAAGCTGAAAACACGTCAATAACGCAGAGCGGGCACTATTGTTGGCTGCGAGCTCGATGACCTGGAGGTACCATGGCCACAGAGGTGAAGCACGGACCTGATCCGAGGTTCGACCACGAGATCAGGGGTGAGTTCTCCCTGACGCTAGCCGGGTACCGCACGACGACGCCGGGCGTCGCCGCCGGCGGCATCAAGGACCACAAATACGACTCCGACCAAGACGCCAAGCGCCGCGATGAACTGCTTGCGATGCGCACGATCTTCCTCGACTGGTGGCTCAACGAGTGGCGAGCGCGAGGCGGGAAGGTCGTGGAGGCCATGGGGCACATCGTGGGCGCGATCTGCGGCACGCCGCTGCGCTGACCGGACGGCAGATACAGCAACGGCCGCGATCATCGTGTCGGAAATCGCAGGCTCGGTCAAGCGCCTCGGCGCTGTCGGTCGTCAACCCGATGCTCCCTAGGGTCGGTGACGGCAATCAGGCTCCAGCAGGGGATGTAACGCCACTTACCTCACCGAAACTACCCTCGCCCTTGAGCGCGACTGCGACACGCAGAACAGCCCTGAGACGGCCGCAGTGTCACTGACACGCTCAATGGCGCAGTTCCTTTCGAGCGATCTTACCCGTGGGTCCCTTCGGGAGCTCCTGAAGTTCCTCGACAGCGTCGGGCACCTTGTAACTGGCTAGTTTGGCGCGGCAGGCAGCGAGCACTTGCTCTACGTTCACCGCCACACCGGGTCTCGGGACGATCCACGCCTTGACGCGCTCACCCAAGAATGTGTCTGCGACCCCAACGACGGCTACCTCTGCAATACCCGGGACTTCTCGGATCACTCGTTCGACTTCAGCTGGGAAGACATTGAAACCGCTTCGCTTGATAAGCTCTTTCTTGCGCTCGACGATGTAAACGTATTCCTCAGCATCCTGTCGGGCGAGGTCTCCAGTCCAGAACCACCCCTCTTTCAAGACCGCTTTCGTGGCCGTCGGATCACGAAAGTACCCGTCGAACATCCACGGTGCCCGGACGACCAGTTCCCCTGTCTCCCCGGATGGCAGAGATTGGCCGTGGTCATCCACGACGCGCGCTTCGACTCCAGTCAACACCCGGCCGCAGGAGAGTGGACGTTCCAGGATCTCGGCTGGGTTCGAGTGAGCTATGATGTGTGGTGCCTCAGTCAGGCCGTAAAAGTCAAGCAGAGGACAGCTGAAGCGTTCTCCGAACTGATGGCTGAGGGCGGGTTCTAGTGTCTCCCCAGCCGTAGCACAGAACCGGAGCTTCCCGCTTTCACCCGGCTGCTCGCGGGTCGCCAGTAGCATGCGGTACATGCTCGGCACACCCATCATGCTCGTGATCTTGCCAGCCGCGAGTCGCGCCACTGTCGCATCCGGATCGAAGCGCTCCTGAAGCTCAACCGTCGCGCCGACACGGATGGCGGTGAGGCACTCGACGATCGATGAGTACACGAACGCCAGCGGCATCGCTACGAAGAGCCCGTCCGCGCTTCGCAGTGGCCACGTCATGCTGACCGTCTGGACAATGCGCACGAGGTTTCGTCCCGAATGGACGATCCCCTTAGGCATCCCAGTGCTACCAGAGGAGAAGAAGATAACGGCCGGCGCAGTGGGATCTGGGCTCGCTGCGTGTTCTATCATCTCCGCTGGACCGTTGACCTGCAGTGTGCGCGACGTCATCAAGACGTCGACGGACGGGGGTTGCTTCGGCGGGCTGTCGAGGCGAGACGCTAGGCGATCTTCACAGATGAGGACTCGCAGGTCCGAAACTTCGAGAATCGACGAAATCTCGGTGCCTGTATAGGCGGGGTTCATGGGCACCGCAACGCCGCCTACCCGGGAGATCGCAAAGAACCAAGCCAACCATGCGGGGCAATTGGTCATGAACAGCCCGATGCGATGGCCGTTTTGGACGCCCCGACTCCGGAGCGCGCCTGCGAGCTGTCCACTGACACGCTCCAAGCTTGCATAGCTCCATGTTTCGGGCCCGAAACGCACCGCGGACCGATCCGGCATTCGATCGGCTGTCGCCCGGAGAATCATGTCGGCAATCACGCGGCCGAGCTTACCATTGGGCTGCCGCGAGTTTCACCCCTTCGAAAGGAGACGCGCTATATGGCGGAAGACTGGGACGAACATCTGCGTGTCGTACGTAAGCGGAAGGCTGAGGCCCATGCGCAAGGGGGCCCCGAGGCCCTTGGGCGGCTTCATTCGCGCGGCAAGCTATCGGCTCGGGAGCGGCTGGAACTTCTTCTGGAACCCGGGAGCTTTCGCGAGATTGGATCGCTGGTTCAAGGAACGGTGGAGACCCCCGGGAGGGCCCCGGTGACCGTGCAAGCCGACGGCGTAGTAACCGGGTGGGGCGAGGTGGCCGGCCGCAGGGTGTTTGTAGCAGCGGATGATGGGAGTGTCATGGGGGGCGCGGCCGGGTTGCTCAACATCGAAAAACGCTTCCGCGTCCGCCGAATGGCTCTTGCGCAAGGGGCGCCCTTCATCGGACTCTATGAGGGGTCCGCGATCCGCTTTCAAGATTCAATGGACGCGGCCATCATGTCGCGCGTACCCGCCTTCAAGGAAGTCGTGGACTGCGCCGGCGCTATTCCTCAGGTCGCAGCCGTGCTGGGGCCCTGTTTCGGTCGTCCCCCAATGGACGTGTTGCTCTCCGACTTTGCCGTAATGGTTCGTGGGACTGGGTTGCTCGGCTGGTCGGGGCCGACGCTGGTCAGGGGCGGCATCGGGGAAACCGTTGACTTGGAGACGCTCGCAGGAGCGAAGATGCAGGCGGAGATCACGGGCCTCGTGGACCGGGTTGAGGAGAGCGAAGCCGAGTGTCTCGCGCTCATCCGGCAGTTCCTCTCCTT
>SPAX01000273.1 GCA_005239475.1 Nitrospira sp. | reverse complement strand
TGCAAAGGGCAGTGTCTACTTAGAAGAAGTGACTGATTGGTCGTTTGACGCAAGCCACCCCGCTGTGATCGATCAACTGACCATAACAAAGATTGTAAAAGGGTTATATAGCAATGATGGCATAAGCGGATCTTCGGGAATGTCCGCTGGTGGCGGCAAGCCGATGAGAATTTTCAGCGATGAGGATGCCGAGTTTCTCTCTCCCCTGCTCGCACAAGGTTTATCAAAGGCGAAACCCGAACAGCTGGTTGGGTTCCGCGTATCCTCATCGGCAGGGTCAGGCTCTGAACCCACCACGGGCAGTATTTACGTGCAGAAGGGATCGATCTACTTGACCATTGGGAAGGGTACCAAGCCGACTGGTTTCATGCCTGAGTCGGCTGCACGCACCGAACCGGCTCCGGCCTATGCCTCCGGTGGTGCACTCGGTGTCATGGTAATGATCATCGACTATCATGCACTGGCCATGGCGCCGATGCCTGCTGCCATGCCGATCGCAAAAACCACGCCGATCACTCCGATTGCGCCCATGCTGGCGGACGCTCCGGCGAAAGCTCAGGTGGCCTCTGACAGGGTAAGCCAGGAGGCGGGAGCGGGCGAACTTATGGCTCAGAAACTCACTGACTTGAGGATAGCAAAAGAGGCACTCGCCAAGAAGGATTCCGAGATCAATATGCTTCGCAAGGAATCGGCATGGATGAAGCGCGAACTGCGGGACCGCAATGAGGAAATAAAAGCGCTCAGGTCGATGAAGGTATCCGCTAAATCGGCACCGAAGAGGAAACCGGCAGTGGCGACACGGAGTCGCTAGCCTACTCAGCCGACATTCAGTAGTTCCGGCTGGAGCAAGACCACTTCACTGGACAGGGGCTGTCGGAAATTCATCCGGCAATAACAGGCATACGTCACATACGTATCTTGCAGGCAGTACCGAGCCAGCTCAAGCCCCTGTCCTTTCCCCCACATCTCAGCCACCTGTGCGCCACTACCCGACTTAGTTTCGACGTTCAGCGCACGCGCCAGCACGTCGAGTTTCACCCACCCACGCGTATCCCAATTGCTCCAGATCGCCATCGTGTCGTAGACAGGTTCCGTGCGGAACTTGGCGAGGCTGACGTCCAGGCTCGGCTTGACTTGGTGGATGATCGATCGCTTCTTAATGAACGGGAGGTCGAAGCCCAGTCCGTTATGGGTGATGAAGAGCGACGGGCGGTTCTGAGCCAAACGGCTCCAGAATTGTCGCAGCAGCTCCCGTTCATCCCCGCCATACCAGGCCACCGACCCACGCGGCTCAAGCTGGTCAGAAAATTCCAACAGACCGATGCAGACGATCTGACTGAACGTGCCGTCAAAGGCCGACTTCCCATATTGTTCATCCTCGGCGCGTCGTTGAACTTCGGCAGCCCCCGCCGTAAACAAATCGTAGCCCTCAGCTGCCGGCTCAGATTCGACGCTTGGCGGTAGCTTCCCCACCAACCGCGCCCATTCTTCCCGAGGCGCCTGAATGGTCTCAATGTCCAGAACGACCTTCATAAAGTCTGCCCTATGCTCTGTCGCCGTAAGGCCTCGATGATCGGACGGTCCGCTGGAGGAAACTCAAAGTCGCTCAACTCGTGTGGCCAGACCCATCGAATTTCCGCGCAGTCGATTGCTGTGGCGTGCCCGGTTTCGATCCTGCAACGGAAAAAATGCAGTTCAACAGTTTTCTCCGCATACTCATGCCGAATGATCTGAAAAGGTATCGGCACGTCGACACGAATACTCAACTCCTCGAACAACTCCCGCTGCAGACATTCTTCCAGTGTTTCACCCGGCTCGCGCTTCCCGCCCGGAAACTCCCAGAAACCAGCCAAGTGCACGCCCGGTTTCCTTCGAGCGATCAAGTAGCGGCCCTCACGATATACAAGACCGGCAGCGACTTCAACGATCTTCATGAGCACCAACGCTCCTCGCTACTTCTGACCGAAGGGGTACGTCTTACAAAAGGACTTCATAGGGCATCGCCGACATAATGGATTTCTCGCCGTACAGCTGGTCGCTCCAAAGTCCATGATCGCCTGGTTGAAATCATAACCCTTTCCGCTTGGAATTAAGGCTTCCGACAATAGCCAGAGCTTCGCCTTCTGAGTCTTGGGATCGCCCTTCGCCATAAATACCCGATGAAGGACCCGAATCACATTCGTATCCAGGATCGGCGCATCTTCGTTGAATGCGAACGACCGTATGGCGCCAGCTGTGTAACGTCCGATTCCCTTGAACGACAGCAATTCCTCCGCTCCGCTCGGAAGACGGCCCCCATACCGCGCCACTGTCTCGCACGCGATACTATGTAATCGCTCCGGCCGGATATTGTAGCCTAGCGGATACCACGTCTTCTTCACATCCGAGACCGGCGCATCAGCCAACTCTTCAAAGCTTGGGTAGCGGTCTAGAAACTCATGGTACTTTGGAATCACCCGATCGACCTGGGTCTGTTGCAACATCACTTCAGAGACCAGAATGTGATAGGGGTCGGAGGTCTTTCGCCACGGCAGATCGCGGCCATGTTTCTCGTACCACTTCAGCAACCGAGCCTGAAAACGGCGCTTCGACAAAGCATCAAAGTCTTGAGACTTCTTCGAGCGCTTCTTCCTGCGTCGAGAGGTTGTTCGAGAGCCAGAGGTGGTGGGCATCACAACGTCAATCCAATGGGGAAAGTTGGCGGCATTCTAGAAGTGCACCCACCGAAAATCAAATGACAACCAGGCGGAGTAAGTGCTTCGGAGATGTACCAAGAGTGGCCGCTGGATCCGACACTCACCCGTGCCGTCTGTCTGAATTTCCCAAGCTTCCCCACCATTCTGCTTAATTTGCGTTACCCTCCGTTCTCGGAACTTCATCCGAATAGCCGTCACCAGCTCTGTCCTCCCTCTACCCTTGGGCACCAGAAATCTTCAAAGATCTCTATTTCTTTGACAACCACTCGTTCACAGACTAGCCTTTCAGAAGGCGAAGACATAGTCAGGGAAGCTTCATCGCGAAGGCTACTTTTGAAACGAATGCCTTCTGAAAGCGCCAATATGACGGAACAGAGACAGCACATTCGTTATCAGGTGGAATTCCCTGCTACATTCGCAGGTGACCATGCCGGAATAGGGATCGTCTACAACCTCGGGATGGGTGGCTGCAAAGTCGCGAGCGATCTTGCGGTACAGAGCGGCGCTCTCCTCGTCGTGATCCTCAAGGTTCCGGAGCAGACTAGTGCCATCACCGTTCGAACCGCCACGGTCCAGTGGACCCTGGAACGCGAGTTTGGGGTAGAATTTCTTGAGATGCAGGAGTCGGAACGAGCCCGCCTGGAACAATTCCTTGCAACCCAAGTCAACATCGTCCCATAGGAATCGCTCAAAGCACAGCTATGGTCACCAGAAAGCATCCCAGATTTCCCGTGTCGCTCTCCAGCACCTTGGTACATAACAATCGCTTCCGCCATGCCGGGTCCATCCGAAACATTTCGGCCAAGGGATGCCGCGTGGACAGTATCATCAGCCCCTTTACCGGTATGCAGCTCGCCATACAGTTGCATATTCCAGGTGAGCCCCAGCCGATCTTGATCGAGAATGCCGCAGTCCGCTGGTCCGGGTCAGCCGGGATCGGCCTGGAGTTCCTGACGGTGGCTCCCCCGCATCAAGACCGACTGGACCGCATGATCCAGCTACTCCAGCCCAAGACCAGCATTCAATAGGCGACCGTCTCTGTAGTTGCATTTTACGCACTCGCCTCCGTATCCTCTGTCTTCATGGACCTCTCCCAGCTTTCCCAGGCACAATTCAGAGAACTCGTGCGCGGCATCGTCGACGATCGCCTGCGCGAGTTACTAGGTGATCCTGACCTCGGACTCCAGCTCGGCAATGACCTACGCGCCCGCCTGAAAGAGTCATTGTCAAGTACGGGGAGACTGTCCGGCGAGGACGTCGCAGATCAGCTCGGTCTCCGCTGGTAAGGACAACATGGCCTGGTATCGTCTTGCCTATCGCCCAGCCATCCTCCAAGATCTTGCGGGCCTTGAGCCGTCTATGGCACAACGACTCTTGGACAAGACCAAATGGATCGCCTCCAACATCGATAACTTGCGCCACGAACCGATTGCACCGGACCTGCCGGGTCTTTCCAAATATGCGGTCGAGGACTGGCGCATTTTCTACTCCATTGACCGAGACGATCACCTGGTCGACATTCACGGCTTCGTTCGCCACAGAGAGCTCCGTTCATGATCACCGTCACACTTGCCGCCATCGCAAAGCTGAAAGCGATTCAAGTCAATCATCCTGAGGATCCGGTCGTCCGGATTTCCGTGCGCGATTTGGACGATTCACGTTTGAGTTTCAACATCATGTTGGAAGCGAACACCCAGCCTGACGACGACATTCAGCAGGTTGACGGCCTCACGATTGCGGTGAATCGGCGAAGTGCGCCACGGATGGAAGGCGTGACTGTAGACTACACTGAAGCCGCCGGGTTTCGCTTTCTGCACGATGGCGAGGGCCGCAGCTTGCCACTCCTTACGATTCCCACACTCAATTGATGGAACGGTAGCAGGATGCTGAAAAAGCCCGCCAGCGGCGTTCTCGCATCGTTCAGAACCTCAACGTACCCCAGAGGGTACGCCTCCCGGTCCTTCACTCGCTGCGGCCTTGCTGGACAGCCTTTTTGAGCTTCCTGGGGGATTAGGTGAGTCGGTCTGACAAAGTGGCAACATGCACCTGAAATTCTCCCCGCGTCACATCGTCGACATAGCGGCGCAGGGCATCCTTCACCACGGGGAAGGCGATCTCGTCCCAGGGAATCGCAGCGAGGGAGAACAATTGCACTTCGAGGCTTTCCTCACCCACTCCGAAATCGGGCGAACGCATCGGCCCTCGGAATACCAGGTACGCCTGGCCGATGTGGGGGAGACTCAGGACCGCGAAGAGGCAGATACGCTCCACCTGAGCCTGCGCTTCCTCCAGTGTTTCACGAACAGCCGCCTGCTCAATACTCTCGCCGATTTCCATGAAACCGGCAGGAAAGGTCCAGAGACCGGACTTAGGTTCGATCGCACGCCGGCAGAGGAGAATGTGGCCGTCCCACTCTGGAAGACAGCCTGCGACGATTTTTGGATTATGGTAGTGAATGGCCCGGCAGGTATCGCAGACGAACCGGGGCAAGTTGTCGCCGGCGGGAATTTTCTTCGTAACTGGGGCACCGCAGGTGCTGCAATAGTTCATAACGAAGACGTATCTCGTGAAACGTATTTCGTGAAGCGAGATACGAACGACGCTTCACGAACGACGATGCGATGAGCATGGATAGCACAAAACTACGGTTCTTTGCACCCTGCCCGCGTGGGCTGGAGGGGGTTCTCGAACAGGAGCTCCACGACCTTGGCGTGCCCATGACCACGAAGACAGAAGGCGGGATCGCCTTTCAGGCTCCCTGGTCTACGATGTATTGGGTCAATCTCAAAAGTCACATTGCCAGCCGCGTACTCTGGGAAGTCGGACAGGCCCCCTACCGCTCGGAAGACGATGTGTACCGCGCGGCCTATAGTCTGCCCTGGCCGGATTGGTTCATGCCGTCACAGACCATTAAGGTCAAGGTGAGTGCGCGCCGATGTCCACTCACCAGTCTGGACTTCATCACCCTCCGCATCAAAGACGCGGTCTGCGATAAGTTCGTGTCGGTTCGTCATCGAAGACCGAACGTAGATACGCATAACCCGAACCTCCGGCTCGACGCGTTTCTCGATGAGTCAACGGTAACCTTCTATCTAGACACCTCCGGTGAGCCGCTCTTCAAGCGGGGACATCGTGTCGTGTCCGTCGAGGCGCCGTTGCGCGAAAACCTGGCGGCAGGCTTGCTGCGGCTCGCTGGATGGACGCCCAACGACGTGCTGCTCGACCCCATGTGCGGTGGCGGAACGATCCCACTCGAAGCAGCGCTAATGGCACGCCGGATCGCGCCGGGGCAGTCTCGGTCATTCGCCTTTGAGCGTTTGCTTGTCCACGATGCCAAACGCTGGGGCCGTCTGCGCGAAGCCTCTCGGCTGAAACAACTGGCAGAGGTGCCGGCTGCCATCTATGCGTCCGACCAGGACCCTGCCGCGGTGAAGATCGCGCAGCGGACATTTCAGGGGGCGGGAGTCGCGATCGATATTCGCCTGCGGCAGAGCGACGTGCTCGCCCTTGAGGCTCCGGCAGAACAGGGTGTGCTGATGATCAACCCCCCCTACGGAGTCCGACTCAGCCGGCCAGAAGAACTCGATACGTTCTATCCCCAGTTGGGCGACTGGTTGAAACAACAATTCAGCGGATGGCGGGCCTATATCTTTACCGGCGATTTGCGAGTCCCGAAACTTATCGGCCTTGCGCCATCGAAACGCATTCCTCTCTTCAATGGTCCTCTGGAATGTCGCTTGTATGAATTTCAGATTGTGTCGGGATCGATGCGCAAGGCGATTGCCATGCCCAAAAGCAAAGGGTAACGGACAGTCCTCTGTCCACGGTCGCGGAGGTGCGTTTGTTGACTGGTGGGGAACGCAACCTGATAGAGTGTTGTAAGGACGGTGATTGTCAATCGACTGCTGCGTTGAACGCTATCTCTATGGAGGAGGCTTTTCATGGCACAGAACATTATAATAGGGCCGATCGTGAAGATTGTGAAAACCGACGACGAATGGAAGAAGCTCTTGGCGCCGGAGGCCTACCGGGTTCTACGGCACGAGAATACCGAGCGCCCCTTTACCGACAACATGCACGATAGCAAGAAAGCCGGTATCTACTTCTGCGCGGGATGCGACTTGCCCCTCTTTTCTTCGGAACACAAGTTCGACAGCGGCACCGGTTGGCCCAGCTTCTGGCAACCAATCGATCCAAAGGTGGTCGAATCCAGAACCGATTATAAACTGATTTTTCCAAGAACCGAAGTCCACTGCGCACGCTGCGAGGGACATCAAGGACATATCTTTAAAGATGGCCCAAGACCGACGGGGTTACGGTACTGTATCAACGGCGTTGCGCTAAAATTCGTCCCTGCATAACGACACCTTTGCCACGCGGCTGCAATCGTCAAAGATCACAGCTTCACAACAGGAGCGAGGAGCGGGAGAGTCAGCGCTAGCTACAAGCCGACTGGCACTTCCGGAAACTGGGTAAAAAGATCGGAATGGCTGAAAAAAGAACTTGCAAAGGATGAGCGTGATGGTTACGATTCGCGCCATGAAAACTTATCCGTCGGCTCAGAGTCTCTGATGTTTCGGTACAGAGAGGATTACTCCGGAAACGACTGACAACCAATCAACGGAAAAGGATCACACGTCATGAAAATTCAAACGAAAGGAGCCGCGATGAATCCAGCCACAACGGAAACCGAACTGTCACCATCGACCCATCTCCGAAAAGCAGTTTTCGGAGGCCTGGCCATCTGCGCGGTAGCGATCCTGTCCTCCTGGGTCGCGGCGCCGGCTGCGAATGCCCAGTCGGCGACCGAGTACAAGCTCAAGATTCCTTTCGGCCTAGAAGAAACCGCGGTGGTAATTCCTGCCAATAATCCTTTGACAAAAGAGAAGATCGAGTTAGGTCGGATATTGTTCTTTGATAAGCGACTGTCGGCGGACAATACCATCGCATGCGCGAATTGCCACATGGCGAAATTCGCGTTTACGGACGGCATGCCAGTCTCCACTGGCATCCGAGGCCAGAAGGGTGGCCGGAGTGCGCCGGTCTCCTTCAACCGGGTTTTCAGTAGCGCTCAATTTTGGGACGGCAGAGCCGCAACATTAGAAGACCAATCGATCGGTCCGTTTACCAATCCAATCGAGCACGGCTTTTCCAAGTATGACATGATGATTTTGAAGATGAAGAAGATCCCCGGCTACAAGAAACTCTTCATGGAAGTCTTCAGCGAAGATATCACGATCGTCAATGTAGGCAAGGCTATCGCCAGCTTCCAGCGCACCGTCCTCTCCGGCAACAGCCCGGCAGACCGGTTCGATCAGGGACAGGAAGAGGGAGCGATCTCACCAGCAGCCCAACACGGCCTTACCCTATTCCGGGAAAAAGCACGCTG
>SPAX01000272.1 GCA_005239475.1 Nitrospira sp. | reverse complement strand
GAATACCGCGACATCGACAATCGAGATATTTGCGAATACCGATTAAACCTGACGGCACTTCAAGTGCGGAGACTCCTGATGCATACCTGGGAGCTGGGGAACGCCTATTTCGATTACTTTTTCTTCGGCGAAAACTGCGCGTATCACATCCTCTCGCTCATTGAGGCGGCTGAGCCGTCCATCCAGTTGCTCGACCGGTTTCAGTTCTACACCATCCCAGTGGATACCGTTCGGCTGTTGCGGGAGTCTGGGCTAGTTGGCGAAGTGGTGTCCCGACCGTCCAGAAGTACGTTGGTGCGGCGCAAGCGAGCGTCGATGTCGCTTGAAGAGCGCGCCTGGTTCGATCGCCTGACTCGAGATTCCACAGATCTGCAGGCAGAGGGATTTCGCGCGTTGCAACCGGATCGACAAGCCTTCGTGTTGGAAACCGCATCGGATTACCTACTACAGCATAGTGCAGTCGGAGGAGAGGAAGGCGCTCCATTTCGAGACAAGAATCGGGCGATCCTACGCGCGAGAAGCGAATTGAAAGTGACGCCGCGCGATCTGTCGATCGAGCCGTATGTGAAGCAGCCCGATCTAGGGCACGGCACCAGCCGAATCGGTGCCGGAGCGGGGTGGAGGAATCATCGCGCATTTGAAGAAGTGAATGTCCGCGCGGCTTACCATGACTTGCTGGATCCGGAGCCAGGATTCACACCCGACGCGCAAATTGAAATCATGTCAGTGACGTTACGCCACTATCATCACCAATCGCAGGCTCGCGTCGAGAGGTTTAGCCCTTTGAATATTCTTTCACTTGCTCCGATGGACTCTCTCTCGCAGGTGCCCTCCTGGAAGGTCAACGTGGGGATGCAAACGATACGGCACAACGGCTGCCAACTCTGTAGCAACGGAGTGTTCAACGGAGGTATCGGCGCTGCGGCAGAAACGCAGCTGTTCAAGCGCGAAGTCTATTTTGCGTTTGCGGAGGCGGAAGCGAATTACAGCAGGGCCTACGAAGAACGGCACCGAGTCGGGGGCGGCGGGACAGTCGGTATGCTGGCCGACGTGACGGATCGCTGGAAGCTGATGCTGTCGGGGTCCTATCTCCGGTATGCGCTCGGTGACAAGTCCGACGATATCCGCTGGTATGCCGGGTCGCGCTACACGCTCTCACAGAATTGGGCGTTGCGGCTGGAATACAACCACCGCGACCGGGACAACGACGCTGTCTTTTCTGTTCAAGCATTCTTCTGAGATGACAGTTCGCCTTCCCCTTGCCCGCCCGAAAGAGTCCTGCTACAAGTGTGGCTCCGAAGGGTTCCGGAGGCCTACCATGAGTTACACCACAGACCCAACCGGTGAACGTCCCGCGGCCCAAGTGCCTATGGTGCCTGTGGCACCCCATCCTCCGCTGCGCCGATACTATTCCGAGGACGAGAAACGGCAAGCATTTCTGAACGAGCTGTTTAACCGCACCGCCTATCAATATCGCAACATCGACAAGGCTACCGGATTTGGTTCCGGGCTCTGGTATCGGCGAAAGGCGCTCCGAGAGGCCGGCCTCAAGGCCGGGATGCACGTGCTCGATGTCGCCTGTGGGCCGGCCTTGGTGGCACAATGTGCTCACGATGTGGTCGGCCCGTCCGGCAGGGTGATTGGTCTGGATCCGAGCATCGGGATGTTACGGGAAGCCCAGAAGGGGCCCTGTCGGAATATCGTGCGGGGCATCGGAGAGCAGCTCCCGTTTCCCGACGCTAGTTTCGACTTCCTGAGCATGGGATATGCTCTGCGCCATGTGTCGAATTTGAAGACGGCATTTTCCGAGTATCGCCGCGTGTTGAAGCCGGGAGGCATTGTCTTGTTGCTAGAAATCTGCCGGCCCCGGTCGGCGCTGCTGCTGTCCCTGTCACGTTTCTACATCAAGACGGTCATGGGCATTGTTTTCGCGGTCTCAACGGGAAATCGCGACATGAAAACACTGATGGAGTATTGGTGGGATACGACCGAGTTTTGTGTGCCGTCGGAATCGATTCTCGATGCATTGCAGGAGGTCGGGTTTGCCGATTGTTCATCGCATGAATTGTTCAACGGGCTCTTGCGGGACTACCGAGCCATTAGAGCCTAGCACGAAAGATGGAACATTCAGAGTCATTGCTACTTCGAAGGAGAGGTCGCCAACCTGATCGTCCAGACGGTCAATAGGCTGGCCTCATCCAACGCACGCTGAAAGAGCGGGGGGATGGATCGATGTGCGACTATCGTGAGGTCAAGCCGTTCATCATCTTACCAATAGGAAAGAAGAAGAGGATGCATGACAACAGAAGGCGCGCACAAAATCTAAAAAAGTGGTCGAACATTGTCTTGGGTGTTTTCCTGCTACTTCTTGCCACGGGGTGTCATCACAGCATCCGATTCGAAGACATCGGATATTCTCTTGGTCAAAAGGAATTCGACGCCGGTTTGATTGCGGTCATTACGCCGGAGACTGTAGCGCAGGTGAGGCCGATTACCTCTCTCATGGCCGGTCCGTACACGTGGGAGATTCATCCAGGCGAGATGTTGAGGCAGATTGCGGAAGTGGAATTTCCACAGATGGTTCGCCATTACCGGACGGCGTCTAGTTATGAGGAGCCTAAGGAGGGGGCCAAACGTCTGACCGTGGAATTGTTGGTTCCGCATTATGATTTTAGTGATTTTCATGCGACGGTCGTCGTCCAAGCCAAAGCATATGGTCCTGGACGTACACTCATCTTTGACAAATCGTATCGGGAAGAAGGGGACACGCAGGGAGCAAAGATGTTTTGGGGAGGTCCTTTTGCCATGAAATCAGCGATCCGGCAATCATCCTTTCAGGCCTACCAGGCTGCGTTTGCCAAATTGAGATTTGATCTTGGGTTATTTTTCGTTAAACCCGGGCCGTAAAGGAGAGTCTCCCCGGTCAACGGTCTCGTGGTCTGTTGAGGACACTCGGAAGCCGAGTGGACCATGCGGTCGCCATAGTGTGCAGCTATGAATTGAATGAGTACGTCTATGTCTGAGTTATCCTTGTTGGAACAAGACATCGCGAAGTTAATCGTCGAGACGCTCAAGCTCAAGGTCGATCCGGCGACTATACAGCCTGTGGCGGCCCTGTTCGGTGACGGGCTCGGTCTCGATTCGATCGATGCGTTGGAACTCGCGCTCGCCATCTCGCAATCGTATGGCTATCAGCTTCGCTCCAACGATCCGGAGATCAATGCCATCTTTTCGTCCCTGCGAACTTTGACCAAGGCGATTGAGAAGAACCGTACGAAGTGATGCCCGATGTGGTGCCATGCCAGACGCCCTGCTAATCGGTCCCTATCGTCCGGACGACGTGCTGGCCTGGGAACCGGATGGTCCACGCACCGCGCGTCAGTTCTTGTCCGACGTCGCTCAACTCGCCGAGTCGCTGCCCGATCGGCCCACGGTTCTAAATCTCGCGACAAGCCGCTATGAGTTTCTGGTGGGATTTGCCGCCGCGATTCTACGGTGTCAGTTGACGTTGCTTCCGCAAAGCCGGGCCCCCCAGACCCTTCGCCGCATTGCCGGAGACTATCCCGATAGCTATGGCCTGGCAGATCGGGACGAAACGATTGAGGGGATCGAGTCCGTCTCGATCCAACTACGGGGCGGTCAGGCTCCCTGGCCAGGTGAGATTCCGCGTGTCCCGTTGAATCAAGTCGTGGCGGTTGCGTTCACCTCGGGGAGTACGGGCCAGCCGATGCCCAACATGAAAACGTGGGGCGCGTTGACGGCCGTGGCTCACGCAACTGGATCCAGGCTCGGTATTAAAGGTGGCGATCGCGCCGCGGTGGTGGCAACCGTTCCGCACCAACATATGTTTGGGCTGGAAGCCTCCGTGATGTTGCCGATCATGCATGGGTTGGTCATGCATGCTGGGCGACCGCTCTTTCCCGCCGACATCCGGAGTGTTTTGGCCGATCTGACGGGTCAACGGATCCTGGTGACCACACCATTGCATCTACGCGCCTGTGTCACTGAAGGGGTGAGATTTCCACCCGTCGCGCTCATCTTGTCTGCCACCGCTCCCCTTTCTCATAGCTTGGCAAAAGAGGCTGAGCGGCACTTTCACACAGAGGTGCATGAAATTTTCGGATTTGCCGAAGCCGGCAGTGTGGCCGAACGGCGTACAATCGACGGCGATCGGTGGCGGCCATTAGACGGCGTGCGTGTGGTGCAGGACCAGACGTCGTGGATGGTGCATGCCGAGTATCTTCCAGCTCCGGTCCCGGTGCCGGACCGCATCACCGTTGATGCGCAGGGCATGTTTGTCATTCACGGTCGGGAAGCGGATCAGGTGAACGTCGCCGGCCATCGCGCGTCGCTCGGAGAATTGAATCAAAAATTGCTGGAGATCGACGGTGTTCAGGACGGGGTCTTTTTTATGCCTGAGGAGGGGGCCGATCTCGTGACCAGGCTGATGGCGTTTGTTGTGGCCCCGGGAAAAACAAGCGAGGAGATTCAGCGAGCGTTGCGTACGCATATCGACCCTGTTTTTATGCCCCGCCCGTTGATCTGCCTGTCCAGTCTGCCTCGGAATGCGACTGGCAAATTATCACGTGAATCGGTGAGTGAGCTGGCCCGGCAATGGCTGGAAGGGCAGGGCCATGGTGCATGAGCGTGTGCTGGCAATCGGCCACGACCATCCGTCACTCGTGGGACACTTCCCCGGCTATCCCGTCGTGCCCGGTGTAGTACTACTGAACGAAGTCCTCGAGACGCTGCGTCGTGGATCGGCGGCATCACTGGTGGTGACAGGTCTGCCCATGGTGAAGTTTTCCTCTCCTCTCAGGCCGGGCGAGGTCGTGACGATTCACGTGGATGAGGAGAGGGCAGGTCGGGCCACATTTTCCTGCCAGGTGGATGCGCGTCTCATTGCGTCCGGCGCAATCGAGTTCACGCCTGGCACAGAGGCGCAAGCGGAACGGGTGTGAGTCAGGCCTGGCAACAGCAGCAGGAGCGCGGCAGCCGCGCCAGCATTCGGATGATGACGTGGGTGGCGCAGTCGCTTGGCCGTCCGGGTGCGCGGGCGCTACTGTACCCAATTTGTGCCTACTTTCTCCTGGGCTCAGGAGCAGCCCGCCGGGCGATCGGGCGATTTCGCGAGCAGGCCCTCGGTCGTCCAGCCAGTTGGCGCGATCTCATTCGCCATTATCATGCGTTTGCCTCGACGATTCTTGACCGGGTCTATTTTCTGCTCGGCCGGTTCGATCTGTTCGAGATCCAGGTGCATGGTCTAGATGTGCTCGACCGGGAGCTGGCGAAAGGCCGTGGTTGTGTGCTCTTGGGGTCGCACCTCGGAAGTTTTGAAATGGTCCGTGCAGTGGGGCTTTCCCGCCAGCACATCGAGATCCGCGTCCTCATGGACGAGCAGAACGCGCCTTTGATTCGTGGCCTGATCCAGGAACTGAACCCCGCCGCAGCTGAAACGGTCATCCAGGTCGGTGGGGCGGATACGATGTTGCAAGTGAAAGAATGTCTCGATAGGGGCGGTGTGGTCGGCATCATGGGTGATCGTGTGATGCAGGAAGATCAGGCTGTCGTCTGTAACTTCTTGGGCCGTGAAGCCCGGTTTCCGACCGGAACGATGCGATTGGCCCATGTCGTCCGGGCTCCTGTGGTCCTGTTTTTCGGGCTATACCGGGGAGGGAACCGGTATGAGGTATATCTCGAGTCCTTTAGCGAAGGGGTGCGGCTGTCGCATGAACAGCGGGCCACCGATCTGAAGCAGTGGACGCAACGGTACGCCGATCGCCTTGAGGCCTTCTGCCACCGCGCGCCGGACAATTGGTTTAATTTTTATGAATTTTGGAACGATTAGAACTAGCAGGCGCCTTTTCCTGTTTGTTCTGCTCCTGTCAGGGAATCTCGCTGGAGCAGCCGTTGAGAGTACGTCCTCTCACGGCGATCCTGCAAGCAACACCTGGACCGTTGAACAGGTCGTCGCCGCGCTGAAGGAGGGGCGAGAGCCCTCGGTGTCATTTGAAGAAGCGATCTATTCGTCGATGCTGACCGAGCCGCTGATCGTGCGAGGCACCCTGCATTTTACGCCTCCGGCGACGCTGGAAAAAGAAGTGGTGGAGCCGTACCGGGAACGTTACCTCATTGAAGGAGACCGGGTGACCTTCGAGAGTGAACGGAAGCACGTGAAGAAAACTATTTCACTGGAAGACTATCCGGCGTTGCGCAGTTTTGTCGAAGCCTTTCGAGCCAGCTTCACGGGGGATGTGGCACAGCTGAAGAAGGTCTACGAAACCACAGTCGAAGGCACCAGCCGTCAGTGGACACTGCTGCTTCGTCCACACGATCAGGTAGGGAAATCCATGGTCGATTATCTGTTGTTGTCGGGGTCAGAGGGGCGTATTGCCACCATTGCGATCCGAGCGCCGGACGGTGACCGTTCGGTCATGACGCTTCGCCGAGGCCCATCCAGATGAGAGCCGCCTGGTGGCCAGTCCTTATCTGGGTTGCCCTCACCACCGGCGCGCTCTGGTTTACCACGACCCACTTGTCGGTCCATAGCGAACTCGGCGACCTGCTCCCCGAAGGGACTACGTCCACACAACGGGTGTTGCTGACTCAAGTACGCTCGGGTCTGGCCGGTCGGCTGATGATCCTGGCCATCGAGGGTTCGCACCAGGATGAATTAGCCAGACTCAGTAAAGCGTTGGGCGAAGGGCTGCGAAAGAACTCCCATATCGATTTTGTGGGCAATGGAACGCAAGCGCTGTCGCCCGAAGAGCGACTGGCCTTGTTTCGCTCGCGCTATCTCCTGAGCCGGACAGTGAGTGCCAAGACGTTTTCGACTGATTCGCTGCATGTCGCCCTTGAACAGCGGCTTGACGATCTGCGCTCGCCACTCGCCCCGATGACGAAACAATATGTTCCGAGCGA
Source organism: Nitrospira sp. (assembly GCA_005239475.1). Taxonomy (GTDB): domain Bacteria; phylum Nitrospirota; class Nitrospiria; order Nitrospirales; family Nitrospiraceae; genus Palsa-1315. Next base: position 6,793 of record SPAX01000272.1, on the reverse strand, counting down.
TCCCACCGGGGAATTTCTCGGAATCCTTCGGTCTTGGTCTGGATGGGAGGCGCCCGCAACGCATCGCGGAGTCTGGATGTCGGCCGATCGCCATCGTGCGTTGTTGGTGGTCGAAACTAAAGCCGCCGGGTTCGATGCCGATGCGCAGGAAGCGATTCAACAGAATATCCGGGCGTCGTTTCAACGTGTGCTCAATGAGTTGTCACCATCGGCCCGGTTGCTCATGAGCGGTCCTGGTGTATTTACGGTCGAAATTCAGCGAACGATCGAGCGGGAAGTGTGGTGGCTCTCGACAGTGGCGGCTACATTGGTTTTTCTCTTGCTCTACGCCAGCTATCGATCGGTGACGCTGGTTTTGCTCAGCCTGATTCCACTCTCGAGCGGGATTCTGGCCGGTATGGTCGCGGTGAATAGTTGGTTCGGGTTTGTCCATGGCATTACATTGGGATTTGGCATTACGCTGTTGGGCCTGGTTGACGATTACCCCATCCATTTACTCAGTCATTTGAACCGGCGAGATACTGCCCAGGCGACCATGCGGGCGATCTGGCCGACGATGCGGCTCGGCGTGCTGACCACGGCCATCGGGTTTTCGTCTCTGCTCCTCGCCGGCTTTCCCGCCTTGGCGCAACTGGGACTTTTCGCTCTGGCAGGACTGGGAACCGCGGCCTTGGTGACGCGATGGGTATTGCCGGTCTGTGTCCCCGCCGGTTTCGTCCCACGGGAGATCCGGGCCGATCTGCTTGGAACGATGGCGTATTTATCCAAGGTGAGGGTCTTAGTACCGGTTGCGGTCGTTCTTGCGACTATCGTGCTGATATGGTCAGATACGCCTCTGTGGGAAGAAGATCTGGCGAAGATCAGTCCGGTCTCGGAAGAGAAGAAAGAACTCGATCAACAGCTGCGCGGTGCAATGGGCGCGCCGGATATGCGGGATCTCCTGGTGATCGAGGCGGCGACGCAAGAAGATCTGTTGCAACGCGGTGAAACGGTGATGCCGAAGTTGGATCGGCTTCGCGAGGCCGGTGCCTTAGCGGGATACGACCTGGTCTCGCGTTACTTGCCCAGCCAGCGCATGCAACGGCAGCGGCAGCAGGACTTGCCGGAGCCTGCCCTGTTGGAGGATCGGCTCCGCGAGGCGGTGAAAGGGTTGTCGTTTGCGCCAGGTCTATTCGCTCCATTTCTGGCCGGGATCGAGGAGGCCCGCAGCCAATCCTTGGTCGATCGCGAATCCTTCCACGGCACGTCATTGGGGCTCAAGATCGAGGCGTTGATGGTGGAACATCACGGACGATGGCTGGCGGTCGCGCCGTTGCGAGGGGTCGCCGATCGACAGGCGTTGAAGGCGGCGGTGGCTGGCTGGGGAGACGTGGCGGTCGCGTATGTAGATCTCAAGGAAGAGTCCAGCCGGCTGATGAGGGAGTATCGTGACAGGACCCTGCAGTTGCTCGGGTGGGGAGGGGTGGCCATTGCGGTGGCCTTAGGAATCGGATTGAAATCTCTTCCGCAACTCTGGCGCGTGCTCGTCCCGATTGTCGCCGGTCTCATCGTTGTGACAGGCATTCTGAACCTAGCAGGCGAATCATTGTCGCTCTTTCATGTCGCAACCTTGCTTTTGGTGATCGGCCTGGGGCTCGACTACGCGCTGTTCCTTAATCGCCCAGAGGACCAGGGTGAGGAACGACGCCGGACGGTCTTCGGGTTGCTGGTCTGCAGCACCACGACCATTCTGGTGTTCGGAGTGCTCGCATTCTCGAAGATCCCTGTGCTGCACGCGATCGGCCTGACGGCGGCCTGTGGGTCGCTGTGCTGCCTCCTCTTTGCGGGCTTCTTATCCGAACAGGATTCCCATGTTGCCTAACGTGCAACCCATGACTCCCTTGACCCTGACGGCCTCGACCCTCGTCACGGCCACCGGTCGCGGCCTGGGCCCTGTCCTCCAAGCCTTGCGCGAGCGGCGCTCAGGATTGAAACCCTGCGACTTTGAAGATGTCACACTCAAGACCTACATCGGACGAATCGAAGGACTGGAGGATTTTTCGCTCGGGAATGAGTTGGAACGATTCGATTGCCGCAATAATCGGCTGGCCTGGCTCGGGTTGCAGCAAGATGGATTCATGGTGGCGGTGGCGGAAGCGAAACAGCGGTATGGCGCACACCGCGTCGCCGTCGTCATGGGCACTAGCACCTCGGGCATTCTGGAAACGGAACATGCCTATCAGGCGCGGGACCTCGCCGGCTCGTTGCCGGCCTGGTATACCTCGCGGTATCGCTACACGCACAATATGTTTTCTTTGGGCCACTTCGTGCGGGCCTGTCTCGGTTTGCGCGGACCCGCCATGGTGGTCTCGACAGCCTGTTCGTCGAGTGCGAAGGTGTTTGCGACGGCCGATCGCTTGTTGCGCGCCGGTCTGTGCGACGCCGCCATTGTCGGCGGCGTCGATAGTCTCTGCTTGACCACCTTGTATGGGTTCTCGGCGCTTCAGTTGCTCTCGGCGAGTCCCTGTCGTCCCTGCGACGAAGATCGCGATGGGCTCTCGCTCGGCGAGGCCGCGGGATTTGCGCTGCTGGAACCCAGCACGTACGTCAGTCGGCGGGGTGCGGTCGCGCTGTTGGGGTATGGCGAGAGCACCGATGGCTACCACATGTCTCATCCGCATCCGGAAGGAGCCGGGGCGATCAGGGCGATTCGGGATGCGCTTGATCGTGCCGGCCTGCAGCCCTCGGATATCGACTATGTCAATCTGCATGGCACAGCGACCAGAGTTAACGACGCCGTGGAAGACAAGGCGGTCTCCAGCATCTTCGGGCGCACGACTCCCTGCAGTTCGACAAAGGGCTGGACAGGGCATACTCTTGGTGCAGCGGGGATTACGGAAGCGCTGATCTCCGTGCTTTGCCTGAAGCACGGTTTTCTACCGGGCACGCTCAACTGCGAACGGATCGATCCGACCCTGCGCAGCTGGATCTTGCGTGCCAATGACGTGCGCCCGGTTCGACGGATTCTCAGCAATATATTTGGATTCGGTGGGAACAATTGCAGCCTGATCCTGGGAACGCTCCAATGAAGGTGGGCATTCAAGGCATCGGTCTCCTGGCGGCAGGACTCGAAGGGTGGTGTGCCAGTCGCGCGGTGCTGGCCGGTACCGAGCCGTTTGGGCCTGTCGCCGTGCCCGATCCTGAAGCAGCGCTGTTGCCTTCGAACGAACGACGACGGAGTAGCGACTGTGTTCGGTGGGCCCTGCACGTTGCGCAGGAAGCGATCGCGCAATCGGGCCTCGATCCGCGCGAGGTGTCCACGGTCTTTGCCTCCTCGGGCGGCGAAACGGGGGTGCTCGATACACTTTGTCGAACCCTGGCGATGCCGGAGCGGGTGGTCTCGCCCACGCTCTTTCATCAATCGGTGCACAACACGGCTTCCGGGTATTGGGGTATTGCCACGACCTGCCAACAATCATCCACCGCGTTGTCTTGCTATGACGATTCCTTCGCTGCTGGGCTGCTGGAATCCATCACTTTTGTGTGCGTGGAACAACGCCCGGTGTTGCTGGTGGCTTACGATTTGGCCGTGCCCGCTCCTCTCAGCGAAGCCCGTCCGATTACGACAGGTTTTGCCGCTGCCCTCCTGCTCGCTCCGCCGTCGGATTCTTCTCTTGCAACCATGCAGCTGCGTCTCGATGAGGCACATCAAGACGAGCCAACGGGCCTAGTTGACCCTGCATTGGAGCAAGTTCGACAGAACAATCCTGCTGCCAGATCGTTGCCCCTGCTGAGTGCGATTGCCGCAGGCAGGTCACAGAGCATCAGGCTAAGCCTGCTCGATAGTCAGCAGCTCGTCCTGGATCTTGATCCATGCCGCAATTGACCAAGGAAGAACTGAGCACATTCCTCCCCCATGCAGGGGCGATGTGTCTGATCGATCGAGTGGAGTCGTGGGATGCCACGAGTATTCAATGTCACACGCGGTCGCATCATGACCAGGGGAATCCGCTGCGGCATGGCGCACGCCTCGAGGCGGTCACGGGACTTGAATATGCGGCACAGGCGATGGGAGTCCACGTGGGGCTTCTCAATCGGACGCGATCGACGGACGGATTGATCGGCTATATTGGGGGTTTGCGCGATGTGGTGCTCTGCGTAGACCGACTCGACGACTGTCCAACGGAACTCACGATCGATGCCTCGCGCCTGTTCGAAGGCGGCAATAGTTTCATGTATCAGTTTTCAATTTCATCGGGAGGCCGAGACGTGATGACGGGGCGGGCCTCGATTTTCCTGAAGCACGTGCAATCATGACGCAGAAACGCGCACTCGTGACAGGAGGCGGTGGCGCCATTGGGGCCGCCATCTGTAAACAGTTGGCGGCAAACACATTTGCCGTGATCGTGCATGCCCATCGGCATCCTGAATCGGCTGAGCAAGTGGTAGAGAAGATTCTGGCTAATAGCGGGTCGGCGTCGAGCGTCAGCTTCGATATTACCGATGGGGGTGCCACGCGCTATGCACTCGAAACGCTGCTGAAGGATGGACCGATCCAAGTCGTCGTGAATAATGCTGGAGCCCATGACGATGCGCCGATGGCTGGTATGACTAGCGAGCAGTGGACGAGAGTCATCGATCTCTCGCTCAATGGATTCTTCAATGTCACGCAACCGCTGTTGCTGCCGATGATCGGTACGCGCTGGGGGCGGATCGTGTCGATTTCGTCGCTGGCCGGTGTGACGGGCAACCGTGGTCAGACGAACTATGCTGCAGCAAAGGCCGGGTTGCACGGGGCAAGCAAATCATTGGCGATCGAATTGGCTTCACGGGGCATCACCGTCAATGTTGTGGCCCCCGGTTTGATCGAATCACCGGCCACAAGAGACGCGTTCAAGCCGGAGCAGATCGAAGCGCTGGTGCCAATGAAACGAGTGGGTACGCCGGACGAAGTCGCGGCGCTGGTCTCGTTCCTCACCTCCCAGGAAGCCGGATACATTACAGGCCAGATCATTGGTGTCAACGGAGGCATCGCGTGACACAGCCGCGCGACCTTTCCCCCTCATACTGGGTCGTCATCCCGGCCTACAACGAAGCCGAGACGGTGCGCGACGTGGCGATGCGCGCTCGGCAACAGTGCGCCAACGTGATTGTGGTGGACGACGGATCCACCGATAGCACATTTCGAGCAGTTGCCGGCCTTGATGTGACTGTCCTGCGCAATGAAGAGAACTGTGGTAAGGCCGGGAGCCTCTCGCGTGGATTCGAGCATGCACTGGCGCATGGGGCCGTCGGTGTGATCACGCTGGATGCGGACGGGCAACATGCGCCGGAAGAGATTCCCTCCTTCGTGAAGCGGTTTCTGGATGATCCAAGCGCGTTTCTCGTTGGCGCCCGTCGGCGCGATCAACGAAGAGCCTCGTTCTGGCGGTATGTGGCAAACCGAGTCGCCGATTTCGGGATCGGCTGGGCAGCAGGGCAGCCGATCGAAGACAGCCAATCGGGATTTCGCTTGTATCCAGCTAGGCTGCTGAGAGAAGTCACGCTCAAGCATGGTCGAGAGCAGAGTTTTGTCTACGAAAGTGAAATTGTAATTGAAGCTGCCAGGCGAGGATTTCAGTGTCGAAATGTTGCTGTCACCGTGGCGCCACGATTAGGCCCGCGTCCCAGCCATTTCCGGCCCGTGCTGGATATTGTGCGTATCACGAGGATGGTGGGGTGGAAAATTCTGTCGAAAGGCATGTATCTCGGTGGATTATACCGGTCTTTGCTAATACCAGAAGGGACTAAATATTTAGCAGACAGGACAAGCGAGCTAGGAACAGGAACAGGTATCAGTGAGCCTAGAGGAGGAGTAAAAGGGGTCCTTCACAATAAGTAACTAGACTGAAGACAGATTACGCGTCAGGATTCAACCGCGACAATCTGAGTTCGAATCGCAATATTTAAGTTCTCTATCAAGCCATTGTAGTTTCTGTGAAGTTCACGAGTTTCTTGTCCTGAAGTTTGATCTGCTTCACCGTACAGTAAACCCGTGCTGCTCTTGTAGCGAATATTATACGACTTAGTTTCGTGGGCAAAATCGACAACAGCCTAATGGACACGAAGGGTCAGTGTGCAATAATGTGATCAAGGGGTGTCGCAACCATCTCCCATCCCAGCCCCATCCCTGCATGTACGATCGCATGTCATTTGATCTAGCTGGAGTTGTTTCCAGAAAGAGTCTTGACCGGGGCATTTTCAATATTTGTGATAGGGGGTAGTAACGCAGCCTATCAATAGCGCGAGGGCCATGATGATAAGAACTGAACTAATCGGTTAGGTTTTCATTTAGTGATCCTGGTTGGATATGCTAATGGCTGCGTTGAGAAGGCCAGTGATTCGGAAGGAGGCCCAGTAAGCAAGCCGGACCTCCTCCTTTAGTTCATTACATGCCGGCGGCGGTCAGACGCGAGCGAATGGCTTCATCTAATCGCTGAATCCAGCCGGTATAGTTTTTGTGGATAGTTTGTTTGTCGGCGTCGTATTTCAGGTTGCTGCTGTCCTTGTATAGGATGCTGTATGTTTTGGTCGTGTAGGGAATGGTCACGACGGCCTGGTGGCTGCGGAGATTGAGCGTACCCATGATCTCGCCTGGCTTCACCACAGCCATGGTCCACCCTAGTCCGGCTCCTGCCTGAATAATGGCCTACTGCACATCTTCCATGCTCGGTTCCTTGCCGGTCGCAGTTTGAACGGGAGCACCTTTGACGTTGTAAATTTGTCCGCCGCCTCGGCAGCCTGTGACGACTGCCACCACTAGGCAAGCTACGAC
>SPAX01000271.1 GCA_005239475.1 Nitrospira sp. | reverse complement strand
AGACCTCGGTGGAGGTGGGGCCCTGTCAGGTCAATTCAAAAGGACCATCCGATGCCGCCGGACACGATATGCGCCTGGAAATCGAGCTTGACCCGCTGGTTACTGGCGTCTTCACTGTCCCAACTATATTTGGTCACGAAATACTTGTACTCCCCGAACAGAAACAGTTTCTTTGTGACGAAGGTGCGCACGCCGCCTAGAAACTGGTAAGCGAAGGCGAAATCTCCGGAACTGCCCGTGAGACCAACATTGCCACTCGTGATGTTCACGCTATGGAGGATGCCCGTCGACGTGCCAGCCCCGACGCCGATATAGGGCTGGACGGTCTCGCCAGGATACCGCAGCATCAGGTTGTACATCGTCGTGATGGCAATCAGGCTGCCCTGCGCCTGTGTTGTCCCAGAACCAGAGGAAGTCCGAGGAGCCCTGACACTTCCGCCCAGACCGAAGACTTCAATCTCAGCACCTACGATGTTCTTAGTGAACCAAGGATAGATATCGAATTTGATCCCTGCACCAATCGTTCCACGCACATCGGTGTAGAGAATCCGATTGCCGCCTATGTAAATATCATTATCCTGAGGAAAGAGTCCGATCAGATGACCGCTCAACAAGAGATCAACTTTTTCCTCAGCCTTCTCTTGTGGCGCGGAAGTCGATGGCTCACTCGTCTCTTGAGCAAAAGCTGGTCCCCGCCACATCGTAACCATCAATGAGAAGACAACCATGCCGCGCAGCAGACGCCCCGTCACCAATCTACTCTCCTTCTCGGACTCCACGAGAGCAGGTGATCTTCTATCTGACTACTGGGGCGTAGCCCGAAGCCACCTGCGATTGTTGAGGGGAAACACAAAGATAAGGAGACGAAGAAATAGAGCACGGGAACGACGCAAGATTATGGTGTCGTCCGCGCGCTCTGAGAGAATCATCTACTTAAGAGCAGGAGCAACTCCAGTACCTTGCACGTGGAATATAAATCCGTTTCCAGCGGGAGTCCAAAACCACCGTTCAGAGACTATGACATCTGCCAACCGAGTACTGCCAGATTTCTGCAACGCGGACATGTAGGCCCTCTCAAAGCGATGGTTTTGATTGATGGGAATAAATCCCATGAGCATAAACCCGCCACTGTGCCCGTCCGCAATTCCTGTCAATCTCTCATTCGGACCCGGAGGATCGCCCTGAACCCGCAACTGGCTGGAATGACAAGCCACCGTGGTCAGTAACAAAGCGGCACCAAGAAACAGGCTGACAAGTTTCATGTATCCTCCTTTGTCTTCTGTTGATAGCCTAGGGGGATGTTACTTGTTCCCAACGGCGGTTCCCTGTACGGTAAAAATATATCCGTTTAAGACCAGAGCCCAGAACCATTTCTCAGAAACGGTGATGTCGGTCAGTCGGGTCCCTCCGCCTTTCTGAACCGCTTCCATGTATGCGTTCTCAAATCGAGTGTTTTGGATAATCGGAATAAATCCTAACAACATGATACCCGTGCTCGACCCCTCGGTTTGACCAAGCGATTTTTCATTCGGTCCTATAGATGCAGACGGCAGCTTCAACGGCGTCGATTGGCATGCCGCAGTTGTCATCAGCAGAAACACGCTAAGAACAATGTACGCTACCTTCATGTATCCCTCCTTACGAGTAGGATAGAGGTGCCAACACGATTAGGCAACATGGTGAATGTTCGCTATTGGCGAGGAACGCTACCATGATTGTGATTTTCGGTCAATCATCCTCCTTCGACGTCGGTCCTAGTCTGTCAATGAGTCGCAAGATCATCCGCGCACAACTAGCCATTGTTTTGCCTCTTGGGTATACTCCGCGCCAGCTTCGAGCCACGACACTCAGTGAGATCAACCATGTCCCATGTCCCCAGCGGAATGTCCACTCAAGCTGCAGCATCTATGACAACTTGCGACGTCCTCGTCGTCGGGGGCGGCCCGGCCGGCTCGACCATCTCAGCCCTATTGGCTGAGCGAGGATGGAACGTGCATGTGTTGGAAAAGGATGCGCACCCTCGCTTTCACATTGGAGAATCGCTCCTCCCGCAATCCGTCCCGATGTTGAGAAAACTCGGCGTGCTGCCGGACATCGAGAAGATCGGCATCATCAAGTACGGCGCGGACATGGTATCGCACTACCATGGGCGATCAAGCATGTTCTATTTTGCCAAGGCCATCGACTCCTCCCAACCCTACGCATTCGAGGTCAAACGATCCGAGTTTGACGCCATCCTGATGAAGAACGCGGTGGCAAAAGGCGCCCACCTTCACGAAGGCCTGAAGGCGCAGCGCGTCGAATTTCGTCCTGGGTCGTCTTCAATCGTCCATGCCGAAGATCGGGCCGGGCGCCCCGTCGCCTGGGAAGCGAAGTTCGTCGTAGATGCCAGTGGCCGCGACACGTTTCTTTCCGCACAGCTGGGGGGGAAACATCGGAGCGCCACCCACAACAGCGCGGCAATCTTCGGACACTTCGAAAGGGTGACTCGACTGCCCGGCCGTGACGAAGGGAACATCACGGTCGGCTGGCACGACCACGGGTGGTGCTGGCTGATTCCCTTCAAAGACGGCACGATGAGCGTGGGTGTCGTCTGTTGGCCCGACTATATTCGATCGCGACAGGTCGCGCTCGACCAATTTCTGCTGGATACCCTCGCCCTGATGCCGTCCATCGCTGAGCGGATGAAGCAGGCCAAGCTCATTACCGAGGTCTACGCCGCCGCAAATTTTTCCTACCGTAGAGAAACAATGTCCGGCGAGGGCTATCTCATGGTCGGCGACGCGTTCGCCTTCATCGACCCCATGTTCTCCAGCGGTGTCCACCTGGCCTTGAACAGCGCGATGATGGGAGCCGACGTCGTCGAGACCTACCTGCAAGGCTCCCCTGAATACAGGCCGCGATGTCGCGAATTCGACCGCACCGTGAGGCGGGGGATCGATACATTTTCCTGGTTCATCCATCGATTCACTCAACCGGCCCTTCGGGACCTGTTCATGTCGACACGGAAACCCCTCAAGATGGAACAGGCCGTCCTCTCGCTCTTGGCTGGTGATGTCTTTACCCAATCACGGGCGCGGCTGCCGCTTTTCTACTTTAAAGTTGCCTACTACCTTACCTATGTGCTCAATTGGAAACAAAATAGGACCGCGGCTCGTCGTCGCAGGCAAGGGCTCCAGACCACCGTCACCAACCTGAAAGATTACGCCGTCAACCACAAAACCTAGCCGAGTTACCGAGAGGAAGGTCAGCGTGCGGCCCAGCCAGACACAACGATCCTACGCGGCAGGTCATCACACGTTGGAAGCGACGGTGCGCCCACGCCTAACCTATGTCGAACCCACTGCGCTGACAGCCTGGCTCGCTACGTCCGGCACTCATCCCTTGGCAATCATTTCATTCGGACAGGCCATCCCGCGCACCATCCCATGTCTTACCATACGCCTCGACCTCCCCCAATTAGAGGGACATCCCTTGCTTGAGGTCTGGACGTCCGACCAGCCTGTGACGACTCTTCAAAAAAACGAATGTTCCTTGGCGATGAGCGGGAATGTCCTGGCAGGGACCATCTCCCTCGACGAGAAAGCGGGAGCCACGCTGGATGCCGCGACAGAGCTGGCCTACCGACAGCTCCTTCACCACACACGTGAACTCGGGTTTCCCTATCTGTGGCGAGTCTGGAACTTTTTCCCGGATATCAATGAGGAAGAAACCGGTCTGGAGCGGTATCGGCGATTTTGCGTGGGACGCTATCAGGCGTTGGAGGCAAGCCTTCAGAACTTTCCCTCTGCGCTTCCAGCCGGCACGGCAGTGGGCACCCGATCCGGACCGCTTCAGATCTACTTTCTTGCTGGGGCTCACCCCGCGGCCCATCTCGGGAACCCACGTCAAATGAACGCCTACGAGTATCCGAAAGACTACGGGCCACGAAGCCCGTCCTTTGCACGGGCGACCCTCTGCAGTTCAGAGAGCGTGCCTCAGCTCTTTATCGCCGGAACGGCCAGCGTCGTCGGACACACGAGCCGACATGTCGGTTGCCCCATAGAGCAAACACAAGAAATAGTTCACAATCTTCGGACCCTCATCGAACATGCGGACAGCGTGGAACCGAAGGGAATAGGACCATCCCACCGCGCGATCTACAAAGTCTACGTGCGAAACCCGGATCAACTAATATCCATCCGACAGGCACTTCGCGATCCGCTCCTGAACTCCAGCCCGATATTGCTACTCCAGGGAGACCTATGCCGTCGAGAACTGCTAGTCGAGATCGAGGGGCTCGTCACGTCGGACTGATCTCACTCATGCGACTCCACCTCGCGTCCCCGGAACAGACAGGGCTCGCGTCGGTCACACGAAAGAGGGACCTGTAATGAGTTTGGATAACGGCAACGGTCAACACCCCTTCAATGGGAACGGGCATGGCAAGACCGCCCCCCCACAGTTTTACTTTACGATCGACTGCGATTGGGTGCCCGGCTCTCACGTCGGACTCGAAATGCTGCTGGCCTTCTGTGATCGAACGCATCTCAAGGGGACGATCTTCTTCGCCGGACGCTTCGCGGAAGCCTATCCGCATTTGGTCCGGTACTGTCATGACCACGGGCACCAGTTGGGAACGCACGGATGGGCCCACGGAGGGCTGGAGGACGACGAAGATTTTCGCACGGCCAGTTACGAGCAACAACGAGAATGGATCCGCCGTGCAACCGAGGCCGTGGAACAAGCCGCCGGCATTCGCCCGGTCGTATTCCGCGCGCCCAATCTCTCGATCGGCGAAACCACCCTCCGCGCCCTCGAACATGAAGGCTATCGGTACGATTCCTCCGTTCCGGCCAGGCGATTCGATATGGGATTTGGGCGAGTCCACTACCTGAAATACTTCTGGGCCCCGCTTGATCCGTATCGGCCATCGGGAGACGATTTAACGACGCCGGGTGAGAGTCCCTTGATCGAAGTCCCCCCGTCCTCGTGCCTCTTTCCGATCAACATGGCGACGCTGCGAACGCTCGGTCTACCGATAGTCCAACGCATGATCCGCTGGATCGGCCGCCGATCGCGCCACCTTGTATTTTACTGTCATCCCTCTGAATTCGTGTATGCGAAAGATCAGGTGTTTCCAGACACGATGTCTAAGTGGAATCAGAAGGGCATGTGTCCGGCAAACCTGTCGATCTTGGAGGCATTACTCG
>SPAX01000270.1 GCA_005239475.1 Nitrospira sp. | reverse complement strand
TACGACTAGCAACGGAAACATACTCAGCTTCATCACCTTGCTCCTTTGATCGGCTGTTGCAGAGAGTCGTACCAGCGACGCATGTTGTGCCGAGCACCGGACGCACGAAAAGGACGGCTTCAGCCCTCCTCACACAGGCACACCTTACTGAACAATATCGGTTTCGATGTCGATTCCAAGGCCGATCCAGGCCCGCAGCAGATCGTGTCGCGTGATCGAATAGGTCACTTTCCCATTCACTTTGACCGGCAGGTTGAGAAGCCGCTTCTCTTCCATCAGCTTCACGGCATCCTCGATGCTGGTGTCATCGGTCACGAAAATGCGGTCCTTGACCATGATCTGCTCCGCCGTGAGTTGGTTGAGATCCTTGCCCGCTTCAAGTGCCCGGAGCACATCGAACTCACTGATGAAGCCGATGAACTCTCCACGATCATCCAGCACCGGCGCACCAGGTGTATGTGTCGACAACAATTCAACCGCCACCCCCATGGCATTTTGTGTGCGACCGAACAACAGACTGTTCGTCACGTGAACTTGACCGACTGTCTTCAGTCCTCCTGCTGGAACCCCAGGCATCGTTCGGGTAGACATAGCACTTCTCCTTTGTGGTTAGTGTGTTCTAGCTGACTGACTCCTTGACAATCGCTCCTCACGCCTTCCTCGATCCCCCAGGCACATCCTCCTCCGCCGGCGGATCGGGAAGGTTCGCATCCTTGCCGCTGTCTTAAAGTCGCTCCTCTATTACGTATGAGACAGTCGCTTCATATTGGATTCGGCGATCGCATTAATTCCTTCACTCAGACGACTTCCACCATCATCGTCAACAGAAAGAGTATGGACTTTCTCATCCCCGTGGCCCCACAGTCATTCCCAGTGATGAACCGTCCGCTTCCCCGTTGTCCGGCGCAGATCATTCATCCACTGATGGGAGACTGCGCCGTCCTGAGGACGGGCTCATGCCCTAATGTTGGTGCTCAGCTGCCCCTTCTTTCTCAGTTCCTCCCTCTTTCCCAGCTCCTTCACCTTTCCCATGCCTCCCGCCACTCATTCCACTCATTCCACCAGTATGCTGGCCCTCGCCCCCCATCATCTTTTCCATCATCTTGTCCCGCATTGCGTGGTCTTTCTCGCGCTGTTCGGGCGTCAATATCGCCATCGCGTCACGGCTCGACTTGATCGACGTGAACAGAAGACCGCCTTCCGCCTTCTTGAGCTGGTCCACCTTGGCCTGAATCGCTGCTGAGTCAGTCTGCTCATCCTCGACTAACGCATGCAGCTCGAGTGTTGCCACTTTGATGTCGGCCTCCGCTCTGGCTTGCGCGCGACCCAAGTCAAGCTGCATAGTTTTCAGCTTGCTGATTTGCTCCGATGTGAGGCCGATCTCCTTCCCCTGTTTGAGGAGCTGCTTCAGGTCATGGCTACTGTGTTCGTCCTCCTTGTTCTGATCGTGGCCTTTACACATTTCACACATGTGGCCACCCATCATTCCTCCATGGCCTCCGTCCGCTCGAACAGTTTGGACGTTAGCGCTGAGCAGTGCTACTGATCCCCATACGAGGATGGCTGCATATCGAGAGGCATTCATCATGACTGGTTCCTCCTTCATTCTTCATTCGTTGTGTCTTGGATTGACCTCGCCCTTTATCTCATTCGGACTCGTCCCTCCTCCTTATCTTTATCTTCAGACAAGCTCATAACGCCTGGCGCACAACAGCCCAATAGGAAAATGGACCACGATCGGATGATTCTGGTGCATGGAATTTTTCTATAGCCTGTTACAAATCCAGCTCCACCATCTTGCGGTGGAATCGAGTGACCACGTTGGGATCCGGCGCCAGGCGGATCGGGGCCTCCTCTTTGCCTTTGTACGACAACAAGTTCAGCATGAACCGGAGGCTTTCCAATCGCGCCGCCTGCTTGTCGTTGGCCTTGACGATGATCCAGGGGCTGAATGTCGTGTGCGTCTTGCTGAACATCTCCTCTTTGTAGCGGGTGTAGGAGTCCCACAGCTCTTGCGCCTTCTCATCGACCGGGCTCAGCTTCCATTGCTTGAGCGGATCCTGCCGGCGCTCTTCGAATCGCTTCGCCTGCTCTTCCTTGGAGATGGAGAACCAAAACTTGATGATGGTCACGCCATCTTCGTAGAGCATATGTTCGAATTCAGGAACCTGCTGCAGAAACCGCTGGTGTTCCTTCTTGTTGCAGAATCCCATCACCGGCTCAACCACCGCGCGGTTGTACCAGCTGCGGTCGAAGAACACGATCTCGCCCTTGTTGGGCAGCTGGCGGATATAGCGTTGAAAGTACCACTGGCCCCGTTCTTCATCCGACGGTTTGGGCAGCGCAACCACCCGCATAGCACGAGGATTCAAGTGCTCGGTGAACCGGCGGATCGTGCCTCCCTTCCCGGCCGCATCGCGTCCTTCAACCAGAATCGCGATCCGTTCTCCGTTGCTCTGAACCCACCGTTGGAGCCGGACCAATTCAACTTGTAATTGCCGCAACTCTTGCTCATACAGCAGCGTCTTGCGCACCTCCTCGATATCGACGGCTTTGTTCTCGAGCAGCTGAATGAAACCCTTTCTCGTATTGATCCTTCGGAGATCATCCTCGGTCAAGGTGCAGCCCGGTTCGCCGATACGTCCTAGCCCCTGTCCGACAGATCCACTGCGTGACAGTAGGTAGCCGTCCCCTTCCCGCGGCACCACCGTCGGAATCGTCTCCAGCTCATTGACATCGAGACGCCCGTCCGTTTCGACGGACTCGTCGATATCCGCCTCATCCCGCCGACCCGCTCGGCCTTTTGACTTCCCTGTCGATTCGCCATCGGGCGCCATACAGAAATTCCTTTCTTCGCTGCGGAATCAGAATGCCACGTTGCGGTCACGTTCGGCGACGGCTTTGATGTAGTCCGGCATGCCCTTGATTGTCGCGCCCGCGACGAGATCCCCGGCGCCGATCTGCCGCGCCACGGCGCAGGCCCCGCAGACCCAGATGGGAATATTCGCGGCTTGCACAGCAGCCAGCAGATCTCTCAGTGGCGTCAGATTCACCCCTGTTACGTGATCGGCGGTTCCCTTCCGTCCGAGCGTCACGGATTCATTCCACAGCCAGAGCACGACCTCGTGCCCTTGCTCCTTCGCAACCTTCGCTGCCATGAAGGGCAACGTTGCCATGGTCGGATCGTCCGTGCCTCGACTGCCGGAAATAATAAATGTCGCCATGGTGTTCTCCTCCGCTGGTGATGCCGTCATTGCTTGAGAGATGATAACGTTTCCAAGGAAGGCACAAAGAAGGTCGCGCCAGTGACGGCTCGGCTGAATTCCATCAGGCGATCATGCAGCCCGTCGGCCGTCGCCCCCATCATCCGGGCCAACATCAAATCGAAGACATCAAGAGACTTCGTGTAGGCGGCGAAGTAGAGCCCCGCTTCGCGGACTGTCCCCCACGGGTAGCTCTGTCGAAGGATTTGCAACTCCGCGCCATCCTGCTCGATCACGACACGGCTGATGTGGGCCGTCTGGGGCTTTTTCGCTTTGGGCAGCTCGACACTTCCCCGCTTCGTCCTTCCGATGATCTGTTCCTGCTCTCGGTCGTCCAACCTGCGCCATCGTTCAAGATCATGGACATAGCGCTGGACTGCGACGTAACTGCCGCCCGCAAAGGGCCGGTCCTCTTCTCCGATCAGGGCGGCGACCGCCCTGCCCTTTCCCTTGGGGTTCTCGGTTCCGTCGATGAATCCGGTCAAGTCCCGTGAATCCCGATACCGGAACCCATGGATCTCCTCAGCCATCGTCGCCAACGGCTGCAGTCGCCGCACGAGTCCCATCGCGAGATCGAGATTCAGGTCATGACGGCCAGAGGTAATCTGCACAAAAAGATCCCCTCCCGTTGCCGGTGCGACTCGCCCATTTGCCTTGACGGCACGGAACGGCCGGAGTCCGGAAGGACGTCTGGCCGGCGAGAGCCGGTCCCAGAGCTCAGAGCCGATGCCCAGCGTGCACAGGAGCCGGGCGGTCTTTGCCCCTCCGGCCAGAGCCCGTACCGACGGGGGAATATCCCGTATCGCCTGGCTCAAGGCTGTGCGCTCTGCATCGTCGGCAACCGTACAGGTTAGAAAATAGGCGTGGGCACCCCCTACGGAGAGCACGCCTGGCTGCGGTGTCGGCATTCTTCAGTCCTTTTCGACTCGTCGTTCGTCAATCGCGGGCGCGAGAAGCGAGACAGGCGCGATTCTAAGACTGAAGGTCGGAGTTCTAAGTTCCGAATACTTCAGCCTTCTGAACCCCTCACCCTTTACCCCTTACCCCCTTCACCCCTACTTCGCCAGCGATCGAGTGTAGTGAATCAACTGCCACACCTGCTCATCCGGCAACCCGGCAAACGACATCATGCCGGTCCCCGGCGAACCATTCTTGATGATCCAGAACAGTTGACCATCGAGAATGTCTTTCATCATCGCGCCGCATGTGAAATTGCGCGGCGGCGGCACCAAGGCTGCCCCCATGATTCCCTTCCCGTCACCCTGTTCTCCATGGCACATCGCACAAGCAACGGGCTGAGCCGTTTTGAGGAACAGCGCTTTCCCCGCTTGGATCGTGCCGGCAGACGCAGGAAACGGATTCGTCTTGGCCAAGAATTCGTCCGGCGCCTTGGCCGTCTTGCGCGATTGCACACAGGCTCCCCCCTGGCCCCCGCTCGGAGCGGCCGCCATGTCCTGCCCGCCTTTGAAGGTCGCCTTCGAATACGCGATCACATCGGCGACGCCCTGCTGACCAATCGTCAAGTTCCAATAGGGCATATTCGGCGATTTACCCATAGCCGCGCCGCCATGGTTGATGACGTTGTAGAGATACTCCATCGGGAGCTTTTCAAATGGAATGTTGGCATGAATCGCCGGCTTGGGTTCCAGGCCGGAGGCTGCCGGTCCGTCACCCTTGCCCGTTGCGCCATGGCATTGCGAGCAATATTCCTTGTAGACGACCTTACCCCGATCCACGCTGGCCACCCCGAACTCCGGACTCGTCCAGGGCTCGTAGTACGTGAAGTCCTGCACCCCCTGCACCATTAAGAATCCGATCACCGCGCGGAGCTGTGGCTCCGTCGCATCGGCCAGAAACTCGCCGCTGTGCGGCGTGAAGTCTTGTGGATTCTGCCCGAAGCGGAAGAGCCAATCCTGATCGTACCTTTGTCCGGCCGCTACAAGCGATGCGCTCTGCGGACCCCCGATGATCTTACCGTCCTCTTCGATCACGTGACAGCCGAGGCAGGCGTGTGCCTTGAAGGCCTTTCCCCCGAACGTAGCCTCGAACTTCGTCACCTTCGAGAGATCAAACGCGCCGACTTTGACTCGCGGATCCTTGTTGTGCTCGGCAAAATAATCGGCAATGGCGTTGGCCTCCGACTCAGTAACCATCGGATGCTTCGACGGAACCTCGGTCAGATCCCACCGATAGCCCTTGGCATACAATGGCCCTTCTTTGCCCGTCAGCCACCGGATCAACCAGGGCCTCTTATACTTGCTACCGGCCCAGATGAGATCGGGCGCCTTCAGATTGAAGCGCGAATCCAGCTGACCCTCCAGCCTGTGGCATTGGACGCAGGTCTGTTGGATAATTTCTTTTGCGCGCGACTGATCGCTCGCGAACACCGGCCGGGGGAATGACATCAATCCCACCAGTGTCAGTAGTGCGCCGCCAATGGCCACCCCTCTTCTCACATTCATGTCGCTGCTCCCTTCATCCGTAGCGACCTCGTCTCCATGTATGTCAATACGACCTCCGCGGCGTCTGCACGTATTACCCCTTTTGCATTCAGAACGTGAGCACCTTGTCCGAATCAACCACCCACTGAGCCAGCTAGCTCAACGTGCTGACCCCGGCACCCTCGATCAAACCAAGGCTGTGAATAACCGACCAAAGGAATGCCGACTACGGCTGCGATGACCGAGCTGAGGACAGCGAGGAGGCCCGCTACGAAGCCACGCCGCTCAAGCATCCTGCCCCTTTCAAAAAACATGGCCCTTCACTTTAACGAGCCCAGGTAAGCCACCAGAGCCTCCAGCTTTTCCTCCGTCCCTTTGAATGCCATCATCTTGGCCCTCGGATTCACCGCCTTGGGGTCCTTCAGGAACACCTTCAGCCACTGCGCATCCCGTTGCGTTCCCACTGTGCTCAGATCGGGGCCACGAGCCAGAGGACCAACCGTGCCGCCTTTCTCCTTGATGACGTGGCACAGGACACATTTCTTGTCTGCGAAGGTTTTCTCCCCCTTAGCGATCAGAGCGGAGTCCGCCTGAGCCCAGGCTCCCGTTGCGGCCAGCAGGAGCGCACTCATCAACACCAGAACCTCTTTCGCCATTTCATCGCCTCCGATCGCGACTCCCTTGGACTCGACACTTACAAATCATCCAGCAGCTTTTGCCGCTTCAAGCGGTAGTCCTCCTCACTCATCAGATCGTGGTCGCGAATAGCTGACGGCTGACCGCTTCATTTTTTTCGCTACCAGTTCGCCATCAG
>SPAX01000027.1 GCA_005239475.1 Nitrospira sp. | reverse complement strand
CGAGACAAAACCGGAGGCGTACCCTCTGGGGTACGTTGAGGATTTTGTCGAACCGAGAACGAAGTTGGGGGCCTTTTTCAGCAGCCTGCTAAAAGATTTTTCGATAATGCTTCGAATGCACCCCCGACTCGTCGGCAAAGCCGAGGGAGGCACTGTCGGGATTGCCGGTGTCGTTGAGATCGATTCGATAGTGTCCACGAATTGCTTCCATCGCCACTTCGAAGGGAATGGCTTGGGGATATAGGTTGCCCGGTGCATGCGCGCCGCGGGTCAGGATGCGGATCACGTCGGGCTGCGCGTACTGAGCGTCGGACACAATGAAGATATCGGCGACGGCGTGATCCCCCAGTTTGTGGCCGGCCGTGGTGGCGGGCAGGAGATCGGTCAAGGTGCCGGAGAGCCGGTCCTTTTTAAAAAGCTTCAAGAGTCCGGCGACTTGGCTCTCGGTTGCTTCTGGAGGGACAGTGAGACTGATGGCATTCATGTCCAGGACGGTTGCCTGGACTTTGAAGAGCACAGGCGCCGCTTCGGGATCTTCGATGACCGGTCCGGTTGGCCCTTCCGTTCCGGTGGCTTGTTTGTTCTTCGAGCTGGGCACGATGAGGAACACAAAAAGCCAGAGTCCTAACAAAATACCTAAGATGACAATCAGGGGGTGGACTCCGGCACGCTTGCCTTCTTCGTAGGGGTGTGGCTCATCGCTCATGACGGCGTTCCTCGGTGGCGGTGGCAGGATTCTGCTTCTTGGCTTCGTCCCACAGTCGGTCCATTTCTGCAAACGAGAGTTCTCCAACCGTACGGCCCGACGCGGTCGCCCGGGCTTCGATGAATTGAAATCGTTCGACGAATCGGTTGGCGGCTTGACGCAAGGCGTCTTCGGGGTTCACTTTGATGAAGCGGGCGAGATTCACGAGTGAAAACACCACGTCGCCGAACTCCGCAACGATCTGCGACTGCCGGGCTGTTACGGCCGCGACGTCGGGCTCTGTCTGGTTCGCCGCGGGGGCTCTGAGCGCGACGCGGAGCTCCTGAATTTCTTCCTCAATCTTGCCGAGGACCTGATCAAAACCTTTCGCATCGTGGGTCCAATCGAAGCCTACACGCGAGGCACGTGCTTGAATTTGGTAGGCCCTCAGGAGGGCCGGCAGTGTCTGCGGCACACCGTCGAGCACCGAGTCTGGTCGGCCAGAAGCTTGCCGTTCCGTGCGTTTGATATCTTCCCATCGCGCGACCACCTGGTCGGCATTCGTCGGGGTGAGGTCTGCTGCCCCATTTCCAAATACGTGGGGGTGCCGTCGAATCAGTTTGTCAGTCAATTGCTCAAGCACGTCCTCGATGGTAAAGCTGCCGGTCTCTGAAGCGATCTGACTATGAAAGAGCACTTGCAGCAGCACATCGCCCAGTTCCTCCGGGAGTTTGGCGCGGTCCTGATGGTCGAGAATTTCTAATACTTCGTAGGTTTCTTCGAGAAGATAGGGTTTCAGCGACTCATGCGTTTGCTTGCGGTCCCAGGGGCATCCATTCGGCGCGCGCAACGCGGCCATCAAATCGACGAGTGTATGAAATCGTTTCGACATCGTTGTCCTCATGGTCACACGCAATCGGGCGCTCATTATACCCGGTTCTCGACAAGCTTCAATCGGGCGGTGCGGCTTGCGCCTCTCCAGGGCCTATGATAGGGTACCATCGCTGCATCTGGAGCGGGGGAAAGGCCTGTGGCCGCAGAACAAGAAGAAGGATTTGTCGTTCGGGACCGGCGGGGCGGGAGTGGGCCCGACCGTCCATCCACCGCTGTGGACGCCGCGTCGGGGGTAACGCTCCACCAAGAGGCTGCACCCTCTGATCCACACCAGGGTTCGGGAATCCCCGTCACCTTTTCATCCTTCGTCATTTCTTTGGGCAGTTCCTCGCTGATGTTGATGGGGGAACAACTGGATCCCCAGCAGCCTCCGATGCCGGCGAACCTCCCGCAAGCAAAAGACATTATCGACTTGCTCTCGGTCTTGGAAGAGAAGACCACAGGCAATCTCACAACGGAAGAACAAGCGGTGCTGCGGGATATGCTCTACGCCCTTCGGATGAAGTACGTGAGTTTGGCTGCCAAATAATAGTACCCCCTTGCGCCTGTCGACCCCAGACGTGTCAGTCAGCCGCCATGGCTCACGCGACGTGGTGACACACTCCCCTGATTCAATGATCGCGAGTATGCTGTCGTCTTTGCGTCGAAGCGCCGACAATCGGGGATACTGAATGTGAATGACATCCAGAAGGACACAGGCTCTTTCCCCGGAGCAAAGACGGTCAGTGGTTCCGTGACCGGAGTTGCGCCGCATCTTGCTGGTGCCGGCCGGTCTTCACGGCAATCCAGGCCTGCTCAGGAGCCGGAACGCCGGACGATGCATTTGCGGCCGGTCTGGATCGTCCTCATTCTGCTGCTCCCCTGTCTGGCGCTGACCTTCTACTATTCCCAGGTCGTGATCCCCGGTGGCGAGGAAACCGATTCCTTTCTGCCGACGACCAGCTACGCGTTCGTGCTCCTCCTGCTGAACCTCGATCTGATCGGGTTTGTGGTCCTGTTGCTGCTGCTCTCCCGCAACCTCATCAAGGCCTACTTCGAACGGCGGCATCGACTATTTGGGTCGGGATTTCGAACAAAGTTGGTGGCTGCCTTCATCGGTTTTTCGCTCGTTCCGACGGTACTCCTTGCCTTGGTCGCCAGTGGGCTGGTGAATAAAGCCGTCGATGTGTGGTTCAGCGATCAGATTGAGCAGGTCATGCGGGATTCCTATGATGTGGCGCGGATGCAGCATGCCGGCCACATTACCCTCGCGGTGAATAGTGCCAGAGCCATCAGCCATGAAATCTATCGAGAGGATATGCTGCTGGCGGAACAACGCGATCTGCTGGTGGCCGCCATGGCTCGCAAGCGGGCGGAATTCGGCGTGGCAGGGATTGAAGTTTTCTCGGCCAAAATGGAAACGCTCACCAAGGCGCTGGATCTCGACGTGCCCTCCTCGGCTCTCGATCTACCGATCGGCCAGCTGGTCCTCCAAGTGATCAACGGGAAGCAAGAAGTGAACGCGGTACAAGAGGCTCAAACCGGGCGCTTGGTGCGGGCTGCAGCTCCCATCGCAGCGAGCGGGCGGGGCGGCGAGATCGGTGGCGTGGTGGTGGTGGAGGCCTTCGTCCCCGAATCGTTGCTGGCGAAAATGGAGGGGATCGGCCATCAGTACGACGAATATAGGCAGATCAAGGCCATGAAAAATCCGATCAAGGCCGGGGCTTATCTTTTCGTCGCCGTCATCACGGTACTCATTTTGTTCGGGGCGACCTGGTTTGGATTCTATGTCGCGCGCAGTATTACGGTGCCAATTCAACGGTTGGCTGAAGCGACGGAGGCCATTGCCCACGGGGATCTCTCCGTCCGAATCGAAGGGAATGCAACCGATGAAATCGGCACATTAATCGATTCATTCAACCGCATGACGTCGGATCTGCAGGGAAGTAAGTCCGAGATCGAAGAAGCCAATATCTCGTTGCGCCACAGCAACCTCGAACTCGATCGCCGCCGTGCTTACATCGAGACGGTGGTCGAGACGATCGCCGCGGGCTTGCTCTCTGTCGATAAGAACGGGCTGATCACGAACTTCAATCCGTCCGGTGAACGGATCCTCGGGCTTGCGGCGGATCGATTCCGTGGCAGACTGGCCAATGAGGTGTTCAAAGAGTTGAGACTCGATCTGTTCCAGACGGTCTACGATCGGATGCTGCTCGATCAGCGCGATACGCTGGCTCTCGAGGGGCCGATGGAAATCGAAGGTAGATTCTTGACCATCGGGCTTCACGGTTCACGTATGAAGGATGAAGCGAATCAGGACCTCGGTATCGTGCTGGTGTTCGAAGATCTCACGGAGTTGATCAAGGCGCAAAAAGTAGCAGCCTGGCAAGAGGTGGCTCGACGGGTGGCTCATGAGATTAAGAACCCGTTGACGCCGATCCAATTGTCCGCGCAGCGTTTGCGAAAGAAATATTTTGAGAAGTCGCCGGATTTCGATGCGATCTTCGACGAGTCCACGAACGTAATTGTCAACGAAGTGACAAGTCTCAAACATATGGTCGACGAATTTTCGAAGTTTGCCCGACTGCCGACTCCGCAGATGGCGCATCAGTCGCTCCATGATGTGATCAATGAAGTCACGACGCTCTATCGAGGGGCACACAAGGATGTGGAACTGATCGTGGAGTTGGACGAAGACCTCCCGTCGCTCAATTTCGACCGCGAGCAGCTCAAGCGGGTGATGGTCAATCTGCTGGACAATGCGATTCAGGCGATGCAGCAGAAGGGGCGGGTGTGGCTCTCAACCAAGTATGATACAAAACGTCGGCTGGCTGTCGTGAGCGTGGCCGATGAAGGCGCGGGCATTGCGCCGGAAGACCGGGAAAAGCTGTTTGTGCCGTACTTTACACGGAAGAAGACGGGAACAGGGCTGGGCTTGGCGATCGTGCGGCGCATCATTACCGATCACGAAGGACAGATCCATGCGAGCCAAAATCAGCCGAAAGGGGCCGTGTTCACGTTCGAATTGCCGGTCTAACCACGTCAGAGATAAGGGATGAGGGGTCCGGCGGCGAATACGGTTGCTGCTCCGGGACACCTTACGCCTTACGTTTAACGCCTAACGGAGCACTATGTCTGCATCGATATTAATTGTGGATGACGAAGAGCCGATTCTCACATCTTTGAGCAGTATTCTTCGGGATGAAGGTTATGACGTCGCGGTGGCCAAGAACGGTGTGGAGGCATTGCGCGCCTACACCATGGATCCGCCCGATCTCATGCTCCTCGATATCTGGATGCCGGAAATGGATGGCATGGAAACCTTGCGCCGGGTTCGGGAGCTGGTGCCGACGGCACTGGTGATGATGATGTCCGGGCACGGCTCGATTGAAACGGCAGTCAGGGCGATCAAGCTGGGGGCGTATGACTATATTGAAAAGCCCTTGTCGCTCGAAAATGTCACGCTGCGCGTCAAACATGCCTTGGACCAATACCGTTTGGAGCAAGAGAATCGGGTGCTCCGGACCACCGTCCAGCGGAAGTTCGAGTTGGTGGGACAGTCGCCTGCGATGCAACAGTTGCGGCAGCTGATCGAGACGGCCGGACCGACCAATAGCCGTGTGTTGATCGGAGGGGAGAACGGAACGGGAAAGGAACTTGTGGCCAGGGCCATCCATCTGCAGAGCGCACGGGCCGGTCGACCGTTTGTGGCAGTAAACTGTGCAGCCATCCCGGAGACCTTGATCGAGAGCGAACTGTTCGGACACGAAAAGGGCTCCTTCACCGGTGCGACCTCGATGAAGCGCGGGCAGTTCGAGCAGGCCGACGGAGGCACGCTGTTTCTGGACGAAATCGCCGACATGAGTCTGAACACCCAGGCGAAGGTATTACGGGCGTTACAGGAACAGCAGTTTACTCGTGTCGGCGGGACGAAGCTCATGAAGGTAGATGTTCGAGTCTTAGCCGCGTCCAATAAGGATTTGCTCAAGGAAATCGAGAAAGGCACGTTTCGCGACGACCTCTTCTACCGACTCAACGTGGTACCGATCATCGTGCCGCCGCTCAGGGAGCGTCGGGAAGACATCCCACTGCTCACTCGCCACTTCATGAAGGTCCATGCGGAAGAGCAGGGGTTGCGGATAAAAGAGATCTCGCCGGATGCGATGACGGTGTTTCAACAATATGACTGGCCGGGGAATATTCGTGAACTGCGGAACCTGATCGAACGATTGATGATCATGGTGCCGGGACCCGTCATTGAGGCGGCGCAAGCGGGTGTCTCGTTGCAGGCGCGTCCGATTGGGCCGGCGTCCCAGGCTTCGACCCCCGCGGTCAATCCACTCTTCACGCAGTCATATGACTCGCTCAGAGACGCCCGCAATGCGTTTGAAAAGGATTATATCGCGCGAAAGTTGCGTGAGCATCATTGGAACATTTCTCGTACGGCTGAAGAATTGAAAATCGAACGGAGTCATCTCCATCGGAAAATCAAGTTGCTGGATGTGGAGATGCGGCCGGAAGCCTAGGGGATGGGGACTGACTATCTCCTGTGCTCGCGCAACGCGCGGCCTCAGAAGGCCCTCGTTGGACGCGCGCAGTGGGAGATAATCAGTCCCCATCCTTGAAGAGATAAGGAGCGAGCTTGGAAGGATCAATTAGATCGATAGTGGTCGCTCGATGCGCGCAGTGGAGACCCTATCTGCCGCCCCGCCTTAGCGGGTGGAGGTGAAGCCTGCGACTGGCTCCTTTTACGAGCTGTTCCGCCTCGGTGAAGATAACCCCTCGAATAGTCCTTGTGCTTGTGCGTTGACCTCTGCAACAGCCCTCCGCTAAGATGCGCGTCCGGAGTAGGTCAAGGTTGAGGTTAAGGCTGAGGGCGGAATGGTATCGCCTCGGTCCCCCGTGCACCCTCGACCTGAGCCTCAACCTTCCCTAACGCTGTTTCATATGACAACCTATCGAGATGCCGGAGTCGATATCGATGCGGGCGACGAGTTCGTCGACCGTATTTCACCATTGGTGCGGTCCACGTTTCGCCCGGAAGTCCTGACGGACCTGGGCGGCTTCGGCGGACTGTTTCGGCTGCAGGCCCATCGCTATGCCGAACCGGTCCTTGTCTCAGGCACTGACGGAGTCGGGACGAAACTGAAGATCGCGTTCCTCACGGATCGCCACGATACCGTCGGGATTGATCTGGTGGCCATGTGTGTGAACGACATCGTGGTCAGCGGGGCCGAGCCGCTGTTCTTCTTGGATTACTTCGCAACGGGAAAGCTAGCTGTCCTCAAGGCTGAGTCCGTGCTCAAGGGGATCGCTGAGGGCTGTCGCCAGGCTGGCTGTGCCTTGATCGGCGGAGAAACCGCCGAGATGCCCTCCTTCTATGCGGAGGGCGAGTATGACCTGGCAGGGTTTGCCGTCGGAGTAGTGGATCGACCCAAGATTATCGATGGCCGCAGCATTGTGCCAGGCGATGTCCTGATTGGATTGGCCTCGACCGGTCTTCATAGCAACGGCTATTCGCTGGCACGTCATGTCTTGTTGGATCAGGCAAAACTCAGCGTGACCAGTTGCCTGCCTGAACTCGATCAGCCTCTGGGAGACGTCCTGCTGACGCCGACCAGAATCTATGCCAAACAGATCCTCACATTGATCCAGGAATGTCCCATCAAAGGCATTGCCCATATCACCGGCGGCGGCATCACCGAGAATCTTCCGCGAGTGTTTCCCTCGGGCGTGCGGGCACGGGTGCGGCGGAGTGCCTGGTCCGTGCCGCCTATTTTCCAGGCGATTGCTCGGCTTGGACAGGTCGAGCGTGAGGAAATGTATCGCGTCTTCAACATGGGGATTGGGTTGATTCTGGTGGTGCCGGCGTCAGCCGCCCAGACGGTCATCGCGCGTGCCACGGCGTTGGGCGATCCGGCTTGCCAGATCGGAACCATCGTGTCATCGACCGGCGCCGAACCATTGGTGGAGTATGTCGACTAAGCGGACGGATGCGCTTCGAGTCGCCGTCTTGGCATCCGGGCGCGGATCGAATCTTCAGGCGGTCATCGACGCGATCGAAGCAGAGACGGTTCAGGCGAAGCTTGTTGCCGTCATCAGCAACAAGAAAGAGGCCCCGGCATTAGAACGAGCCCGCCGACACGGATTGGCATGCCTCTTCGTCGATCCAAAACCTTATACGGGCAGACCCGATAGTCGTGAGGCCTACGACCGCGAACTACTCGACGTGCTTCGGCGGCACGATGTGGAGTTGGTGTTACTGGCCGGGTACATGAAAATCGTGACGAGGGTCCTCGTAGAGGCCTTTGCGAATCGCATGATGAACATCCACCCGTCCCTGTTGCCCTCGTTTCCTGGGTTGGATGTGCAAAAGAAGGCGATCGAGTGGGGTTGCAAACTTGCCGGATGTACGGTCCACTTTGTNACGGAAGGCGTCGATGAAGGACCGATCATTCTTCAAGCGGCGGTTCCGATTCTCGATGACGACACTCCCGACACACTGNCCGCTCGCATTCTTGAGCAAGAACACAAGATCTATCCNCGAGCGNTCCAGCTCTTTGCCGAGGAACGGTTGCAGGTTGNAGGGCGGCGCGTGTTCATCAAAGCTGGAAAGCCNGAGGGTGAATCGGNGATCAGCCCGTCATAGCGCTACGCGCAGGCAGGATGAGGTCAAGGCTGAGGCTANGCNAANAGAATCATATTTTCTCAGCCTCGACCTGGGCCTCGACCTGTTTCGGGTAGAGACTCAGGAAACGGTTGTGTATAATGCGCAAGCNGGTGAGGCGTTCGTCTCACCNGCTGAATGTCGGTNGNGTGGGGGGCTAGCTCAGTTGGGAGAGCACTACGTTCGCAACGTAGGGGTCGGGGGTTCAACTCCCCTGCCCTCCACCAATAAATTNTNTTNCCCTCNACAAACAGCCGCAGTAATCCCGATAAGATGTGTTTCTACTTGATGGCACCACCGTCAATCACACGCTGGTCAAAGACGGCTGGTGCTGGTGGTATCGAACGTATACGCCAGGAGATACGGTGCTGGAAGGGCTAGAGCGTGAAGCGAGGAGAGGCTTATAGGCTGATCCGCAGCTGGTATTGCCGTGGAAGTGGAGGAAAATAAAATTGCGTAAGTGGGCAAACTTATTCCTTGGCGTTGGCGCGCTTAGGCTCAGCCTGCAACGCACTCACCGGGCCGCGAATGGTCGGCCTAAAAGTCAGGTACCGCGCCTCCCGCAGTCCCAACGATACCCACGTAAGAATGGGGAGGCGCACATTCTGGCGTGCCATCACTTGGGATTATTGTTAATCCCCAAAATAAGACCCGTCAGCCCACAGAACACGATGAATAAGAGCGCCAAGATAATGAAAGGTGCTTCCATGATACCCTCCGAGGTTGATGGTGGATTCGACTTATACTGCTGCCATTGATACCACAAGAGCCTATTAAGGGCAACTAGTACTTTGGAGGGAGGCAGGTATTATTGCTTGGCGTTGGGGCGCTTTGAGTCAGCCCGGCGTCGTTCTTCAACCGGACGCGAAAGATCGGGTAAAATAACGCCGGTTGCGCCCTGCCCTCCCCCATTTTTCTCGACCGCTAGAGACATCTACGGTCCCTTCCTGCAGGAAAGTCCAACCTGCCTACTGTATCTCTTTGAAATCGTAGGAAGTGTAGGTCGATTTTCCCAATAATTTGAATTATCCTCTGGCCTGTTCAAAAACAAATCTTTATGCCATGCTCAACGGCACAGCAATAACATCCTCCGCAAAGGAAAAATCGTGGTTATTTTGATAGTAGATGATTCGCGCGATGAGCAGGAACTGCTGTCGACCTGGCTTCGGGCTTCCGGCTACGGGTCGCTGATGGTTGCCGATTCTGCTGAGGCCGCGTTTGAGATCTTGGGCCGGGATAACGCTGGACAGAGGAGGGGAGCAGTTGATCTCATCCTCATGGATATCATGCTGCCTGGCGTGGATGGACTTGAAGCTTGCCGCTGGATTACGGCGACCGAATGGCTCCAGGATATCCCTATCATCGTCGTGACAGCGAAGACCGACGAGAAGGATCTCCTCGCGGCCTTTGCGGCAGGCGCGATGGACTATATCCGTAAACCAGTCAATCCAGCGGAACTCGTGGCCCGCGTGTCCTCGGCCCTCACGTTAAAAGAAGAACGGACCGCGCGCAAGGCGAGAGAGCAGGAGTTGCTCATGCGCACCCAGGAACTCGAGCGAGCGCTACGAGAAGTCAAGGTATTGCGCGGGCTTATCCCGATCTGTGCCAAATGCAAGAGGGTACGGACCGACCGCGGGAATTGGCAACGACTAGAGGAATACATCCAAGACCATTCAGAGGCTGAGTTTAGTCATGGGGTCTGCCAAGTATGTATGAAAGAGGTCTATCCAGATGTCTTCAAAGACTGAGACCACCGGCTAGAAACGATCGTTAAGGTGCCGGTGAAGAAGAGGAATACTTGATCCAGCAGCGTGAATGGCTGGCGAGTACATTTTTTTTCGAAGCTTCACGCTGAACCAGCACAAGCACCCACCCTGTAAGCGCAATTCTGTACCCACTTTTGATTAAACGGACTGATACAGCCTTGATATCGAATTCGATACACAGAGAAAGGGGGCCCAACGACGGCTGGATCGCCTACCCTCCACCAAACCAAGCTCGCTAGGGCTACGCGCTATTCTTCTATCGTTGCGCGCGGATAAAATCCTCCAGTATCCTGACTCTTTACCTTGCGCATTGTTCCCTCTCATCTTCGATACACGACCGTGACGCGGGCGAGAAACTCGTCGAGTTCGGCGGTATGTCGTCGGATCGCGTCCCGGTCTTCTCGTGCCGCCGCTTGCTCCAAGGCGGCTCCTACCATACTGATGGCGTCGAACCCGTATCCTCCTCCGTCTCCCTTCAGGCGATGACCGATGATACGAATCTGTGCCAGGTTATTCTGTTCCAACGCAGTTTCGAGTATCTGCACGTCACCTCGACGATTCTCTAAAAATCCGGGAACGAGTTCTTCGAGGCCTTGGTCGATGTGCACAGTGATAACGTTCTCGGCATTTCGGTTCGGTCCTGTGGTCATGAGGTATACCGTCCTTTACAAGCCTGGAGGACTTCCAGGAGGGTGTGCTTCTTGATGGGTTTGGTCATATGGGCATTGCAGCCGGCTTCGAGAATCTTGACCCCGTCTTCTTTCAGTGCCAGAGCGGTCAAGGCAATCACCTGTGTGGGGGGGAGGTCCTGCTCCCGCTCCCAAGCCCGGATCGCTTGTGTGGCCTCATAGCCATCCATCACCGGCATCTGCATGTCCATCAGGATTAGGTCGTAGCAGCCTTTCTTGAATAGCTCCAACCCGATGGCTCCGTGATCCGCGATATCGAGCCGATAGGGAGTCTGCTTCAAATAGGAACGGACCAGCACCTGATTGTCTGGGGAATCCTCTACCAATAAGATACGCAGTGCCCTGACTTCGGTAGGAGGTGTGGGAGCCACTGATGCCGAACTGGTTGTGTGTTGGGTACCCTTTGAACGGTCGAGGGCGATGCTGATGGTCTGGAGTAGATCCGATCTCCTAATGGGTTTGATCAAATAGCCGCCCAGCCCCATGTCGTAGGTGCGGGCGATATCGTCGGCCCAATGGTCAGAGGCCAGCATAATAATTGTCAGGCCCTGGGGAGGGCTGGCCCGTCTGATCTCTTCGACGACCTGGAACCCATCCATCCCCGGCATGCGACAGTCGAGGAGTAGGAGTTCGTAGGGTCGTGCCGAAGTAGAGGCGCGCTGCCATTCTTCGATGGCCTCGTGACCGGACGCAGTATCCGTCACCTGTGCTCCCAAGGCGGCCAAGATTTCACGAAGGATCAGGCGGTTGGTGGCATGGTCATCAACCACGAGGGTTCTGACGCCCTGAAGATTGACCTGGACGTTGTCGTGGATGGATGTCGGGCTGGATTGCACCGCTAGCTGCACGGAGCAATGAAACCTGCTGCCCTCCCCGAGGGTACTCTCTACCCAGATTCGTCCGTTCATGAGCTCGGCTAATTGCCTTGAAATGGTCAGGCCTAAACCGGTCCCCCCATACTTGCGCGTCATGGAAGCGTGGGCTTGCGTGAAACTTTCAAAAATGACAGCAAGCTTGTCGGGCGGAACGCCGATCCCTGTGTCGCTGATAGAAAATCGAATGGCTCCGGGCGTGGGGAGTTCCGGATCCTGCATGACCCGCACCGTGACGGACCCGCTGTCGGTGAATTTGATCGCGTTGCTGATGAGGTTGATGAGGATCTGGTGTAGTCGGTTGGGGTCCCCAATCACGGCGCGGGGGACGTCAGGCGAAAGATGACAGGCGAGTTCGAGGCCTTTTTCATTGGCCCGCATGGCGAGAATCTCGATGGATTTCTCAACCAAGTCGCTCAAATCAAAGTCGGTTGATTCCAGCTCCAGATGGCCGACCTCGACTTTCGACAGGTCGAGAATGTTGTTGATCAGACTCAATAGATTGCCCCCAGCGCGACGGAAAATGCGCAGGTATTTCCGTTGATCGGGAGTCAGATCCGTTTCCCATAGCAGATCCGCCATCCCAATAATCGCATTCATGGGCGTTCGAATCTCATGGCTGACGCTGGCCAGAAAATCGCTCTTGGCCCGGCTGGCGACTTCTGCCGCTTCCTTGGAGAGGACGAGAGCTTGCTCAGCCTCCTGGCGCTGCTTAGCTTCCAGTGCGAGAGTCATAAAGGTGCCCAGTGAACTGGAAAAATTTATTTCTTCCGTCGTCCAGGATCGTGGTCCACCGACATGTTCGTGACACAGCACACCGACGACATACCCCCTGTGTCGAACCGGCGAATCCAACATGGCTCCAATTCCAAGCGGGGTCAGGTAGGATTGGGAAAACTCCCTGGTCCTGACGTCCGTATGAGCGTCATGGGCAGCAATGGTGTGCTCTTCATGTGCGATGGCTTCAAAATAGGACGGGTAGTCCTGTGCCGCCAGCGTGACGCCGGTTATGTGCCGGTTCGAGGTCCGCTCATAGAGGTCGAGCAGCTCCAACGCAGCCCCTTGTTGGGTAAGCGTCCAAACGCTAGTCCGTTCCACTCCGAGCACCCGACTTCCCGTTTCGGTGATCATCCGCAACGCCTCTTTGAAATCCCCCGTATAGATCACATCCTGCTTCGCCAGCTCGCACAATGCAATCTGTTGCTGTTCCAACACGCGCGTCCGCTCCCGCTCGACGCGTTCGCTATGCTTGCGTTCGGTAATATCTTCCGAAATTCCTAGCAAATACTGGGGCGTGCCATCGTCGCCATTGATTGGGACTTTCTTGGTATGGAGTAGCCTCCTCCCCTTCCGCCGAGTTTCGATCGGCTCTTCAGGGATATCGAAGCTGTGCCCCCGTTGCAAGACTTGGCGGTCCATGGCCGTGAAACAGTCGGCTTCCTGTTCGGGGAAAAAGTCATAATCACTTTTGCCGATGAGTTCCTCTTTGGGATAACCGAGCAATTGTTCACCCGCCTGATTGAAACGCACA
The DNA here is from genome assembly GCA_005239475.1 of Nitrospira sp. Lineage (GTDB taxonomy): Bacteria > Nitrospirota > Nitrospiria > Nitrospirales > Nitrospiraceae > Palsa-1315. The sequence continues at coordinate 22,554 of SPAX01000027.1, read as the reverse complement.
AACTTGAGGGTCTTGGCATCCTTGACGAAAATCATGTGAGGAATATTTTCGATGATGGAGTCCAGGAGCGAATGATTGTGTCTCGTTTCTTCCGCGGCTCGGATGCGTTCCGTGATGTCTCGATCAATGCCGCGGTATCCTCTGAACCTTCCGGCACCATCGAACACGGGCACTCCTCCGCATTCAAGGACGATGCGGCGGCCATCTTTATGTAGATAGACGGACTCAATGCAGCTAAATGATTGCCGAGCCGCCGCGATGGGCCCAAACAGGTCTCCGATGCGACAGGCCTCTTCCGGCGGCATCAAGTCGAACGGTGTTTTGCCAAGCACTTCCTCCGGTTCATACCCGAGGAGATTGCAAATGTTTGGACTGCTGTACGTGAAAACCGCGTGCTCATCGATTTCCCAGATCCAATCACTTGTCGTTTCCAATAAAGCGCGAAACCGCTGCTCACTGTTCTGCAAAGCCACTTCCGTCTGGTTGATAGAAGGATCTTGCGTGCGGCCCGTGCGACGTCCCTGTTTCCCCGTTGGTTCTGTGCGCGAGGCCCCCCGTACTTGCCCTGTTGATGGCTGTGTGGTCCGTGAACGACGGGCCGTCGGGGGTGTTGGTTGTCGCTTGGCCGTGCGACTCGCTCGAATCGATGACCCTTTCTTAGCCATGCACACACACTCCCTCGCTAGTGATGGCAAGCACGTGGTGTGGAACGTCCGGGGATTGGAATGAAGGCACGTATGCGGAGAGAGCCGCGGTGAGCGTCGCGCTGATCGTCGTCAGCACATCTCGTCGAAGCCATGGCATGGTCATAGCGAGGAGCGGACGATTAGTCTTCGTGAGAGTGCGGAACGAGAGAGAGTGTGCCGGCTTGTTTGGCCCGATTGCGGCCTTCCTGCTTGGCTTGATAGAGCGCTTGATCCGCCGCCTTGATCAAATCGGTGGGAGAGGCGTTCCGGCTTGGGATCGTACTGGCGAAGCCCAGGCTGATGGTCGTGCAACCACCATCGGAGTGCGTAATGCCGAGGGACTCGATGCGTTGCCGAAGCGTTTCTGCCACCTGTGCCGCTCCGTCCGTTCTGGTACCGGGAAGGACGACCACGAATTCGTCGCCGCCGTACCGAGCGACGAGGTCTCCTGGTCTGTTGACAGCTCCCGAGATAGCGGTGGCAACCTGCCTGAGACATTCGTCGCCCGACGTATGGCCAAGGGCATCGTTGTAGAATTTGAACCGATCGATGTCGAGCATAATCAGTGAGAGCGGCGTCAATTCGCGGACGGCACGGCGCCATTCCTGATCCAAGAAGTCATCAAATTGCCGTCGGTTGGTAATGCCGGTGAGGCCATCAAGACAAGACAGGCGCAGCAGCATCTGGTTCGCTTCCTGGAGTTGACGCATGACCTCAAGAAGTTCCTGCTCGCGGGCCCGCCGCCGGTCGATTTCGTGGACCAGCCGCAAGACCGAGCGGACGCGAGTCAAGAGCTCGATCTTGTTGATGGGTTTCCCGATGTAGTCGAGCGCACCTGCGGCAAAGGCGAGTTGGAGATCGACGGGATCGGTCTTCACGGTGACCATCATGATAGGCGTGTCACGAAATCGTTCGACCGCCTTAATCTGGCGGCAGGCTTCGATGCCACTCATCTCCGGCATGACGATATCCATGAGTATCAGGTCGACTCGAGTGGCGCCGTGCTTCCCGTCATCAAGCCCCAGCAAACGAAATGCCGCGGCGGCCGAGTCGGCGACCAGGAGATCGTCGTAGCCGGCAGCCGAGAGGATCGACTGAACCAAGAAGCGGTCGTCCGCCGAATCATCAACAATTAAGATGCCCATACGCTGTGAATCCAGTGAATACGAGTGGTGTGTGAGAAATCGTAACAGCTAGTCCGGGTAAACTCCAGGATAAAGCTTTTTGACGCACGGCTGACAGATGCCGTGGCTGAATTCTGCCTCGGAATGTTCGCCGATATATTCCTCCAACTGTTGCCAGAATCCACCGTCATTGCGGATCTTTTTGCAGGATGCGCAGATGGGGATGAGTCCTCTGAGAACTTTGACATCCCGCAGCGCTTTCTGCAGCTCATCATGGCTTCGACGGAGCTCCCCTTCGCGCGCTTTGCGGCAGTCCATTTCCTTTTTCAGCGCCAGCGCGGAAGCTACGCGTGCCAGGAGTTCCACGCTGTGCACCGGTTTGGTGATGTAATCATTTGCTCCTGCCGCAAAAGCGGTTTTGAGATTAGAGAGATCGTTGTTGGCCGTGACCATGATGATGGGAATATCGCAAAGATGTGGCCGGCTCTTGATCTGGCGACAGGCTTCGACTCCATCCAGTTCCGGCATGAGGACGTCCATCAGAATCAAGTCGATCTGGGAGGGCGGCTCCTGGCCGTCCATGTCGAGCAGGGGGAACGCAGTCTTTGCCGAGTTCGCGCTCAGGAGGTCCGTATGGCCGGCTTTCCCAAGGATTGCGCGAAGGAGTAGCTGTTGGTCTGGAGCGTCGTCAACGATAAGAATGCCCATGCCGATTCCTTCCAGGCGCCCGCACATGGTGTGCGGGTATTCGCCTTTCAGTATAGCAGGTGCCGATCGGGCTACTGAAGCTTGGCGCGAACGAGCTCGCTGACTTGTTTGCCGTCTACTGTTTGACCGGCTACACGGACCATCACGGCCTTCATCACTGCCCCCATCTCTTTCAGAGAGCACGCGCCGATTTCTTGAATGGCCGCGTCCACGACAGAGGCAAGTTGTTCAGGGGAAAGGGCTTGAGGGAGATAGGATTCGAGAATGGCAATTTCCTGTCGTTCTTTTGCGGCGAGCTCGGCGCGGTTACCTTTTTCAAATTGCTCGACCGATTCCCGGCGTTGCTTGATCATGGTCGTCATCACCCGACTCATTTCCGCATCGTCGAGATCCTTCTTGAGCTCCAATTCCTTGTTCATTACGGCAGCCTTGATCATGCGAATCACGTCCATCCGCAATTGATCGCGGGCCTTCATAGCCAGCTTGAGATCTTCTGTCAGACGGTCGTGTAGCGACATGGAGCCTCAGGGGGTTCAGGTAGTCTGGTGGTGACAATACCGCGTCGTCACGACTCAGTCAATGAGGCAGCACACGTTCCGAACGAGGATGTCGCAGGTGGGTAGTGTTCCGGAAGCAAGGGGCGTAAAATCAGGGGCGGTGCGCCTTGAGGTAATGGGACTTAATGCGGGAGGGACGATATGGTGATCGATCGTGCAATCGTCAAGAGGTGGCAGCGAGCCACGGTAGTTGGCCTGATGAGTCTGGCACTGTGCTCGATCGTCGGGGCCTGCGCCAGCGAGGGACAGAAGAGCCCACCACCACCCGCCGCGGATCAAGTACGCGGTCATGCAGATCGGGCGTTCGAGAAGCTCAAACAAGAAGAACAAGAGCGAGCCACCCAGCCGCTGGTGCCGCAGTAGGGAGCCCCGCACCCTACCGATTCGATTTGGATAGGGTCCAGACCACAAACTGGGCAACGGGTTTCACGAGCGGCAATTCCCAGAGGAGTTGTTGCCGGGGCACGCGCTCTACTTGGCGCGCTTCATGGAAGGTGCCAAGAAGGCTGTACGAGACCAGCAACCGCAAGACGCCTGAGAGAAAGAAGACAAAAGGCAAATTCGATGCAGGCTGAAGAACGAATCCTGCCCACTCGATGCGTGGGGGAACGCGCTCCACCAACCAGCTCCCGAGCAAGGCTCCCACCGACCATCCTACTGCGTTGACCGTGCTATACAGCGCGGTGGCTTTCGCGCGGTCCTCCGGCCTGACCGAATCGAACACATAGTTTTGCAGTCCCAATGCCAAGCCGGCCCAAATGACGCCGCCAAAAAAATTGACTGTCAGGAGGAAGACCAGATTCGTACTCACGAGGTACAGCATCGGCAAGAATGGCACCGTGAAGCCGGTGATAGACAACAAGGCTTTGTTTCCGAAACGGTCACCGAATTGGCCCCAGGCCTGCAGGGTGAGGAGTTGACCCAGGAGACCTGCCGCCAGCCATCCTCCGTAACCGAAATAAGACAGATGAATATCTTGAAGGAAGTAGAGGACGAAAAATGGACCAGCGATCAACGCGGACGCATGGATCAGGCCTGAGAAAAGCAGGAAGCGATGGAAGTCCTTCGTCGCGCTCTGACGGACGAATCCGCGAAATCCTTGCTGCGCCTCCCGATGGGCGGTGGGATGCACATCTTGAACGGGGGACAAGGCCAAGACTGAGAGGATGCGAGCACTTCCAGCGACGGAGAAAATCAGGACGAATCCCCACCAGGCGGCGGTGGAATGTTGCCAGAGGCTCAGGACCCATCCGGCTCCGCAGAGTGCAAAGAAACTGAGGCCGGCGATAATTTGGGCTCGCCGTGCGAAGTAGACGCCCCGTTCATGCTGGTCGAGCCAATCGGCAATCAAGCTATTCCAAGCCGGTGTGGTGAAGTGGGCGCAAGCAAAATACGCGGCGGCGCCGCCCACGACGAGCCAGGGACCCCACTGCGGAAACAGCAGCGGCAGGAGCACGATGGGAATCCAGGCGAAGGCTTGTCCAATGGTGCCGGCAGAGATGAGGGCTTTGCGATTGGGAAACCACTGTAATAACTTAACGGAAACGAGTTGGGCCCCTGTTCCGATAAGTTGGGGCAATGCCGACAGCACACTCAATTGGAACGGGCTTGCATGTAGGAGCAGGGCGAACGCGGAAAGGTATTGTTCGCCGCTTCCTTGCGTGACGGCTTGGCAGGCGCCATCTCGGAAGCCATAGCGAAGACCTCGCTCGCCGGCACTCTGCGCCAGGGAGCGGCTTGGCACGGTCTCTTGCGGATCTGCGGACGGTATCAGCTGCACATCATCTTCCCCTGAGAAGGAACACCGCTCGAGCGTAGCACAGACGGTGAGAGTCGGAGCGTAAATAGTTGCGCCATCTGCTCAGTCGGTGATTGACCCCTTCCTGATCTCTCGATACCATGACGGTACGAGTAGCCAGCGGTTCATGGTGGCGCGAATGAGAGAGACCAGAAGGAAAGGCACGGAGATCCTAGTGCGGGTGCTGGCCGGCCTGTGTGTTGTCGTGTGTGTCTGGCAGACAGTCGAGGCGCGGGATCTGTTTACGCCGAAGGAGCAAGCGACGACCGAGGCCGATCCCACGCTAAGCCCGTCGTTCGACGAACAGAAGAAAGGCATCCCGCAATCCCTTTTTACCTGGATCAAGATGGCCAAAGGGTATGACGTCGAGTGGGATACATTCGGACGAAAAGGCTGGTACACACAAGATCCGCGGCTGAAGCCTATCGAGCCGGGATCGGTGTTTTCTCGGGATATTCCGGCGATCTATATCGTGTTCGAGTCAGCCCCGCTGGAAGATCCTACCCAGTTCAGCGCGCAATGGTTTCTGGAGGGGGAGAAGGGCGTCCTCTCATCCATGCCGCTCGGCAAAGACACCTTGGAAGTGCCGGGGCATGAACGCTATGGATTCCTGGAACTCAAGAAACCAGGAGACGCCTGGGACGTCGGGACGTATCTCGTGAAACTGTTCATCTCGCCGCTCGGACAACAGTCTTTTCATGCGGGCAATCAAGTAGGCACCATGCGGTTTACCATTATCGAGGGTGCGGCTCCTACCGGCGTAAGCCCGCACAAGTAGGCCTGCCAGCCCGCATTATTCACGAAGCCTCGCGAATGATGCGGGCTAAGATCACGCGCGAACCGCACAGATGCCGAGGGGCGGCGAATGCCGTAGCGTTGGCGACAGTCATTAAACGGAGAAAAGGAACAGGATGGGAGAACGCATTAAAGTCACGGATCAAGGGAAGCTGACGCTGCTCTATGAGCGATTCAGAGATGTGTGTCTGGTCGAGAAAGAAGTCTGGAAAGAGATTTTCATGCCGAGGGAGGTGACGCAGGGGCCTGTCCGAACGAACGTGCAAGATCGTTATGATGTGGAAATCGATGATCCCGCGATCGAAGACACACTGGATGCGAATATCCCTCGCGGCAGCCAGGCGCTGGCCGCCGCGATTCAGGAATATCGAACGCACATTTCGTTTTATCGAAAAGTCTGAGGGTGTTAGCCCGCATTATTCATGACGGTTCGTCGCAAAATCGCATAGAAGCCAGGCGAGAGGCAAGTGGCATGAGGCGAGAGGAAAGACATTCCTTCTGGTCGCCCCTAGCCTCTGGCCCCGCGCCTTTTGCCTAAACATTCATCCGGCACCTTGCGGTTAGAGTCGCTCTAGGGCATCAATGCGCACTTCGACCGGTGGGTGCGTGGCAAAGATTCGCATGAAGCCTGAGGACTTGCCGGAGATCTTCATCGTCGCGAGCGCATCCTGTCCGGAGTACTCGACCTGCGAACGGGTGACCCATCGATCGATCGCGCGCAGGGCCGAGATCATCGAATCTTTGCCGTACACCTTGGCGGAAAAGGCGTCCGCGCCAAATTCACGCTGACGCGAAAACCAGCTGATCAGGACCGAGGCCATGATACTGACGATGATCTGGAGCACGATCGACAACCCAAATCCCAGCATGGCCTGGTCCCGCTGTGCGAAGAACCGACGCACCCACATCGCGATGTAGTATACGAAGGTATTCATCAGCCCAGCCAACACGGTCGTTGCGAACATGTCCCCGTTGTAGATATGTCCCATTTCGTGGGCGAGGACAGCTCGGACTTCCTGTTCTTGCAGGTTGCTCAACAATCCGGTCGAGACGGCCACCATTGAGTTATTCTTGCTGGGGCCGGTCGCGAAGGCATTGGGATCGGGGGATTCATAGACCCACACCTCAGGCATCGTGATGTGGAGCCGTTGCGCGATCTCCTGGACGGAGCCGTAAATGACCTGTTCGGCTTGCGACCGTGGTTGGGTGATCTGGCGACAATCCAACATGGCCCGAGCCATTTGTTTGGAGAATGCCAAACTGATAAAGGCGCCACCAAAGCCGAGGACGAGGGCCCAGACTAACGAACTGAGGTCGACCGATCCTCGGAGATCGATCCCGAACATAGGCAGAACAATATTGATAAGCACCGGCACGGTGAGCGAGAGCGTCACCATGATCAGTATATTGGCGATCAACAGCAGGGACATGCCCTTCAACCACTTCATCGAGATCCTCCTTCAAGACCACGTTCTCGCCCAGTTATTCGGGCGAGTCACCAGTGAGGGTGATTATACTAACCGATTCAGCGAATTGCATCTCAATCGAGATTGCGATGACGATGTATAGTAAGGAATAACTCCTTAAATACCAAGGTCAAGGTGCCCGAAGTGGCTGATACTCCTGGACAAAGTTGACCCGTTCCCGTCCTTCCTGTTAGAAGTGCTCATGCGGAGGGTGCCCCTGCGATTGCTCCACCTGTTGGCGGCGGTCTGGTTGCTGACATCTGTCGGCGCGATAATCGTTCATGCAGCGGAGCCCGCTCAGTCCGGCCCTCCCGTGGTAATCCCAGTGGCGGCAGACGGGGTGCAGCGAGCCACGGTCACGATTGATAGCTACTCTTATACCCCCAACCATTTGATTGTCGAAGCTGAGAAGCCGGTGGAACTGACGCTGACCAGCGTAACCACGATTATCCCGCACAATTTTATCATCAAGGACCCGGCGGGAAGCCTATCCGTCGAGCAGGATGTGAGTGCAGGCAAGACGGTCACCATTACATTTACGCCGACTCAGCCTGGCACATTTCCCATCTACTGTGACAAACGTCTCTGGCCGTTGCCCAGCCATCGCGACAAAGGGATGGAAGGGACCCTGGAAGTGCGATAGGTGTGGCTACGAGCATAGAGACCTCCAAGCAGGAACTGCTCCGCGATCTCCTCAAACAAGTGTCCCGTCTCTTCTATACGACGTTGGTCGTAGTTCCGGCAGATGTGCGCGATCAAGTCAGCCTCGCCTACCTCTTTGCCCGCGCAGCGGACACGATTGCGGACACGGAATTGATCGATCGTCCGCGCCGGTTGGATTTACTCGGCCAATTCAAAGCGCAGTTCGTGAGCGATCAGATTGCCTGGGCTCAGGTGCGAGAGATCCAGCAAGCGGTGGGACCAATCCAGCAGAACTCTGCCGAGCGTATCCTGCTCGAACGACTGGAAGATTGCTTCAAGCTCTTCCAGACCTTTTCACCGGACGATAGGCGCCGCATACAACGGCTTATGACCACGCTGACGCAAGGCATGGAGATGGACCTCGCCGTCTTCCCCGGCACGTCCGCGAGAGATCTCACGGCTCTGAAGACGCTCGATGATCTGGACCGCTATACCTATTACGTGGCTGGCTGTGTGGGCGAATTCTGGACGGATTTGATGTGTGCGCACCGGACAGGGTTGGCCTCGTGGAAGGTGCGAGAGATGGCCGAGGTTGCTGTGCGGTTTGGGAAAGGCCTCCAACTCACGAACATTGTGAAAGATATCGCGCATGATCTCCAGGAAGGCCGCTGCTATGTGCCGGCGCCCATGCTGGCCGAAGCCGGACTTACCGCGCGGGACTTACTGGACCAGCAGAATCGTGCACGTTTTCAGCCAGTCCTGAGTAAACTTGTTCGTATGGCAGTGGAGCATCTTGACCAAGGCTGGCTCTACGCCATGGCGATTCCACGACATGAAACCCGTCTGCGATTGTCCTGCATGTGGCCGATTCTCTCCGCCGGCGAATCGCTCAAGCTAGTCATGAATTCGCCCGATCTCCTGAACCCCGCCGTCAAAGTAAAAATCCCCCGCAGCAAGGTCTACCAAATCATGGCGCTCACGACCGGCACCTTCGCCTGCGGCTACGTCGGCACAGCCTGCTGGGGGCGGCTCCGAAAGCAGATCATCTAGCAGACTGGCATTGGAACGCTTCTCTCTAGTTGACTGGCACCTTCCGTCATCTTCCCGCTCATAACTCAAATTCTACTCCTGCGGTAGTGATGCTCTCATTCCAACCCCTGTTCGTAAATCAAACGCGGCGCTGAAGAGGAAACGCCGAAGATAATAAAGATACTACGACTAGGCATGTATGAAAATGCCAACACCGCGCAACCTACTAAAGTGGAATTGCAGGAAAGAGCCGCGTGACGAGAATATTTTCAACATGGGACTTAACCGTCCAGTTTGTGATCGTAGCCGGTTGCTTTGTATAGCATTAAGTAGACGGCGGGGAATTTGCCGAGGGCCATGATAGATAGAGATACGGATTGTTTCGCAGAACATGAACCAAATAGCATGTAATTTGCTTGCGGAGGATAGTGCGACAGAGATCGCGGTGCGGCTCGCTAGTCGAAGATATTGTATTGCTGACCGATGGTCTGAGTACTGATGTGGTCCGAAATTACAACGAACAGGTGGTGCAACATGAACAAATTTGAGAACCGTTTCAAACCACTCATGTGGTTGATGGGATTACTGGTGACTGTTTTTGTTGCTGGATGCGGCAGTGGCGGTGACGGTGGTGGGTCTACTGCACAACCCGGGACGGTAAGCGTTTCGATGACCGATGCACCGGCCTGCGGCTTCGATGAGGTGAATGTCACCGTCAGCAAAGTGCGGGTGCATCAAAGCAGCTCTGCTGACGACAAGGCTGCCGGCTGGACCGATATCACTCTTGACACTGCGCGTAAAATCAATCTGCTCGACCTCAATGATCCAACGCAAGCTCCCAAATTCGCGCTCGAAACCCTTGGCGAGACGCCGTTGGCGGCAGGCCATTACACACAANTGCGNCTNGTNTTNNTNCNGAANNCANNGNCNNTCAGCCNTNNGCCAATTGGATTGTCCTGGCCGGCAAAGATCCTATCATTGACAAAATTCCGCTTGAAACGCCTAGTGGAATAAAATCCGGAGTTAAGTTAATCCACCAGTTCACCGTAGGTTCCGGGCAACGAGTGGATTTGTTGCTGGACTTTGATGCCTGCCACTCCATTGTGAAGACTGGGAGCGGCAAGTACATACTGACGCCTGTGATCAAGGTCATTCCGACTGTACTGAACGGTATCAACGGTTTTATCGATACGACCCTGCCCAATGTCGTAGCCTCGGCCCAGCAGAACGGGAGTGTCGTTCGTGCGACGATGCTGAACGCGCAGACCGGCGAATTCTTTCTTGCCCATCTCGCGCCGGGAAACTACGATGTCGTGATCACAGCAGACAACCGTGCGACGGCGGTCATTTCCGGAGTACCGGTTCCAAGTGACACTAGCATCACCCCGATAAGCGATAGCGGCACCCCATTCTCGTTAGCGAATTCCTCGACCCAGGCGATTACTGGCACGGTGACGTTGGACCCGGCTGACGATGGTGGCACCGTCATTGTCGCAGCGAAGCAATCATTTTCAGGTGGGCCAACTGTGACCGTGAAATCGGTAGTCGCCAATGTTTTGGACACTGCTATCCCCCCCGGCGACTATGGATACAATATGACGCTGCCAACTGGCGCTCCGTCGCTCGCTCCGTACAGCGCCATCCCACCGCCCATCACACCTGCCGCGCAATCCACGGTGGCAAAAATCTATACCGTTCAGGGTTCCGCCCAAGTAGTCACAACGACTGACACAACGGTTTACGTAACCCAGACACCACCGGCTTCATCCAAGGATATTACTGCCTTTGCAACGCAGGACTTCACCTTGAAGCCATAAGCCAACGACTTCTGACAGCGGGCGAAAGCCCGCTGTCAGACTGGCTGCCTCTAGAGGAGTCAGCAGGAAAGTAACGGCGAACGTATCCTCCTACTCATCCTCTCCCCAGTTGTTGTTCCATAGCTATCGCGCAGGCTGGATAAATTGGCTTTGCGACTTTCAGCGAAGCCGATACGCCCCGCTCGTTCTTTTTCATCCATCTCAATACATAGCTTAGGCATTCTGATGCGATCTTACTGGAGGAGCGAGAAAGGCTGCGCGGCAGGCGGACACATCGTGGCAGAAGGACGACCGTAACAGGCGACGGAATCTCCTACGGGACGATTCTTGGCACTGGCACTCATTCCAATCTCATCTGGAAATAGCTCCTGACACTCTTTTCTTGACCTGGCACCGCCTATTAGCGCCATTTGCGAAAGCAGATCGTATTAGTGCGGTTCGGTTGTAATTTGTCGTGGACCAATAGGAAGAGAGGGTGGGCATAGCTGAAGTTGGAATCTTTTCTTGGGTCGATCTTTCTATTTATATACTTTCCAACGTTTCAGGAGTGAAACCGCCTCTTTTCGAAGTTCTTCCCTCTCAAGTACGCCTTTCTTACAGTAGTTCTTGATTGGGCGACAATGTTCCCGCTCAACTTTTTTCCCAACGTTCAGATACAAGCCCCAGTAAATATCCTCGTTCTTGTCGTCAGGAAAATCCAGGGAGCAATCGAGTTCCACCTTCCTGCGTGAACCTTTGTACCGTTGAAAACCCAGTGAATGCCAGACACCGTCCTTCTCACTATTTGTCTGCGAATATCCAGGCCCCCATGTCTTCCATCCGCCTGAGTTTGGCAGGTAATCTCTAATTTCTCGATCCAAATCTCCTAGCATTAGCAGACAGTCGTTCCCGGTTGTAAAGGTGCCAATCTTTGGGACTCTTCCATCTCTTTGTTGCATTCTGATCGTGCCTAAAAGATCGGCAAAGTCCTCCAATTGACGAAGTCGAATTTCCCGAAATGCCATGTTTGAAATCTCCAGGTAGCTTAGAAACTGTCCAGTAAGTAATTTGTCAATCGCCGTATCGTTTCTAGCAGCGGTTAATGCTCGATGAATGTCCTGCCAACGAAGTGAGGCTATCCCCTTGCGACGCATCCACGTAATAGGAACCTCTGGATAATTTTTTGTGATCGCTACTAGTTGGACACCGGTTCGACGCTTGTATCTTCCTAATTGCGACTTTGAGAGGGGCGCCTCTATTTTGCTTTCTAGTCTAAAATGTCCAGGGATGTTTGAATTCCCTCCGCTACCATTCAATAATTCGATGTCATAAATTCGATGTCATACCGACACACATCCGGGTTCTTCTTCCCGAAAACTTCCGTTAACTGAGTCTGGCACGCCCACTCCTCCGAGTCCGCTAACTTATTCGGGAAGCCACACACCGTTAAAAGCTGTCGTAGAACTGTGCTGCGAAACGATCTCGAATGAACAAAACACGCTCGAAAGGTATTGCTCAGTTGATCCTCCCTGTGACGACGCTGAGCAAGATGACCGACTATCGAAAAGAAGTCTTCGTTCATGTCAAACTGAACAATGGGAGACAACGCTCACTGGTGTGAATTGAAAGCCAGCGTGTTACTAGATCGTCCACTGGAGTAAAAGAAAAGTGAAAACTGGCCCAAGTTCTATCTTCCGTACTTTCTAAGGGGTGGGCTGGCTCATCCCCAACTGCGCGCGTCCAACGAGGGCCTTCAGACTCCCCAACTTCCTCAAAGGGAGTAGGCAGATTGTTCTTCACTGCGCGCATCGAGCGACCACCGCTTTATCGTGGGGGCTCTGCGAGCAAGAAGAACGGTCTGCCTGCTCCCTCGAATCCTTCTGAGGCCGCGCGTTGCGCGAGCAAAGGGGACTAACTAGGCTGCCCCGTCTACTTCTTTTGCGGCTCCAGCAACTTCTCCCCCTTCTTGAACACCCCGTAGATGGCCTGCGTAGGACAGGCATCCAGGCAGAGGCGACAGCTTTCCAGGCAGCGGGAAGGATCGAACTTGTAGGGAGGAGTCGAAAGCCAGGCGCCTGTCGGACAGATCGGAACGCAGATAGCTTGATGCGTACAACGGTCGGGGTGACGGATGAGGTGATCGCGAATGACCATCATGGGTTTGACTCCTTCAAAGAGACCTTGGGAAAAGATCTCGAACATATTTCTATCCGGAAGGCTGCTCACTTCCACTCCTTCACGAGTTCTTTCAACCGATCTTTCAGTTCCGGATGCTGCTCCAGATTGTTGTGAATCGCTCCGAGAATCTTCTCGACCCTGGCGGACTTGAGGGCGTCCTTGTCCTTCTTGACCAGTCGATCATGCTCCACGTAGGCCGTCTGATGCGTCGGTTCGAGGAGCGCCCGTGCCACGGCCAAGGCCTCGCCCAACTCGTAGGGCTCCGGCGCCATCGGGGGCACGATGGTAAAGCTGCCATCGGTGCACACCAGCACTGCGGCTCCCTGTTTCCCCTTGAGCGGGATGACGGCCTTGATGGTTTTACCCGCCAAGGCATCCCAGTTTCCGAGTAGTCCAGGAAACTGTTTCATGAAGGCCACCTTTTCCAAGTTGGCTTTCCACTTTTCTTCGACAGCCATGACGATCCTTGTGGTGCGACGCTACGATTTGAGTGGAAAAAGTGTCGTGGGAACCGGGTGATCGGGCATGACAAGACGGGTCACGACCTCGCCCTTGATGACGTGGCGCTCCATGATTTCCGTCACATCGGCTTCGGATTTGACTTGATACCACACGCCTTCTGGATAGATCACGACGCTCGGCCCTTCGGCACAATGATCGAGACACCCGGCTTTATTGGCGCGGACGACGTCTTTCAGGTCCAGCCGCTTCGCTTCTTGCTTAAAGTGGGCGTGGAGCGCCTCAGATCCAAGCTTGGAGCAACTCCCTCGGGGATCGTCCGGGCTCCGCTGGTTGGTACAGACGAAAATATGACGGGTGAAGATCGACACGAATGGTTCCTAGGCCTGCATCGTGGTGGTTTGCATACGGCCGATCAGTTGTGTGACGTCGGCTGCGGTGAGGAACGGGGCGTGACCCGCCGCTCCGGCAAGAATCGCCGCAATCTCTCGCAGCCGTAACGAGGCCCGTTGAAATTCTTCCTGGGAGGACAGGGTGGAGCCTTGGCCAGCCGTAAGTTTGTCGAATTCCCCCAGGATATCGCGAAAGTCTCGCTGGAGATTTTTCTGCATCGAGCAGCCTTCGCAGTACCATTTAGGGCTTTGATCGGTCGAGGGGGACAGTCGATCGTAGGCTCGACCGAAAAAGTCCTTCCCGAGCGATAACTTCATGAGCGCGGTGCCGTTGGCGCCACAGGCATTGCAGGACCCAACTGCAGAATCCATAGATCCTCCCTCTGTCGATCGTGAGCTGATGAGCGGGCAAATCTTACACCAGGCCTGCGCGGGCTGTCCACTTGGTGGGGATGTCCCCGAGAGCGAGACCGTGCATTTTTACAGCCATTGTATATAGAATGAATTGAGAATTACGGTGATGGATTGCAAGAAGGGAGAGGCCATGGTCATCGGGGTCCCAAAAGAGGTCAAGGATCATGAGTATCGTGTCAGTGTCACGCCCGATGGGGTGCGGGCTTTGCGTCAGGCTGGCCACGATGTCTGGATCGAACCATCGGCGGGAATCGGCAGCGGATACTCAGATGAGGACTACCGGAGTGCCGGCGCCACCATGGCAGAATCAAAAGAGCAGCTGTTTCAACAAGCGACGCTCATTGTGAAGGTCAAGGAGCCGCTGCTCTCCGAATGCCATTTCTTCCATCCAGGCCAGACCCTGTTTACCTATCTGCATTTGGCATCCTTGCCGGAGCTCACGAAGGCCCTCCTGGATACCACGATCACCGCGATTGCCTACGAGACGATCGAGGCGAAAGGCGGCACGCTGCCGATGCTCAAGCCGATGAGCGAAATCGCGGGCCGGATGTCGGTGCAGATCGGCGCGCGCTATCTGGAAAAGACGCAAGGAGGGCGCGGGCTTCTCTTGGCCGGTGTGCCTGGCGTAGAGCCAGGGAAGGTCGTGGTGCTGGGAGCTGGAGTGGTGGGGAGCGCGGCAACTCGGATTGCCGTCGGGATGGGGGCTCAGGTGACGGTGATCAATCTCGACCTTGAACGGCTCCGGGCACTCGACGAATTGTATCGTGGTCGAATTGTGACGCGTGCCTCCACGCAAGCGACGATTGACGAGTCGGTGATGGCCGCAGATCTTGTGATCGGGGCGGTCCTCGTTCCTGGGGCTCGAGCGCCTAAGTTGGTCTCGCGTGGACTGGTGGCGCGCATGAAACCAGGAGCCGTGGTGGTGGACGTCGCAGTTGATCAAGGCGGCTGCTTCGAAACCACGAAACCCACCACCCATTCGGACCCGGTCTATGCGGTGGACGGGGTGCTCCATTATTGTGTGGCCAATATGCCCGGGATTGTTCCGCGCACGTCGACTGTCGCGTTGACGAATGCCACGCTTCCCTATCTTCTGCGTCTGGCCTCGCAGGGAGTGGAGGAGGCCGTGCGGGCAGACGCTGGACTGGCAAAAGGGGTGAACCTGTCTGGCGGCAAGATTACCTGTCGAGGGGTGGCCGATGCCCATGGCTTGCGTTTCGACCCTCTGATGTAAGACAATCCCACCTTGCTTCGTGGTGCTATTGATTTTGTCGGGGCGTAGCGCAGCCCGGTAGCGCACTGCGTTCGGGACGCAGGGGTCGGAGGTTCGAATCCTCTCGCCCCGACCAAACCAAGCTTGCTCGTGCCGCCCGCTCAATTTTGCATTATCGAATCTGATGCGGGCGGATAAACTCCTCAGTGTCTTCTCTTTCAATACTAACCCAAGCTTGCTCGACCCGGAGCCTATTCGTCTATTGAGGCGACGGGATAAGCCCATCCAGTGTTTCGTTTCTCCCGAATCTCCGCTTGCTCGTGCCGCCCGCTCATTTTCGTGTTATCGGATCTGATGCGGGCGTATACACCCTGCACTGTCTTCGCTTCCAAGTACCAACCCACGCTTGCTCGACCCGTAGCCTATTCTTCAATTTCGGCGGCACTCATGCCGCGGATCGGAGCAATCTCCCGGCAATTATTCATGACGTTCACGCGCACGCGCATTCGAGTAGTTGCGCCCTGCAAGCGCGCGTCGAATCTCCTCCTCGCTTCCCTTCTGTACTTTTCTGCGCCGTTGTACAAGATTCTCTCGCGCGGAATCGCAAAACGCGTGACGCCTCCGCGGAGGTGTGAGAGTATCCGTTCGTTGGATAGGCATCGTGGGTAAAGCGCGGTCTGTCTGAATGTATGGCCGAACCGATTGAACCGGCAGTTCTCCGAGCGAGGCTGTTTGTGAAGGGAAGAGTCCAAGGCGTCGGGTATCGAGCGTTCGCGGCTCGCGTTGCATCGCAACGAGGACTCTGCGGAGGTGTCAGGAATCTCGATGATGGCCGAGTCGAACTTGAAGTCGAGGGCCCCAAAGACCAGATTCTGATCCTGATCGAACAGGTAAAGACTGGGCCTCCGGCGTCGCGAGTGGCAGCCGTTGAAGTGGAGTGGAGTCCGGCGACAGGACGATTTTCAGATTTCCAAGTGTGGTACTGAGGGCAACCAGTTAGGAGCGACGGAACGTATGGCGCGAGGAGGCGAGGAGTTACACGATCTGGGCGAAGCGCGCCGACACGTCGTCGACCATGACGACGAGGGCACTGCCGCGTCTCCGGAAGTGGACGAGTCGTCCGCCGGCGAGGAAAAACAGAGTCGCCGCTCCGAAGGATTGGATACTCTCAAGTGCTACTTGCGCGAGATCCGTCGCTCGACCTTGCTAACGTTTAAGCAAGAGCAACAGCTGGGCAAGCGGGTCATGGCGGGCGACGAGCAGGCGCGCCAAGAGATGATCGAATCGAATCTCCGTCTAGTCATCAGTATCGGTAAACGCTATATGCATCGAGGGTTCCCCTTCGCCGATGTCATCGAAGAAGGCAATCTTGGACTTATCAAGGCCGTCGAAAAATTCAACTATAAGCGCGGGTTTCGCTTCAGTACGTATGCGTCCTGGTGGATCCGGCAGTACATCGAACGAGCGATTATCAATCAGGGAAAGCTCGTGCGGTTGCCGGTGCATGTGGTGGAGCGGCTGAATCGCTATCTCGGCAAAGTGGAGCGGCTTGTGCAGGAACTCGGACGAGAACCGACCGCGTCGGAAGTGGCGGCACGGTTGAAGACGACGGACGAAGAGGTGTTGGATCTCAGGCAAGTGGTCCGTACCACCTGTTCGTTGGACAGTCCGATCAATGAGGGCGCGGATACGTTCTTGCGCGATGTGATTGAGGACCCTTCATGTGTGTCGCCTGCCGATACGGCCGAGGGAGTAATGCGTCGGGCGGAGATGATGGAGTGGGTGCAGGAGTTGCCTGAGAAGGAGCAAACTGTTATCATGGCGCGGTTTGGGCTCGATGGGAGTGAGGCCAAGACGTTGGAAGAAATCGGCCGGGAGATGGGGTTGACCCGTGAGCGGGTCCGGCAGATTGAAATGGCCGCCTTGGCGCGTTTGCGCCATACCATTGAACGCAGAACCATGACACAAGCCGACTTGCTCTGATCGATGACCGCCGTCAATTATCACGCCCTCATTCGCGAAGTCCCCGATTTTCCCAAGCCCGGTATTCTCTTCTACGACATCACCACGCTGCTCAAAGACGCCCGCGCCCTGTCGTCGATTGCCGATGAATTGACCGCCTACTATCAGGAACAGCGGATCGCCAAAGTCATCGGCATTGAATCGCGCGGGTTCATTTTCGGTGGGCTACTGGCGAACCGGTTGAACGCCGGTTTCGTGCCAGTCCGGAAGCCCGGCAAGTTGCCCTCCGACAGTTTTGAAATCAAATACAGCCTCGAGTACGGGTCGAACTCCCTTGCCATCCACCGCGATGCGATTGGTGCGGGAGAACGCGTGCTGATCGTGGATGACTTGCTGGCCACAGGGGGCACAGCGGCCGCGGCGGTGTCTCTCGTCCGGCAGTTGAGAGGCGAAATCGTCGGACTCGACTTTCTCGTGGAACTCCAGGGCCTTAAGGGTCGTGACAAACTGCTCGGCCACCCCATCCATTCGACGATCCTCTATCCTTAGCAACTCTCAGCCTCTTCCCCACAGCCCCTTGTCAAGAGTCCTGGCACCGTGCTATGAATGCCAAACTTTTTTTGGCTATTCGACGTTCAGCCCAGGAGTAGAACCCGTCATGGCAACAAAAACCCCTACCAAGAAGAAACCGGTGGCGAAGGCCAAAGTACGGGCGAAGCCCCCGAAACCAGCGAGGCGGGCAAAGCTCGCGAAACCAGCGAGCAAACCAAAGCCCGCTGCAATTGTGGTCCTCGAAAAGCCCATCAGCATGGCCGTCTCTCCCCTGGCGGCCAAACCGAAAGAATCGGCTAAGGAACGCGAAGACCGGGAGCACCGCCGCCAAGTCCTTCAGCAGATGTTGATGCGGAAGCGCCAGGAAATTATCAAAGAGATTGAAGAGAGTCTGGGCCAATCCCTCATTGAAGATAAACAGCGACGGCTTGAATCTGCCCGCGACGTCGGCGATCAAGCCCTCATGGATCTCGATCGCGAGCTGGGCATTTCCTTGATGGAAATGCGCAATCGCCGCCGGCAGGCCATCGATGAAGCGTTGACGAGGCTCACCGAAGGCACCTATGGTATCTGCGCGGAGTGTGGCGTAGAAATCAGTGAACGGAGATTGGAAGCCGTCCCGTTTGCGAAGCTCTGCGTCGAGTGTCAGTCGAAAGAAGAGCTGCTGGAAAAAATCGAGCGAGAGGAAGACCGCGACTAGCAGGCTGCGGAAAAGCTATTTGGGCACGCCAGTGCGTCGATGGTCCGCACGTCTGGGACAAGCCCTGTCTGGTTATCTGGTCTGTCTCGTCTATTTAGTTGAACCAGATGAACCAGAAAGACCAGACAAACCGAACAGACCAAATGAACAAGACAGGCTGGCGGACTGTTTCAGCATCCTGCTAAGCGTTCCTCTGCGCGATAGGTCCTAATCCTTGCCTCACATCGTGCGCATCCCGCCAATCATGATCTTAGCCCGCATTATTCATGAACGTTTCTGCTCCAATCGCGGATTCGCCGCTGCGACAAGCCTGTCTCGCGTGGCGACTGCGCGATTTCGCGACGAACCGTCATGAATAATGTGGGCTAGCTCTCCCTCGTTAGGTGAGGCTCGCGTTCTGTACCCACTCTTGGTACCCTCCTCCGTATGTGGGAGTAGGTGTGATGAATCCAATGAAACATCGAGCGGTCGTCTTGGCGAGTGGAGGGCTGGATTCCACCGTCACGGCAGCTATTGCCAAGCAGGAGGGTTGCGAACTCTACTTCCTCACGATGGCCTACGGACAACGGCATGCGGTGGAGGTGGAGCGGGCTCGGGAGGTCGCAGCCGCCTTGGGCGTGGCGAATCATCTGGTGATGAATCTGGATCTTCGCGCCATCGGCGGGTCGGCGCTCACCGGCCCGGCGGCAGTACCCAAGGACCGAGAGGATAACGAACGTAGCCGGAGCATTCCTGTCACCTATGTGCCGGGACGGAATCTCATCTTTCTCTCAATTGCGGCAGCGCACGCGGAGGTTGTGGGAGCGTCTCTCATCTATTTTGGCGCGAACGTGCTCGACTATTCCGGTTATCCAGACTGCCGGCCTGAGTTCATCCGCGCGTTTGAAGCGGCGGTGAAGGAAGGCACGAAAGCCGGCACGGAAGGAAATCCTCTCCATGTCAAAGCCCCCTTGCTGATGCTGACAAAAGCGGAAATAATCCGGCAAGGGATCGAACTGCATGTCCCGTTTCATTTGACCCATAGTTGTTACGATCCGGTGGGGGACCAGGCTTGTGGGAGATGCGATAGTTGCGTGATCAGGCGGGAGGGATTTGCGAAGGCCGGGGTTGTGGATCCCATCGCATATGCGATAACCTCAGGACGTTGAAACAGGCGGCCGGCGTCGTTCTCGACTCATCGAAATCCTCAACGTACCCCAGAGGGTACGCCTCTGGTTTCGATTCGCCTGCGGCCTTGCTGGCCATCCTGTTTGAACATCCTGTTCGGTGCCCGGCTCTAGTAGGCTGGGGAAAAACTATTGCGACATTCAGAAACTTCGAAGGTTCGCCGTGAGGACAAGTCTAGTCCGTCTGGTTCATCTAATTAGTCCAGTTCAACCAAACAAACCAGACAGACCGAACAGACCAAATGAACATGATCAGAGGGACTAATTCCATGAAAATCCTGATGACCTCAATACTTCAGATCAGTGTGTGTGTGCTGAGCCTTAGCCT
The DNA here is from genome assembly GCA_005239475.1 of Nitrospira sp. Lineage (GTDB taxonomy): Bacteria > Nitrospirota > Nitrospiria > Nitrospirales > Nitrospiraceae > Palsa-1315. Next base: position 2,589 of record SPAX01000027.1, on the reverse strand, counting down.
CCTCGTGGCCTGCGACTCCTCGCAACCGATACAAGCGGTCGTGGCCGCTCCTGCGCCGACCGAATTCCAAGTGGGTGAAACCACATTCAACGCGAACTGTGCGGCCTGTCATGGGAAACAAGCGGCGGGAACCGATCACGGACCTCCGTTAGTGCATAAGATCTACGAGCCGCACCATCACGGGGATCAGGCCTTCCAATATGCTGCGGCCAACGGTGTCAAGGCGCACCATTGGGAATTCGGCAACATGCCGAAAATCGACACCGTCACTCCTCAGGACGTCGATCTGATCGTGAAGTATGTGCGCTGGCTGCAACGCCAGGCGGGCATTCAATAGCAGGATGCTGAAAAAGGGGGCGGGGTGGCTGGGACGATCCCAGTGCTCGCGCAACGCGCGGCCTCAGAAGGATGAGAAGGGAGCGGCCAGGTGCCCTTCTTGCTCGCAGAGCCCCCACGATGAAGCAGTGGTCGCTCGATGCGCGCAGTTGGGATCTCCCAGCCACCCCTTATTAAGTGATAGCTCGCTGCGGCCTTGCCTGGGTCAAGGTGCGTCTTGGCGCGCCAGGGTTGGGCGGGTGAGAAGTCTGGCCTTTTTGAGCATCCTGCGCAATGTCCATCGGTTCTCCTAGACGACGCCCGAACCACTGAATTTCTACCGTGCCACAATAGTTTTTCCGGAGCCTGCTAGCATCAAGCACGTAACCAGCGTGTGTAGCCCAGTCCCTGCCTGGAAATCAGCGCAAGCGGGTCAGAATTGGTTTGTCAGAATTGGTTGTTGAAAACGTCTTTCCTGACCCCCAGTGAACTGTTCGGTTGCAAGGTCAAGCAATGACCCCAGTGCTTACCAGTGCAATCCATTGGTCCTTCGATGAACTCAATAATCTGCCTTCGGTCTCGTGTTGACCGGTACCAGCATTACCCCGGTTTCGTCGGCTTCTCCGTTGTCTAGATCACTTCTCCACCTCCCATCCCTGCCTGTACTGCGGATGAACGCTAGGACAACCCCTCCATCAGATTGCTGACCACCTGCTCCAACCGCTGGCGCTCAGTCTCCGTGATCCGAAAGAAGGCCAGCCCGAATGTCTGGCCACTCACCCACTGCACACTGGCCGCCTCAATCATGAGAGGCCATTCAATGTTTGGCGCATAGATCCGTAGCTCCAGCGACACACCGGGTTCCACGGTGACCGGACTCTCGATGCGGCATCCGCCGGAAGACAGATCCAGCATGATGCCCATCCCTTCTAGTATCGAAGAAGCTGAAAACGTGGTGCGGAATTGCACCCGGAGGCGCGGCGTCGCTCGGCGATCTTCCGTTTTTAGATCCATGACGGACCGGCCTTCCACCTTCCCATCAATGAGGCGTTGACCATAGGCAATCCCGTGGATATCGGCTTCCTGCTCCGTTGCATACACGCCATCGGCTAAGAATTCGCGAGCTTTGACGCCTCGATGATCGTCCATGGAGACGAAGATGCGCAACTGCCATTTCTCACCGTCTGCTAGGTGCTGCGGAGAGGACTGAATTGTGTACCCCTGATACTCAAGAGTCTTTCCCATTTGGCTTAATTTTTCCTTTTCAGCAGCAGGCTCGCCTTGTCCAAAGCCCGCCAACAAGTCTCTTATGCTTCAATCAGGAGAGTCTTGATCAGCTGACCCTCAACCACGTCAGTGATCGATGCTTTTTCATCAGACCAGGGGGGTCTGTTGGAAATTATCCACGACCCACTCTTGTCCTCTGGTGCTTCCCTTTCGATATCTTGTAAGCGTATCACAGGCGAGCGGAATGGGTGACCTTTCCTCCAAAAACTAGACCACGCGATGCTTGAATTTTATCCTCTCGCGAAGAGGCTGTAGGGTAGATAGGCCGAAGGAAAGCCCCCGGAAGGCCGGAGGCTTCCCATGGAAGAAGATCAACTCTTCAAGGCGTGAGCGGCAATCCAGTCCTTGGCGTCACGCGCAACGGTGAGTAGGGCCTCAAGATCATTCAGACCGAATGAGGTCCCATTGCGCCACGCCCCGGATTGATCCTTGAACGGGCGGGAAAACGTCGTGGCGAAGAAGGGACCCTTCTCGCTGGTGTTCTCCCAGATCGTCGCTTTGATGCTGCCGCAACGCAGCGTGTGCGCGGGTTTGTTGTTGGTAGCCATCCTGTTTCTTCCTTTATTGAAATGAAGTTGGCTCTCTCACAGAAAGAGGAGAGCCAATGCACATTTCACAGAGGAAACGTGAGGCAGAGGCCGTTGCCGGCGTGCCGGAGAGGAAGAAGCGGCGGGAGTGACAGTCTTACTGGCGCGAGCGGTGCGCCTCGCAGGTGAAAGCCGGTCGGCCTCTGCCGGAGGCTACCGCAACAACAGGACGGGATGCACAGGAGTCGAACCTATGGCCTGCTGATTAAGAGATGCCCTGTTGACCAAACTCAGCAGACCCAGGAGCATGTATCTGAGCAGAAACACAAGGAATTGAAGTAATCGAGATCGTGCTGGGTGAGCCTGGGTTGGGGTATTCCGGTAGCAGAATGGTAGCAAGCAACTCAAAAGATCTCACCTTACGTGGGCATTCAGATATTGGCTCATGAGGCGATGAACT